>NZ_CP094997.1:5575000-5887500 GCF_022869785.1 Dyadobacter chenwenxiniae | reverse complement strand
CACACTTTGCGGCTGCGCGGGTGACGTAGGCGTTGTCGGGACTGTCTGAGCATAGCTGACAGCAGAGAAAGCCAATGCTGATATCAGGATAAAAGTTTTTAAAGTTCTCATTTTCAGTTCAGTTAGTTTACTAATGATGTGATACATTCAGTTACATCCAAAACTATTCCTGAAACCAATAAGTCAGGCTCAAAATGCAGAATTTCGTAATTGCATGTTTAGGCCCTGATAGCGGGCATTTTTGCGTACTCGTAATAAGTGTTAAGGGTTGTATCTTACTAGTTATAAATAACTTATCCACAAATTGCGCATTGTCTTACCCAAAAGTCTCAATTTGAAATTTTGGAATAAAATTACAGCCTTATAAATAACACTAAATAGTTCTACGCGACGAACTAGCTATATACTCTTTTCATCCGGATCTTCTCGCTTGGCGTCAGCACCAGCGGCACTTTTTCGACTTTGACCGCACTGCTATCCAACCCAAACCATTTATCTTCCGAAGTTGTAATGCTTTTAATTGCAAAATAAATCTTCATGATTACCTCCTCCATGAAAGGCAGATTGTTTTCAAGTGAAAGATAACGTTCAAGAACGATAAAACGGAAGTCGCCGGTTATGTTCTGGCGGTTCAAAGACTCATAACGGCTGGTAATATCAACTTCCTTATTAGCCACCATATCTTCAACCACCTTGCGGAAAAACAGATTTATGCGTTGCTCAATTCGGAAACCTAACCTGAATGTTACTTTAATAACATCATCCTCAGCAAGAATGTTGACGTGATAATCCATCGTATATGGCTCATCGGTCGTTTCTACATGCACAAACCAGTAAATATCGGCGCGTTTGGGGCGCTTGTAAAAGACGGAGTAAATGATCTTCGTCTCGATTTCGGATTCATGCGACGCATTGGACATAAAAATCAGGTGGGTGGAGTATTTAGGAATGCTAATATCATTGCTAAGCTCACGCAAAGGTCCTATGTACTTTTCCAGACTTTCAAACTCTGTAAGTCTTAATTTGATAAAATAGGCTCTAAGCCAGACCGTTATAACAAAACCAATGACCATTGCAAGCAACAGGGAAACCCATCCCCCGTGCATAAATTTCAGCAGGTTAGCAGCCAGAAAAGCCCCCTCAATTGCCAGATAGACTACAATAAAAATCGCAAGCAGCCACTTTTGCACTTTGTTTACATATAGATAGACCGACATGAGAATTGTGGTCATAATCATTGTCATTGTAATAGCCAGACCATAAGCTGCTTCCATGTGTGATGATTCCTTGAAATAAAGGACAATCCCTATGCAGCCGGCCCACAAAAGCCAGTTTACACTTGGCACATATAGCTGGCCTTTCTGATCACTTGGGTAGACCAATCGCACCTTAGGCCAGAAATTGAGGCGGATCGCCTCGGAAATCAATGTAAATGAACCGCTTATCAAGGCCTGGCTGGCAATGACGGTCGCCATGGTTGCAATCGCAATCCCGGGCAGGAGCCACCAGTCTGGCATAATTTCGTAGAAAGGCTTTTTACCTTCCAGATGGGTTCCCGTGTGGGCAATTAACCATGCACCTTGTCCGAAATAATTGAGAATGAGGCAGGTTTTCACAAAAACCCAACTCACCCGGATATTCCCGCGCCCGCAATGCCCGAGATCGCTATATAATGCTTCTGCGCCCGTCGTACAAAGAAACACGGCGCCCAACATCCAAAACCCGCCGGGATGGTTTGCAAGTAACTGATAGCCGTAGTACGGATTCAGCGACTTTAATATTTCCAAATGCCCGCTTACCTGGTGCACACCTAAAACGGCAAGCATCACGAACCAGATCATCATAACCGGTCCGAAAGCACGTCCGACAATGGTTGTCCCAAAGATCTGAATGATGAACAGCAGCGTCAGAATTCCGATCACGATGGGAATGGTCTGAATATTGGGATAAAGAATTTGTAAGCCCTCCACTGCGGATGATACGGAAATAGGCGGCGTTATGATGCCGTCAGCCAGCAATGTGCTCGCACCAATAATAGCCGGAACGGTTAGCCAGCGCGCATTTTTCCTTACTAATGCATACAATGCGAGAATCCCTCCTTCGCCTTTATTATCTGCACGGAGAATAAGGATCACATATTTCAGCGTGGTTTGGAGGGTTAAAGTCCAGAAAATGCATGAAACGGCTCCGTAAACAACCTCCTCAGAGATCATTTCTTTGCCAATAATCGCTTGCATTACATACAGCGGCGAGGTGCCGATATCTCCAAAAATGATTCCTAATGCAACCAGAAGCCCGGCTGCAGATGCCTTGTCAAGATGTTTATGCGATCCCATTTAATGAATATTGAAAGTGTGCGAAGTTAGCGGGACGCGTTCAGAAAGTGTAAAATTCATAATTAACATTCCATTTTGTTTCTTGTCCTGGCTTCGCGCTGATATGAATGTATGGTTCAGGGCAAGAGGTTGTGGGATTAGCCCAGTAGACCAATTTTTCCAAGGGCCTGTCTCCCGTTATTCTCACGCCTGCTGACGTTTTGATGTTTTCAATACGAATATCGTAGTCTTTGGCATTTGGCCCAAAACCTTTTAGCCCGCTGCTGAAAACCTGATCGCCTGGTACAACTGGCCGCGCATAGGTCAGCGTTTTTTCCTTTGCATTAATAATTGTTCCAAAACCTGCTCCCTCTCCACTTACGGTAAAGGGGAATACAATCCTGATATTCTCGTTGGTCGGTTCTTTATCAATCATGAAAAAATTATGATTGTAAGTGCTCGTGGCAATGTCTTTGGATCCTGTATTTTTAAGACTGTGCTCCAATACAAGCTGAGGCTTTCCTTTTACCAGTTTCAATGTCTTGGTATACACATAGCCATAACCGGTTGGATCTTTCAGGGTATGCGTGAATGTTACCTGGTCTTTCTTTTTATCCACCGTCCATTTGCCTCCATCTTTGATCTCGTAATTGGTGGCAAATGAGTATTTTTTGTCATCTGGTTTTACCAAAACACCTACGCCTATTTTGACAAATGTTCCACCTGCTTTGGCCTTGTCAAAATCCAGCGCTACAAATTCTTCGACCGGTCCCATGATGGCGTCATGCAATTTAGGATCATAAGTGCTGTTCCACTGCCCGAAATAAGAATGTCCTTTGTATTCAAGAGTTGGCACCTGACCCGCCCAATCGAACCTTACACCGCGATAATAACCGTTTGCACTGTCTGGCAAAAACAGTTTAGCATTGATGACACCGTTGGAGATTTCAGCTTGTGGGAAGTCTATTACCCTGAATGCACTGATGGCCAGGCATATCAAAGCAAAGAGCAGTGTTATTCTTTTCATGGTTGTGGTTTTGGAATATCGGGACAAGTAAAAGGCAGTAAGATAATGCAATGATACATCTCTTACTGCCTCGGACTGTATTCTTTTTTTCTTTACGAAATGCCTTTAAATGCTTCCTCGTTCACAAATGGCTGATTACGCAGCCGTTGCTTGGTTGCTTTGTAAAATGCGTTTGCCATTGCTCCGCCAGCCGGGGGCAAAGCAGGTTCGCCGAGGCCGGTGGGGGAAATGCCATTGTTCACAAAATGCACATCCACTTCGGGGATTTCATTCATCCTGATCAGGCGAAAACCATTGAAGTTGCTCTGATCCGGCGCACCGTCTTTGAATGTCATATTGCCATACATGGCATGTCCGAGGCCATCCACAACGCCACCTCTTACCTGCTGCAATGATCCGCTTTGATTAATTACGATACCGCAATCCACTGCTGCAATAACGTTCTTCAAAACCGGTTTGCCTTTCTGCATTACAATCTCGCCTACTTGGGCAACGTATGATCTGTGCGAAAAGTAGACACTGAATCCTTGGTAAACGCCTTTTTTCTTGCCCCAGTTGCTTTTTTCTGCCGCCAGCTTGATTACAGCTATCATCCTGTCCACGTCGTATTTTATCGCATTAACCGGTGATTTCTTGGCTTTTTCAAGCAATTCGAGCCTGAACGCGACCGGATCTTTTCCGGCTGCCTCTGCTACTTCGTCCAGAAAGGATTGCTCTGCATAAGCGAGAAAATTGGTGATCGGAGCGCGCCATGGGCCTGTTGTAATGGGTGATTTATGCTCCACCGAGTCGATTAACAGGTTATCCACAGATCCGGAAGGGAAATTGTCTTCGCGGGTGGAGTTGCCTGAATTCATTCCTACGCCACGTAATTTATAGCCGATCAATGTTCCGCTTTTGTCCAATGCCGCTTCAAAACGATAACGCACCGCGGGACGGTAAGTGCCGCCAGTCATATCATCCTCACGCGTCCAAACTACTTTTACCGGCGCTTTTACAAGTTTTGAAACATGCGCTGCTTCAATTACAAAATCAGCTGAAAGCCTGCGACCGAATCCACCGCCCTGGCGTGTAATTTCAACCGTTATTTTTTCTGGTGCGATGCCAGTAAGTTTAGCAACCTCTGTACGTGCGCGCTCGGGTGTTTGCGTAGGCCCAACCAGCTCAACGCCATCTTCACGAACATGCGCGAAGAAGTTCATCGGCTCCAATGGGCTATGTGGCAGGAAAGGACATTGATATTCGGCCTTAATGACCTTTGCAGCATTTTTAAATGCTGCTTCCACGTCTCCGTCCTTACGCCTTACCGTTGCCTCGCCATTATCCATTAACTGCGAGAAAATGCGGTTGTGATCGGCAGTGCTTTCAAGTTCCGCTGCTTTTTCATACTCAATTTTCAACGCATCTTTGGCTTTTTTCACCTGCCAGGTGGATTTGCCCACGACGGCAACACTGTTTTCAAATGTTACGACATCCACGATGCCCGGCATTGCTTTCGCCGCGGCGGAGTCAACAGACTTCAATTTTAATCCGAATGCTTTTGGTCTTTGGATTAAGGCAAACAACATTCCTTCCTTGTAAAAATCAAGTCCGAAAAGCGGCTTCCCAGTGGCTATATTATGATTATCAACATTCCGAACAGATTGTCCGATCAGTTTGAAATCCTTTTCATTTTTTAATTTGACCTCCGTTGGGGCAGTTAGCTTTGAAGCAGCCTCTGCCAATTCACCATAAGTAGCCGATTTACCGGAAGTTTTGTGTAAAACTTTACCATTCTCCGTTGTCAACTCTGATGCAGGGATATTCCATTTTGCTGCGGCCGCTTCTATCAAAAGATGACGCGCCGTTGCGCCTGCTTTACGAAGCCGTTCCCATGAATGGGGCACCGCGCCGCTTCCACCTGTAACCTGTCTTTCAAATATGCCGGTGTCCAGATTTCCCTGAACCGTTTTTACCTGTTTCCAATCTGCATCCAATTCTTCCGCCACGACCATTGGAAATGCGGTTTTAATTCCTTGTCCAATTTCCGGGTTTGGCGAAACAATTGTTATGATATTATCTGTGCCAATGGACAAATAACTGTTGAAATTTATCGAGCCGGCTGCAATGCTTTTGGCATCTACAACCACAGGCAATGCAGTGGAATTGGTCCAATTGAAACCCAAAAACAGCCCGCCACCTGCCGCAGCCGCAATCTTCATGAAATTGCGCCTTGAAGTTTGTTCTAATGTCTGCATGGTCAGTTGGTTTTGGATGCTGCTACTTTGACTGCCTCGCGAATCCGGTGGTAAGTGCCGCAACGGCAAATGTTGCCGCTCATGGTAGAAACGATTTCTTCTTCGGTAGGTTTTGGCTTTTCTTTCAACAATGCAGCTGCTGTCATAATCTGACCGGCCTGGCAATAGCCACATTGCGCTACGTCAACCTCATCCCAGGCTTGCTGAACGGGATGATCTCCCTTTTCAGAGAGTCCTTCAATGGTTGTAACCTTCGCTTTTCCAACAGCGGAAACAGGCAGCACGCAAGAACGCACCGCTTTACCATCCATATGGACTGTACAAGCGCCACATTGTGCAATGCCGCAGCCGTATTTAGTGCCTACAAGCCCGAGATTGTCCCGGAGCACCCACAAAAGCGGGGTGTCTCGCTCCACATCCGCGTCGTATGAGCGGTTGTTAATTGAAAGTTTAAATAACGCCATGGTGAATTTATTGGGTTTCGGAAAAGATTTGTTCCTTATGCAGATTCCGAAGTTACAAAAAATGTCAAAAGTATGGTGACATTAAGCCACTTAAGTTAAATGGCTAATCAAAAGAACTTAGTAAATAAAACCGCGATAATGCTATGCTTCGCCGCCTGGACCACCGAAACTGATTGGGAAATTAAATGTTGGCTCGCTGTCCTGAGAGTTGGGAATAGGTCCGTATTGGTCTTCGTACTTTTGAATGTTGTCTTTCAACGCTGCAATGAGGCGTTTGGCGTGCTCTGGGGTGATGATGATCCGTGCCTTTACTTTTGCGCGCGGGACCCCGGGCATCAGGCGAATAAAATCGAGGATGAATTCGCTGTTTGAATGTGCGATCATGGCTAAATTGGAATAAACTCCTTCGGCCATTTCCTCTGATAATTCTACGTTGATCTGTTGTTCGTTTTCTTTGTTTTCGTCTTCCATCGGTTGGTTTTTATGCGCGCCGTGGCGCCGGGCAGCGATTGCGTATCTCTGCGGAAATTACTAAAAATTAGTATTAATACAGCAAAGAGCCGGTCCCACTTGCGCAGAACCGGCTCTTTTATTTTTTATTCAATTGATCTAAACCAATTCCTTTTTCTTACGTGAAAGTTTTTCACGGGAATCAGTCAAGGCATCGAACTCTTCTTTTGATCCAACGATCAGGCTTTCGTATTGACGCATTCCTGTTCCGGCTGGGATCAAGTGACCTACGATCACGTTTTCTTTCAAGCCTTTCAGTTCGTCGCGTTTTCCACGAACAGCTGCTTCGCTCAATACTTTGGTTGTTTCCTGGAACGAAGCCGCAGAAACGAAACTTTCAGTACCCAAAGAAGCTTGTGTGATACCCATCAAAGTAGGTTTCGCAACAGCTGCCTGCGCATCACGTGCCGTAACCAATTTCAAGTCACGACGTTTCAGGCTTGAATTTTCGTCACGTAAACGGCGAACAGACACGATCATACCTGGTTTCAGCGTCTCGGAGCTACCAGCATCTTCAACAACTTTCAAATCAAGGATCTTATCGTTTTCTTCACGGAATACAACGCGGTCAACTGGCTGCATTTCGAGGAAGTTCGTATCACCTGCATCCAGGATCTCCACTTTCTGCATCATTTGGCGTACGATACACTCGATATGCTTATCGTTGATTTTCACACCTTGCAGACGGTATACTTCCTGAATTTCATTTACCAGATATTCCTGAACCGCTGTTGGTCCTTTGATAGAAAGAATATCAGCTGGCGTGATCGCGCCGTCAGACAATGGATCTCCTGCTCTCACGAAGTCACCATCCTGAACCAGAATGTGTTTCGAAAGGGCAACCATGTAGCGACGTTGCGTTCCGTCTCTTGATTCGATGTGAATTTCACGGTTACCGCGTTTCACACCTCCATAAGAAACTACACCATCGATTTCAGAAACTGTTGCCGGGTTAGACGGGTTACGTGCTTCAAAAAGTTCAGTTACACGTGGCAAACCTCCCGTAATGTCGCGTGTTTTACCAACAACACGTGGGATTTTCGCCAATGGCTGACCCGCTTTAATGTTCGCTCCGGCCTTAACAACCAAACGCGCTCCAACAGGAAGGTTATAACCTTTTTCTGTCTGATCCTTCAATAACGTAGACTTACCTTTCACCACGATCGCCGGGTTTTTGGTTTTATCACGTGTTTCAATGATCACAGATTCCTGGAAACCAGTTTGCTCATCAAATTCTTCACGATATGTAATGCCTTCTTCAATTGCATCGAAAGATACTACTCCGGTGAATTCTGAAAGGATTACTGCGTGATATGGATCCCAAGTACAAAGTTCTTGTCCTTTTTGAACCTTCTCACCATCTTTTACCAAAAGGTGTGCTCCATAAGGAACGTTGTTCGAGATCAGCAACTGGCCTGTTTCAGGATTTGTAATTTTCACCTCTCCCGAACGACCCATTACTACGGTTACTTCATCTCCTTCCGAATTCACAGACTGAACAAGACGAAGATCTTCAAAACCAATCACACCATCGAATTTCGCCTTGATGTTTGCTTCAACAGAAATGTTGGAAGCTGTACCACCGACGTGGAATGTACGAAGTGTCAACTGCGTTCCCGGCTCACCGATTGACTGCGAGGCAATTACACCCACAGCTTCACCAATGTTAACCATATAAGCAGAAGCCAGTGAACGTCCGTAGCATTTCGCACAAACACCATTACGTGTTTCGCAAGTCAATACGGAACGAATTTCAACTGTTTCAATGCTCGTTTCATCAATGTATGAAGCGATTTCTTCTGTAATTTCCTGGCCGGAAGCCAAGATCATTTCATTAGAAAGCGGATCGAACACATCGTGAACGCTCACACGACCAAGGATACGCTCAGATAGTGGTTCAACGATATCTTCATTATCTTTCAATGCAGAAATTGCAATTCCACGAAGTGATCCGCAGTCATTTTCGATAACAACTACATCCTGCGCAACATCATGCAGACGACGTGTCAGGTAACCCGCATCAGCCGTTTTCAAGGCTGTATCGGCAAGACCTTTACGCGCACCGTGTGTTGAGATAAAGTATTCAAGAACGTCAAGACCTTCTTTAAAGTTAGAAAGGATTGGGTTCTCGATGATTTCACCTGCACCACCCGCGATGTTTTTCTGAGGCTTGGCCATCAGACCCCTCATTCCACCCAGCTGACGGATTTGCTCACGCGAACCACGTGCACCTGAGTGCATCATCATATAAATTGAGTTAAATCCGCCTTGGTCAGTTTCCAATTGCTTCATCAACGTCTCTGTAATGCGTGAGTTAACACGTGTCCAGATATCAATAACCTGGTTATAACGCTCGTTTTCAGTAATAAGACCCATCAAGTAGTTGCTCCAAACGTTTTCCACGTCCAGTTTCGCTTGCTCGATCAGTTTCACTTTTTCGTCTGGCACCATTACGTCGTTCAATCCCATTGACAAACCGCCCTTGAAGGCCATTTGGAAACCAAGTTCTTTGATTTCATCCAGGAATTGAGCAGTACGGGCAACACCAGCCAATTTGAATACAAGACCAATGATCTGCTGCAATTTCTTCTTAGTCAGCAACTCATTAATGTAACCTACTTCCTCAGGAACAGCCTGATTGAAAAGGATACGTCCTGCAACAGTGTCAATCAATTTTGTTTCAAATGTTCCGTCGTCGTTACGAACACGCAGGCGGCATTTGATATTGGCATGTTTTGAAACTTTGCCTTCATTGATTGCAATGATTACCTCGTCAGGACCGTAGAAAATCATTCCTTCTCCAATAATTGGATAATGGTCTGTGCTCACGCGGCCTTTTGTAACATAATACAGACCCAAAACCATGTCTTGTGACGGAACCGTAATCGGCGCGCCATTCGCAGGGTTAAGAATGTTATGTGACGAAAGCATCAACATTGAAGCTTCCAAAACGGCTTCCTGACCCAATGGCACGTGAACGGCCATCTGGTCACCGTCAAAGTCAGCGTTGAATGCAGTACACACCAATGGGTGCAACTGAATTGCTTTTCCTTCGATCAACTTAGGCTGGAATGCTTGAATACCCAAACGGTGAAGCGTTGGAGCACGGTTTAGCAGAACAGGGTGTCCTTTCAAAACGTTTTCCAAAATATCCCAGATCACAGGATCTTTACGATCTACAATCTTCTTCGCTGATTTTACAGTTTTAACAATTCCACGTTCGATCAGCTTGCGGATAATGAACGGCTTGAATAATTCTGCCGCCATATCTTTTGGCAAACCGCACTCGTGCAATTTCAATTCAGGTCCTACTACAATTACCGAACGACCAGAATAATCGACACGCTTACCAAGCAAGTTTTGACGGAAACGTCCTTGCTTACCTTTCAGCATGTCAGAAAGTGATTTCAATGCACGGTTACCTTCAGAACGCACTGCATTCACTTTACGACTGTTATCGAAAAGCGAATCAACCGCTTCCTGCAACATCCTTTTCTCATTACGCAAGATCACCTCAGGTGCTTTGATCTCGATCAGACGCTTCAAACGGTTGTTCCGAATGATCACACGACGATAAAGGTCATTCAAATCGGAAGTCGCAAAACGACCACCATCCAAAGGCACAAGTGGACGAAGTTCTGGTGGAATAACCGGAACCATTTTGATCACCATCCACTCAGGACGGTTTTCAATGCGTGTGTTCGCATCACGGAATGCTTCTACAACTTTCAGACGCTTTAATGCTTCTGCTTTACGTTGCTGCGAAGTGTCCGTTGCTGCCTGGTGACGAAGTTCGTATGAAAGCTCATCCAGTTTGATCCGGTTCAAAAGCATTTCAAGCGCATCAGCACCCATTCTCGCGATAAACTTATTTGGATCCGCATCCGGAAGCATTTGGTTTTCGCGTGGTAACTTGTCGATAATATCCAGATATTCATCTTCGGTCAAGAAATCCAGATAACCAACGCCATCTTCTTCCTTGATACCAGCCTGAACAACTGCATATCGCTCGTAATAAATAATTTGATCCAATTTCTTGGTCGATAGTCCCAACAGGTAACCGATTTTGTTCGGCAAGCTGCGGAAATACCAGATATGTGCAACTGGAACAACCAGTTCAATGTGGCCCATACGCTCACGACGCACCTTTTTCTCAGTAACTTCTACGCCGCAACGGTCGCAGATGATTCCTTTGTAACGGATACGTTTGTATTTCCCACAATGACATTCCCAGTCCTTCACAGGTCCGAAGATTCTTTCGCAGAATAATCCGCCCATCTCCGGCTTGTAAGTCCGATAGTTGATGGTTTCAGGCTGGGTTACTTCACCGAATGAGCTCTCAAGGATAGACTCAGGTGAAGCCAGACTGATCGTCATTCTGGAAAAATCACTATTCAGTTTTTTGTTCTTTTTGAAAGACATAATTAAAAAGTCGTTTGTCTAAAAGTTGATTTCAATAATGGCGCGGTTTCCCGCGCCAACGACTAAATATTAGTCCAGCGTAATCTCCAATGCTAATCCACGAAGCTCGTGAACAAGTACGTTGAATGACTCCGGAATATTTGGTTTCGGAAGGTTTTCACCCTTCACGATTGCTTCGTATGCTTTGGCGCGGCCAACCACGTCATCGGATTTAACAGTCAGGATTTCTTGAAGAATGTGAGATGCTCCAAACGCTTCAAGCGCCCAAACTTCCATTTCTCCAAAACGCTGACCTCCGAATTGTGCTTTACCACCCAATGGTTGCTGTGTAATGAGCGAGTATGGCCCGATAGAACGCGCGTGCATTTTATCGTCAACCAAGTGACCCAGTTTCATCATGTACATCAAACCAACAGTAATTTGCTGATCAAAGCGCTCTCCGCTCAAACCATTATAAAGGAATGTACGTCCCCAATCCGGCAATCCAGCTTCTTTCAACTCAGCCGCAACTTCTGCTTCCGTGGCTCCATCGAAGATCGGAGTGGCATAGCGACGACCCAATTTCAGACCTGCCCAAGCAAGAATGGTTTCATATATCTGACCAATGTTCATACGTGAAGGCACCCCAAGCGGGTTCAACACGATATCCATTGGTGTTCCGTCTTCAAGGAAAGGCATATCTTCATCACGAACGATACGGGCAACAACCCCTTTGTTACCGTGACGACCTGCCATTTTATCCCCAACTTTCAATTTACGTTTTTTGGCAATGTATACTTTCGCCAATTTCACGATTCCAGCTGGAAGCTCATCACCTACTTCAAGCGCAAAACGATCGCGTTTGAAACGGCCCATCAATTCACTGCGGGCGTTCAGGTAATTTTTCAAAACCAAAGAAACTTGCAAGTTGGTTTCAGAATCCTCAGTCCAAGAATCTGTCAACACGTCACCGATCAAGTTAACTTCTTCGGCAACTGCATACTGAGATTCATCGCGGTAAGGGTTGTTTGCAGGGAAAAGGTTCTCCGAGATATTTCTCACATTGAACTTCATTCCTTTGCTAACCAATTCATCACCAAACTTGTGCTTAACACCCTGGCTCGTTTTACCGTCAACCAATGCAACCAGTTTCTCAATGATACGTCCACGAAGCGCTGTAAGCTCACGTCCGTATTTTTTCATCAATAAACGAAGCTCATCTTTGTGTTTTGCACGCTCTTCTTTGGTTGGGCGAGAGAAAAGTTTGGTATCAATAACCACACCTTTCATTGATGGTGGCGCTTTTTTCGAAGCATCCTTCACATCACCAGCTTTATCACCAAAGATCGCACGAAGCAGTTTTTCTTCCGGAGTTGGATCTGATTCTCCTTTTGGAGTAATCTTACCAATTAAAATATCTCCTTCTTTAACTTCTGTACCAACTTGAACGATTCCGTTTTCATCAAGATTCTTAACTGTTTCCTCGCTTACGTTCGGAATTTCAGCAGTAAGTTCTTCTTCTCCACGTTTCGTATCACGCACTTCCAATTCAAATTCTTCAATGTGAATTGAAGTGAAAATGTCCTCACGAACCACTTTCTCCGAGATTACAATCGCATCCTCAAAGTTGTATCCCTGCCAAGGCATGAATGCAACCAAAAGGTTACGGCCTAATGCAAGTTCACCACCTTCCGTTCCATATCCCTGGCAAAGTGCTTCCCCTTTTTTCACCTTCTGGCCTTTAAGAACCATTGGTTGAAGGTTAAGGCAAGTATCCTGGTTGGTACGACGGAATTTAACCAGATCATAAGAAACGCTGTCTTCAATAAAGCTTACAAGGCGCTCACTATCTGTTCTATCATATTTAACGACTATTTTCTTCGCATCAACAAACTCAATCACACCGTCGCCTTCTGCAACAACCAATGCTCTTGAATCCATTGCAACACGCTTTTCAAGGCCAGTTCCAACGATAGGCGCTTGTGGGCGCAACAACGGAACACCTTGACGCTGCATGTTAGATCCCATCAAAGCACGGTTAGCATCATCATGTTCCAGGAATGGAATCAATGAAGCGGCAACCGAAACGATCTGGTTCGCAGCAACGTCCATAAACGACGCTTGTGAAGGATCCACCATCGGGAAATCACCTTCGAAACGCGTCTTGATTTTTTCCACCGTAAAGTTTCCTTTATCATCCACAGAAGCATTTGCTTGTGCAATGTATTTGGAATCTTCTTCTTCGGCAGTCATATAAATAAGCTCATCAGTCAGCTTACCAGCACCATCGATTACGCGATAAGGTGTTTCGATAAAGCCCATTCCATTCACTTTTGCAAAAACGCAAAGGGATGAAATCAAACCAATATTCGGTCCTTCAGGAGTTTCAATCGTACAAAGACGACCGTAGTGTGTGTAGTGAACGTCACGAACCTCGAAACCAGCTCTTTCGCGAGAAAGACCACCAGGCCCAAGTGCCGACATTCTACGCTTATGCGTAATCTCAGCCAATGGATTGGTTTGATCCATGAACTGAGACAATTGGTTTGTACCAAAGAATGAGTTGATTACCGAAGACAAAGTCCGCGCATTGATCAAATCAACGGGCTTAAAGTCTTCATTATCACGCACATTCATACGCTCCTTAATTGTACGCGCCATACGTGCAAGACCTACACCAAACTGAGCATAAAGCTGCTCGCCTACTGTACGCACACGACGGTTTGACAAGTGGTCAATATCATCGACAACCGCTTTTGCATTGATCAAACCGATCAGATACTTCACGATAGAAACGATATCACCTGTTGTAAGAACGCGAACGTCCAAACTTGTGTCAGAACCTAATTTTTTGTTGATCCTGTAACGGCCAACGTCACCAAGGTCGTAACGTTTGTCACTGAAGAACAAACTCTGAATAACATCGCGAGCAGTTTGTTCGTCCGGTGCCTCTGCATTACGCAATTGGCGGTAAATTTGCTCAACTGCCTCTTTATCAGAGTTTGAGCTATCTTTTTGCAGCGTGTTATAAATGATGTTATAATCCGCAACATTCATATCTTCTTTGTGCAAAATCACAGACTTCTGTCCGGATTCTACAATCACTTCGATATCCTCAGGAGAAATGGTCGAATCACGTTCCAACAAAACTTCGTTACGTTGGATAGAAACAACCTCGCCTGTATCCTCATCCACGAAATCCTCAGTCCATGTACGAAGAACCCTTGCAGCCAAACGGCGGCCTACTGCTTTTTTCAAGTTTGCAGGCGTTGCACTGATTTCTTCCGATAGACCAAACAGGTCAAGAATATCTTTATCCGAACCAAAACCGATGGCTCTCAAAAGTGTTGTAACAGGGAATTTTTTCTTACGGTCGATGTACGCGTACATCACATTGTTAACATCCGTCGAGAATTCAATCCAAGATCCCTTGAAAGGAATAATACGCGCAGAGTACAATTTGGAACCGTTGGTGTGCTTGCTCATGGAGAAGAACACACCTGGGGAGCGGTGAAGTTGTGAAACGATAACGCGCTCAGCACCATTGATTACAAAAGAACCTCTTTCGGTCATGTAAGGAATGTTTCCTAAGAAAACCTCCTGCTCAATGGTTTCAAATTCTTCATGATCAGCATCATTACATATCAAACGTAATTTTGCTTTCAACGGTACTGCATAAGTCAGTCCGCGATCAATGGATTCATCGACAGAATATTTCGGTGGTTCAAGAAGATAATCGATGAACTCCAACACGAAATTGTCGCGTGAATCGGCAATAGGAAAGTTTTCTGCGAAAACTTTGTACAATCCTTCTCCCGAACGATCTTCAACCGATGTATCAAGACTGAAGAAATCCCGGAACGATTGAACCTGGATTCCTAGCAAATCTGGATAATCGATAATCTGATTGATCCTGGAAAAATTCTTTCTAGGTGTTGCTTTAATTGTAGCCAAGGCTATGTCTGATTTTGGTTAGTAGAAAAACTAATGCGCCGAAGAAAACTTTACGCAACGCAATCGTAATAATTAGTTTTAAACCTAATCTCTTGCCTCGTAGAGATAAATAATTGCCCCTATTCTCCTTTCCTACGAGTAAAGAAGTGTTTCGCGCAAATTATTTGAAAAGAAGAATGATAGATCCGGATAAAAATTTGGGCTATCTAAATTCAAACGTAAAAAACTCGTTTTTCGTTTGGTATATACATAAATAGGAAAAAGACCTGACGTAAATCAGGCCTCATTCCTTAGAATTATAGGCTATTGGTATAAAGCAAATTACTTCACTTCAACTTCTGCACCAGCTTCTTCAAGTTGTTTTTTCAAAGCTTCTGCTTCGTCTTTTGCAACTCCTTCTTTAACAGGCTTAGGAGCGCCGTCAACTAGTTCTTTTGCTTCTTTCAAGCCAAGACCAGTAAGGTCTTTAACCAATTTCACAACAGCAAGTTTGCTTTGACCAGCTGCTTTCAAGATTACATCAAAAGATGTTTTTTCCTCAGCAACAGGAGCATCTGAACCACCGCCAGCAGCAGGACCTGCTACCATAACTGCACCAGCAGCTGCAGGCTCAATACCGTACTCGTCCTTAAGAATTGTAGCCAATTCGTTCACTTCTTTAACCGTAAGGTTAACAAGCTGTTCTGCGAAAGCTTTCAAATCTGCCATTTTTATTTAGATTTTTTGATTATACAATAAGATGATTTTAAAAGCTCCATTTTCTATCCCGGAGAGCTTAGCCTGGCTATTAATATTAGTCTTCTTTCTCAGACAAGGTTTTCAAAATACCAGCCAATTTGTTTCCACCGCTTTGAAGGGCGCCGATAACATTTTTAGCAGGTGATTGCAACAATCCGATAATCTCTCCAATCATTTCTTGCTTTGATTTCAGAGCGATCAGAACGTCAAGCTGGCTTTCACCAACGAAAACAGATGAATCAACAGAAGCTCCTTTAAATTTAAGCTTGTCACTACCTGATTTCTTCTTGAATTCTTTAATCAATTGTGCAGGAACCTTACCTGACTCCGGGTGAAACATAACTCCGGAAAATCCTTTTAAAACTTCGTCAAAAGAGGAATAATCCGTATCTAATGTCTCTAGTGCTTTTCTTATCAATGTATTCTTAACAACACGATACTCCACACCACGCTCGAAGCAAAGGCCTCTTAGTTGGTTTGTCTCACCAACAGACATTCCGTTTGCGCTGGTGATATAGAAGTATGGGGTGCTAGAGAATTTTTGACTTAACTCGTCTATAATTACTGCTTTCTCTTCCCGTGTCATATTATAATCCTGGAATCGTGTTTTTATCAATAGTAACACCCGGGCTCATCGTGCTTGACAAGTGAATGCTTTTAACGTAAGTTCCTTTTGCCGATGATGGTTTAAGGCGAACCAGGGTATTGATAACTTCTGTAGCATTTTGCACAAGCTGTTCGTTTCCAAAAGAAACTTTACCAACACTTGCATGAATGATTCCTGTTTTATCAACTTTGAAATCAATCTTACCTGCTTTTACTTCCTTCACAGCTTTCGCTACATCCGGAGTTACCGTTCCTGATTTAGGGTTTGGCATCAATCCGCGAGGACCTAAAACCTTACCTAACCGTCCCACTTTTGCCATCACACTCGGCATTGTGATAATTACGTCGACGTCTGTCCAGCCTTGCTCAATTTTTTGAATATATTCATCAAGACCAACATAATCCGCTCCTGCTTCTTTCGCTTCTGCCTCCTTATCTGGAGTACACAAAACCAATACACGAACTTCTTTTCCGGTTCCGTGTGGCAATGTTACCACGCCACGTACCATTTGATCAGCTTTACGTGGATCTACGCCCAAACGAACGTCGATGTCCACGGAAGAGTCAAATTTGGTATAAGAAATCGTCTTAAGTACGTCCGCTGCTTGTTCAAGAGAATAAACTTGATTTGCGTCGAATTTCGAAAGAGCTTCTTTTTGCTTTTTGGTTAATTTTCCCATGTTCTTTGTTTCTTTCAGCGTATAAATATTTTTACGCTCAGTTGTTTTCTTCCCACGGGGCCTTGCCTGCAACAGTAATACCCATACTACGAGCCGTTCCCGCTATCATTTTCATAGCAGAATCAATTGTAAAGCAGTTTAAGTCAGGCATTTTAGTCTCAGCGATCGTACGAACCTGATCCCATGATACCGAACCTACTTTCAAACGGTTTGGCTGAGCCGAACCTGTCTTTACTTTTGATGCTTCCAGAAGCAGAATCGCGGCCGGGGGGGTCTTAATGACGAAGTCAAAAGACTTATCCTTATAGTAAGTAATAACTACCGGCAATACCACACCCATTTTATCCTGGGTACGGCCATTGAATTGCTTGCAAAACTCCATGATATTCAAACCCTTCGAACCCAATGCAGGACCGATAGGAGGTGAAGGATTGGCTTGGCCACCTTTTACCTGTAGTTTGACGTATCCACCTATTTCTTTTGCCATTGTTTTTGTAATTTTCGGTTCATTGATTGCTTAACGGCTTATATGCAAGTGGAAGCTTACCCTGCCCATTATGCTTTCAACTATCCTTTTCGACTTGTGCGTAACTGAGTTCCACGGGTGTATTACGCCCGAATATTTTTACAACTACATTTAGTTTTTTCTTCTCGTCAAATACTTCCTCTACCACACCAATAAATCCGCTGAAAGGTCCATCAACAACTTTGACAGTTTCCCCTCTAATAAAGGACATACTTGGCGCTTCTTCATGCTGCTCAGCTTCATCAACTTTCCCTAAAATTCTATTAATTTCAGATTGACGAAGTGGCACAGGAACTTTTGAGTTACCCTCTGCATTTCCTAGGAAGCCTATAACACCAGGAATACTGGTTATAATGTGTAAAACCTCACCTTTTGATAAATCCGCCGAAATGATAATGTATCCAGGGAAAAAGTTTTTCTCTCTAACACGCTTCTTTCCATTACGCATTTCGTATATCTTCTCAGAAGGTATAAGAATCTGCGGAACGAATTCATTTAGTTTCTGCCGTGTTATCTCATTTTCAATGTAGGACTTGATTTTTTTCTCCTGTCCCGACACTGCCCTTAATACAAACCAATTTAGACTACTCATACCATTCTGGGGGTTGCCACTATAATAATAATAATAGCCTTAGAAAGACTGATAAAACAGCTTAAATGCATTTTCAAAGACAAGGTCCATCACTCCAACTACAAATGCGAAGATGAGAGATCCTACCAGGACCAAAGTCGTATTAGCCTGAAGCTCGTTAAAAGGAGGCCATGTTACATGCTGGGTGATTTCTTCCCAAGAAGCTTTCAAAAAAGAAGTAAATTTTTCCATTTGTCCTTTTATTATGCACGGGTGGAGAGATTCGAACTCCCATCAACGGTTTTGGAGACCGCTATTCTACCCTTGAACTACACCCGTTTATCTAACGACCCGTACTTTCGGGCTGCAAAGATACGATTTAATTATAAAAAACAAGTGCATCCCATAGGAAATGCACTTGTTTTAATATTCTAATCTTGATTAGTCAAGAATTTCAGTAACCTGACCAGCACCTACGGTACGTCCACCTTCACGAATCGCGAAACGAAGACCTTTTTCCATAGCAATCTTGTTGATCAATTTCACATCAATTGTGATGTTATCACCAGGCATAACCATTTCTACACCAGCTGGAAGAGAAATTTCACCTGTTACGTCCGTGGTACGGAAGTAAAACTGAGGACGGTATTTGTTAAAGAATGGAGTGTGACGTCCACCTTCTTCTTTCGAAAGTACATAAACCTCGCCTTTGAAAGCAGCGTGAGGCTTAACTGAACCTGGCTTACAGATTACCATTCCACGACGGATATCTTCTTTGTTGATACCACGAAGCAAAAGACCTACGTTGTCACCAGCTTCTCCACGGTCAAGGATTTTACGGAACATCTCAACACCAGTTACTACTGATTTAAGACCTTCTGCACCCATTCCAAGGATATCAACTGCTTCACCAGAGTTGATTACACCTCTTTCGATACGACCAGTTGCAACAGTACCACGACCAGTGATCGAGAATACGTCTTCAACAGGCATAAGGAAAGGAAGATCAGTCATACGAGGAGGAATTGGAATGTAGCTGTCAACAGCATCCATCAAATCTTCGATCGTTTTCACCCATTTGTCTTCACCATTCAAACCACCCAAAGCAGAACCTTGGATAACTGGAATGTTGTCTCCATCGTAATCGTAGAAGCTCAAAAGCTCACGAATTTCCATTTCAACAAGTTCAAGAAGTTCTGGATCATCAACCATATCCACTTTGTTCATGAACACAACAAGCTGAGGAACACCAACCTGGCGAGCCAAAAGAATGTGCTCACGTGTTTGTGGCATTGGTCCATCAGTAGCAGCAACTACGATGATAGCGCCGTCCATCTGGGCAGCACCAGTTACCATGTTCTTTACATAATCCGCGTGACCTGGACAGTCAACGTGAGCATAGTGACGGTTTGCTGTCGAATACTCAACGTGGGATGTGTTAATTGTAATACCACGCTCTTTCTCTTCAGGAGCATTATCAATTGATGAGAAATCGCGAAGTACTGCTAAACCCTTTTTCGCCAACACAGTTGTGATAGCTGCAGTAAGGGTAGTTTTACCGTGGTCAACGTGCCCGATAGTACCAATATTTACGTGGGGTTTCGAGCGGTCAAACGTCTCTTTTGCCATGACTTAAGTACGCTTAAAATTAAAAGTTACAATTTATTAAACACTAATGATTGATCCTGTTTAGCTTACACTAGCCAAGCACTCCAAAATCAATTAAAACTAAATACAAGGATCAAAACTTTTCCGAGCCATTGAGGGGATTTGAACCGCGCGGCAGACCGTCCCTGACCTCTTCCTTACCAAGGAAGTGCTCTACTCAACATCTCATCTTCCGAGCTTTTGAGGGGATTTGAACGGCACCGGCCGCCCGGCCCTGACCTCTTCCTTACCAAGGAAGTGCTCTACTCAACTTCTCATCTTCTGAGCTTTTGAGGGGATTTGAACCCCTGACCTCTTCCTTACCAAGGAAGTGCTCTACCCCTGAGCTACAAAAGCAAAACTCCAATACATTTAGAAATGTTACGTTTGACATTTCGATCAGTTAACACCAAAAAGCGATTAGCGAAAAAGTATCTAATGAATGTTTTCGCTAATCGCTTCGATGGTGTTTTAAATGAGCGGAAGACGAGGTTCGAACTCGCGACCTATAGCTTGGAAGGCTATCGCTCTACCAGCTGAGCTACTTCCGCATTTGTTTTATGCCTCCTCCTGAAACTGGTAATCTCAGAAGCTTATTGTGGCACAAACTGTGGGGGCGGATGGATTCGAACCACCGTAGGCATACACCAGCAGATTTACAGTCTGCCCCATTTGGCCGCTCTGGTACACCCCCAATCAACATTTCAACACAACCGTGAAAACCGCTTGTCTCACTTTTTGGAGTCGCAAAATTAAGCTCTTTTCTTAAATTCTCAAATTGTTTTCAAAAAAATAAAGAAAAAAATAGCGGCTCAAACAAAATACATTGTTTTAAGCCGCTATTCCGCACATTTAGACTTTTTAAAATAATCTTACTCCAAAGCTGAGCATCCTCACAGAAGGCCCCTTACCCGCTTCATACAGATTATTGAAATCATAGTTCAAAAAGAAATCGGGGAAATTTCTAATGCCTAACTCTGCCGCAAAACCATATCGCAAATCTTCGATATAAAAATTTTGCCTGACATGATCCACATCCTTACTTCCCTCGCGCCTAAGTTTGGTATAGCTTCCCAGTCGGTATCCTCCATAGACTCCGGCGCTTATGTAGGAGATAAAAGATCTCGGGAAACTGAGTGTCGGCATGAAAGAAATATTCACATACGGCACAACCAGCTTGCTTTTTCTCATCTCGACTTCTTCCCGATTTTCGTTTGTAACCAACGGGAAATCGACTTTGAGTGAGTCTTTGGTAATCGTGTTATTCCCGTCAAACATCAGGTTGTACCAAGAGAAGTCAACGCCGAAATCAAGATGCAGTCTGGCATTCTTGCCTCTTGCAATTGTTGTGCTGGCAATGTAGCCAAGGCTTATATAGCGTGATCCGAACGGTTTTAAATCGTATTTATCTTTTATAAAGCCTGCTGTGGCTTCATTTGTACCATATGTATTTAAACCTAATGCTATATTAAATCCCTTACGCGGGCTCGAACCACCACCCGACCTGTAAAAACGTTTTCCAGTTCGTCTGTAATTTGAATCTGTCGTAACTGTGTCGCCGTCGCTATTGACTTCAACACCTTTTGCATTGATCCTCACTTCTGTGTCTCCGTCCTTAATATGAATACCCCGCAGGCCAATCCGTACATAATCTTCGTCGTTTGTCTTGTCCTTCAAATACTTATTACCGTTTATCTCCTCTCTCAAATATGTGGTGTCCGCACTTGAACTATCTAGCTTGATTTTTAGATCTTTAAGCAATGTATTCAGATCATACTGCATAATCTTATCCAGTTCCTTCCGGTTTTCTCCATAGATAATGAGCCTCGTCCTGTCGCCGAATGTCACGATAATGGAGTCTTTTTCAGATGCATATCCGGAATGCGCGTTGCGTAAGTTTCCTGCGTTTACATTCATCGCAAAAAAGAGGAGAATGCCTGCTATATATAATTTCAGTTTCATGGCTAGAATTAAAGTTTTGTTTTCTCTTTGAGGTTATGGTACTTTTCTGACACTTTATCTTCCCCGTTGCGCAAGCGATCGTCTACTTTTGCAACAAGGCTTTTAGGATTGAAACCCACTTCTTCCCAATCCACGCGCTCGCCTGCTCTCGCATTTTTTAACTGGCGAAACACTCTCGAAAACTTGGAGGTTTTAGGTTCTTCCTGATCATTGGTCTGAACCGCAACGACGATCGTTCGCGTTGGTTCAGGACTTACTTTACTTGCACTCGCTTCTTCAATTTTCGGAAAATCGTCAACATTAGGTAATGCAGCCTTATTTTCCTCTCTTATTTCTACATCAATGGCGGCCAACTTTTCAGGCAGCTGTATTTCAACTTTTTCACTCGATGCAACGGGCTGAACATTTTGCTTCGACGACTGCTCTAAAAGCCCCGCTTTTTGCTTCCTCTCGATGATAGCAAGTTCCCTGTCCTGCATCTGATTGTCTTTAACATCACTTTTGATTTCAGGAAGACTATCCTTTTGCGTTGTTAATGTTGTTTCAGGTTTAACCTGAACATTAGCTAACTTTTTGCCATCACCAATAGATTCAATGTTACTTCTTTCACTATTCCAGATGACATAACCGGCCATAAGCGCTATGACAATACTCGCTGCCGCATACCAAACCCAATCCGCAAGCCGGCGCTCCTTTTTTGATCTTGCCTGAATCTTCTCCCATGCAGCAGATGAAGGCGTTTTTTCAATATCTGACAGCTTGCGTTTGAAGAGATCGTCAACCGAATGCTTTCTCATATTCTACTTTTTTTTTAAAATCATTTTCCCAATCCGCCACCATTTTCTGGAGCATTGCCCTTGCCCGGTGCAATTGCGACTTTGATGTACTTTCTGTTATACCGAGCATTTGCGCAATTTCAATGTGTGGATAACCTTCAATTGCATACAAATTAAAAACCGTTCTGTATCCCGTTGGCAATGATTCAATCAATTCCAGCAACTCTTGCGTTTCCAGATTCTGATCAGCATGTGCGTAATCCGGAATGTTGTTTGCTTCGTCGGACAATGTGTCTTCCAGGATTCGTTTCTGTTTTCTCAAATAACCCAGTGCCTCATTCACCATAATTCTGCGGATCCAGCCTTCAAAACTGCCTTCCTCGTTGAACTGCTCTATTTTGGCAAATACCCTTATAAAACCTTCAACCATTACATCTTCTGCCGCCATATCATCACAGATATAACGAAAGCATAAAGCCAGCATGCGAGCGCTGTATTTATCATACAACTGTCGTTGTGCCTTCGGATCTTCTTTCCTAAGCGCTTTGAGCAGCTGTGCCTCGTTACTAAAAAGTGATAAAATTCGACCCATTCATTTGGTGGTTTCAATAGCAAGATGCGTATTCCTGATCGTGAGGTTGCATCAGTTCACAAAAAATTTCTGAATTGACTTAATTTTTAAAAAGTTTATTCAGACCGTTCCTTTAGTTTTGGATCAAATATCTTTTAATCAAATTGATTTACTCCTTTTATTATGTTTGATTCTTCTGCGCCGATTGGGATTTTTGATAGTGGCATTGGTGGAATGACCGTGGCCAGTGCAGTTACCAGGCTCCTGCCTCAGGAGAATACAATTTATTTCGGCGACACGGCACATCTGCCTTATGGAGACAAGTCTACTGCTGCAATCCAGGCATATTCGATCAAAATCTGCAATATGCTTTTGCAGCAAAATTGTAAGCTGATCCTCATTGCCTGTAACTCGGCCTCTGCCGCAGCTTACGAGCTTGTTAGGGAATATGTAGGAAGTAAAGCGAAGGTTTTGAATGTGATCGATCCCGTGGTTGATTACATTAAGGAACATTACGACGGCAAGACGATCGGCCTCATCGGAACGAAGCAGACGGTCCTTTCCAATGTTTACAAGAAGAAAGTAGATGCTTTGGGAAAAAATATTCAGTTAAAATCGCTGGCCACTCCTCTGCTGGCGCCGATGATTGAGGAAGGTTTTTTTGATAATAACATTAGTGAAAGCATTATAACCAGTTATTTGTCCGATGCTTCGCTTTCAAACATTGAAGCATTGATTCTGGGATGCACGCATTATCCGCTTATCAAAAACCAAATTGGTCAGTTTTACAATGGCCATGTTGAAATTCTCGACACTTCTGAAATTGTCGCTTTTTCACTTAAATCCTGGCTGGAACAACATTATCTAGTGAATGAAAAAGGGCAAGGCAAACGTGCGTTTTATGTATCGGACTACACGCTTTCTTTTGAGCAATCCACTAACATTTTTTTTGGCAGTCAGATCCAGCTTGAACATTATCCGCTTTGGGAATAAGGTTTTAATGAAAAAGGATTTTCACCGGCCCTAGCAAACCCGATGGCATAGACTCCCATTTCGTCGCGTCAAACTTTTTGTAAGTGATATCGACAATATTAATGTCATGAAATTTTTTCCAATCAGGCTTCTGCGTGTCCCGAAGGCGCATATAGTTGGCTGAAAGATTCGTTACTTCAATTTCAAGTACATTATCTTTCGATTTGAGCTGTTCTGAAATTGCTAACTGAAAAGGAATGCTCCAAGCGGTCCCTATGGGCTTACCATTAAGCTTGACGACTGCCACTTCCCGCACATCACCCAGATCCAGGATTTTGAATCCGCTTTTCAGCAGGTTATCCGGACAATCGAAATGAATTTCGTATCGAGCTGTTCCTGAAAAGTATACTGCCGAATCAGGTAAGCTTGTCCAGGTTTTCAGCTCGTCTATATCTGCAGAGTTTGGGATCGAAGGCCTGCCTTTTAGAAATTTCAGATTCCAATCGCCTTTTATTTCAAATTCCTTGTCTGCTATGTTGTGCTGCTTTGTTCCTGCATTCTTAGCCAATTCTCTCAAAAAGCACGACTGCCCGGGCAAAAGCTTTAAATAAATCGCTGATCCATTTTGGGGAACCGGCTCCCAGGCACTATTCTGATCTAATGCATCCAGTTTCTCAAATGCGCCTGTAATGCTAACCTTAATCCAGCCTTCCTTAAAATGATCTGCCAAATTCGCGACAAAATAAAGCCGCTTGTTATCCTGTGTTTTTTTACGGATAAATGTCAGTTCCTCATCCGCGAACGATTCCCGAAGCGCTCCGGTTGCTATTAGGTCTTTTTCAAAATCAGCAGACACACGGACACTTTTCTTTTTTTTCAACTTAGCTAATTCTGCCAGGAAACTGTTTTGTCTTTCAGTATCTATTGAATAACCTGTTGCCTTTTCGGGGAAATGATCCTGGAAAACGATTTTTGCTCCTGCCGATGCAAGCCGTTGTAACTCTTTTAATGTTCCTTTGGGCATATATGTACTCGCCGGGATAATCAGGGATTTATAAGCTGCACTTCCACTGGCGAGATTACCATTGACATCCGTTTTCAGGCGGGTGAGCTGTAAATCCGAAACGTAATCAAATCCGAAACCCTTTTTCCAAAGCCGCTGCGTAAGCTTACCGAATGGCAGGTCCAGCAGCCAGCGATCCACGTGATGCACTTCCAATAAATGTACATTACCGGACGACTTAGCTTTCGTTGCCCAAAGGTCATGAATAGGAAAATAGACCAGCACATCATTGTCAGACTTGCTGTTTTGCAGCAGCTCCTGACAACGCTGTACGTATTGGTTCAGCAAAGAAAAGTGCTCAGCGAAATGTGAGGTCGGTCCAAAGTTCGTAGAAGCATAAAATAGCCAGCCCGGAAACTGCTCCTGGGCAGGCGAATAAGTGCTTCCATGGTAGAAAATGTGATTAATGCCGGCCGTAAAAAGTTCGTCGATCTGTGGCTTAACCTGTGACAACGAAACTTTGAAATGATTCGCCAGCCATGTGCCGGTTTCCGAACTCACGAGCTTCTTGCCTGAAAAATGCGCTGCCGAAGAAGCAAATTTCATAGCCAGAGGATTTGGTGTTCCGAATTGGTCTATGGAGTAATCGGGATCAATGCGCAGTCCGGGAATGGAGAAGCGGCTGGTTCCGAATGATTCGGTTTCAGGAATGTCTGCCGCGTCATAAAGATCAAGCAAATTACCGGGCGAACCATGCGCCTGATATCTTGTCAGAAAACCGTGCTTCGTGCTCCAATCGGTCCAGGGCTTCGCATAGCGTTCCAGAAGCAATTCCGACAATGTTTGATGATAATCGATACGCACCAGATCGGGCACCGCTTTGGTAGTAGAGTCAGTCAGCAATGTTAAGTTCTTATCCAGGTCATAACCCCGCCGTTTTTTAAATTCCTGCAAAAAGTCATCTGTCCAGTTAGCACCATATGCTTCATATGAGTCATTATACATGGAGCGTGGCAAATCTTTTCTATCGGCAAAAGCAGAATCGAACCTTGTCAGATAGTGTGACATTGCAGTTGCATTAAATGGGTCAAGGACTAAGCCCTCTCCACCCGGCGCGGCTCGCTTCACTTTCTGTTTTGTTGGCTGGACTATTATTTCATTATTCTTAACCGTCATGTTCTTTGCGCCCAACTCCTGAGAAACATTCGGACCACCAAAAGGCCAGCCTGTTCCCGTCGTCAAATCCACTCCTAAGCCTAACCGCATTCCTTCACGAACCGTATACTGCACCAAATCCAGCCATTTTGGAGTCAGGAAAGGAACGGATTGCGACTCGTAACCTTTCACTTCGTAAATCGGAATGATATGCACGCCGCCTAGTCCCGATTTTTTAAAGTATTCCAACTGGGTTGTAATGTCCTTCTCATTCACGGCGCTGCCCATCCACCACCAAAAAGTCCAGGGTTTGGAAGTTGAAATAGCCTGTGCATTAACGAGTGCGCTATTTAAAAGCAGAAAAAGAACAAGTGTCAATCGCATGAATTCAAGTTTCTGAATAAAGGCTTCAAATAAGTTTTCTACGCTTTTTAGCACCATTATTTGTACATTCATTTGGAAATAAAAAAAGCGAAGCATGTTGTTGCTTCGCTTGATATATCGTTTTTTAAAATGTCAGCCTTGGTAAGCCTGCTTCACACGGGAAGCGATAAACTGGCGTTCCTGCAAGGCCTTTTTGCTATTGCGATACCAAAGGTAACCGATGACGGCCACCAGCAAATAAGGCATTACAAACAGAAACATAATACCCGTATTTAGCCCAACGCCAACATTGTTCCTGCCATTTCCCATAGAACTTTCAACAGAACCACGGCACATCGCACATTGAGCCCACGTATCTACGCCCGAAAGCACAAACAAAATTACAAATCCGAAAATAACCTTGAAACTTTTCATATGTAATAAGGACTGATCATCAAGTAAACAACAACCCCGCTGATACTCACATAAAGCCAAATTGGCAATGCCCATTTTACCGCTTTTCTATGGGCCACAATCTGATTAGTATAACCAAAATACACCGCACGCAACACAAACCAAACGACTACGATGGACAATGTAATGTGCGAGATCAACAAAAAGTAATAAACAGGCCTAATAAAACCCTGCCCTCCAAACGGTGTTGACTCGTTTGAAATGTGATACAGAATATAACAAACCAAAAAAACAGCTCCCAAAAGAAAGGCACCCGTCATTGCCTGGCGATGTGCATTAATGTTCTTGTTTTTGACAAAATAAAATCCGGCAATCAGGAAAAGTGCAGTTAATGTGTTGATTACGCCGATTACGTGCGGGAGAACCTTCGTCCACGTCCCAAGATCAATTTTCTGACGAATTCCCAGCAATGCTGCAACTGCAATTGGAATTACAATGGCCAGAATGTTGATAATGCGTTCGTATTTAGGCTTCTTTTCTAAAACTAATGTTGCCATAATTATGGATTAGCACGCGCTTTTTTTTCGTAGTTCAAAATCTTCACCTCTGCCATCAGCCGATCTATCTCCGCGGGGTCTGCACCGTTGTAATAGCCTCTTGTGTAGCCTTCGCTGTCTATCAACGTTAACCTCCTTTCCCGCGGATAAAGTTCAGCAGTTTCTCCCAAAGATTTAGGTCTTGCATCCGGTAAGGCGTCTGCTTCATTAGGCTTCACCTTTAATATTTCCCAACCCTCTTTTCCCATCTCTTCCGGGTGACCAATTGCACTGCGAAGGCTGTCTTCTGATAGTGTTTTTATGGTTAAGCTGTTTGCTTCGCTCCGCATATCGTAAACCCTCTTCAAATTAGACAGCACCAGCTTACACGAGTCTGCACATTCTTTCGGCAAAAAACTGATTACCGAAATATCGCCTTCCAGCTTTGAATTTCCAGAGGCCAGTTTGAGCTCAGCGGTTCTTTGAAATGCAGTATCTCCATTTACAATAACAACCTTACCGTCGCTATCGAGCTGTGGATTGAAGTAAGGAAGATCGAAATGGTTGGTTGCAAATAACCGGAGCATTACAAAAATCAAAGCCGGTATTACTAATGTTATGATCAGTAATCCGGCCTTGGGAAAATTCTTCATGCGTAATACTTAATCGAATATGGCTTCAAAAATGGCATTTCCCTCTAACATGAGCGCCAAAATCAACCAGGCAACAAAGATAACGGGAACTAGAATCGACCAGATCAGCGACTTCGTCTCATGCTTCAAGTGCATAAATTCGCCAACGATATAGAATGCTTTCACGATCGTCATCACGATGAAAATAGTGATTTTCAAAATTCCATGAGGAACCGTGAATGCGATAAGAAATTCAACTGCTGTAAGAATAAGAAGAATCCAAAAGGTTTTCCAAATCGCTTTACGCTGCTCGGCCCCTGCATTCGGATCTTGGTTATGAATATGGTGTACTTCCGACATTTGATTAGGAATTAATATTATTGGATGATTTAAACCAGATAAAAGAATGTAAATACGAACACCCACACTAAATCTACAAAGTGCCAGTAAAGTCCAACTTTCTCAACCATTTCGTAGCTTCCTCTCTTGTCATAAAAACCGGTTGCAGTGCGGAAGAAGATCAGAATGTTCAGGATTACCCCACTGAAAACGTGCGTTCCGTGGAAACCAGTAATAAAGAAAAAGAAGTCAGCAAAAGCAGGAGGGCCATATTGGTTTTCGGTCAGATTCGCTCCGAAAATTGTTTTTTCCACCCAGGTGCCATTTTCTATTACTTTCATCACACTTCCCGTATCCGTACCATGGATAAAGTGAGCCCATTCCCAAGCCTGGCAGCCCAGGAAAGTAAATCCACCCAGGATTGTCCAAAGCATATATTTTTCAACATTGGCGCGATCCATGCGGTGACCCGCTTCCACTGCAAGGACCATTGTCACGCTACTCGCAATCAGGATGAATGTCATAATTCCTACGAAAACCAGGGGAAGAGACATTCCGTGAAGGAAGGGAACCGCCTCATAAACCTTCTCAGGAATCGGCCAATACATGTTTGAAAATGTAAAATCAGCTACATCCCCGGAAAATGCCGGGAAGCTGAACCGCGCTGTACCGTACGCAACGAGCAGGGCTGAGAAAGTAAAGGTATCCGAGATAAGGAAAAACCACATCATCAGTTTCCCATAACTTGCTTTCATAGGCTCAATTCCCCCCATCCACAATTTGGGTTCTACCGCGCCAGGTGTTGTTACATTTGCAGCCATTGAAAAAATATTAATTAAAAGTCAATAAAAAAACAAAAAGGTATAACCAGAGTATATCTAAAAAATGCCAGTAAGTGGCACAAATTTGAATGCGTCTTAAATTCTTCGCATGCACTTTCAGCTTAAAGGCAGCTGTCAGCGAATAAAGCAGCACAATTAATCCGCTGATAATGTGAAAGCCGTGCAATCCGGTAAATACATAAAAAAACGAACCAGAGGGGTTCCCAACAAAATAAACATTCATTGCAACCAGCTGTTTCCAACCTTCGAACTGCATCCAAAGGAAGGCCACACCTAGTACAAAAGTAATAGAAATTGCTATTCTCAATTGTTTGAATAGATCTTTTTTTGCCGAAAAATAAGCCCATTGCATCGCCGCACTACTTAATAAAAGGACACCTGTGCTATACCAGAAAATCTGTGGCATGGCAAATTCCAGCCAGTTCCCCTCGGCTCTTCTCACAAGATACGCACTTGACTGAGAAGCAAATAACATAATAATACTAACCAAAAATAACCACAGGATGAATTTCATCGGATCCATTGCCAATGTTGCCTGAGGTTCTTTATCTACTTTATACTGCTGAACACTTTCCATTTCACTGATTTTTCAATTTCACAATTTATCCAACAAAAACGCGATCTGAACAATTGGCAAATATATGAACGATCCGAACATCAATTGCCTTGCGGTTTTGTCTGTGCAAGTGCGCATTAAGTGGAAAGTCTGAGCCAAAAATAACACGCCAAAAACCGTAGCTACAAAAGCCGAATTGATTCCGGTCATACCTAATTCATATGGTAACCAGCCAATCGGAAGCAGGAATACGGTATAGATCATGATTTGCAAAGTCGTATTAACGTCCTTCAAGCCATTTGCAGGAAGGAGCTTGAACCCCGCTCTTTTGTAATCTTCATCAAGCACCCAGGCAATCGCCCAAAAGTGGGGAAACTGCCAGAAAAATTGGATAGCGAACAAAATCCCAGGTTCCAACCCAAAATGATTTGTTGCTGCAACCCATCCGATCATTGGGGGAAACGCTCCCGGAAAAGCCCCAACAAAAACCGCGATTGGGCCAACTCTTTTCAAAGGTGTATAAACAAAACCATAGAGAACCAAAGAAAGCAGCGAAATCAACCCTGTGCTGAGATTAAACATCAACACAAAAATCGCCAGGGACGTAACGCCCAAGAATACAGCCCAAACAATAGCCTGATCAACTGTAATTCGTCCACTAGGCAGTGGCCGGTTTGCAGTTCTCTTCATTAACTTATCGAAATCCTTTTCAAGGATCTGATTAATAATGTTGGCTGCTCCTGTAATGCCTATTGATGCAATAATGAAAAAGATCAGCTTTCCTGTCTCTACTTCTTTTGCTCCCAGGCAATAACCCATTGCACCCGAAAATGCAATCAGAGATGCCAGTCTGAATTTAAGCAACTCAAATAAAACGCCTATTCTTTCTCTTATCTTCCCTACTCCTCCTAAGCTTTCCTCGGCTGATATCATTACTTAATTTTTTATCTCTAAATCGTACTTTTTTCTAACCGGCTCTCCGGCAAATATGTCAAATACTTTTTGCCATTTACTACCAGCCAAATCACAAATTGCAACCCAATCAATAATATAGCCAATGTCAAATGCAATGGCTGCGCAAAAGGCGGAACTCCGAAATAGGCCATTATAACGCCTGTTCCAATTTCGAGGATTAATATCCAAAAACAAGCAGTGGCTATCTTTCCTGCTACCGATTCCCTTCCCTCCGCTTTAAGGATCGTATTGACCCAGTAAAGATTGATGACGAATACAAAAATTGAAAAGGACCTGTGTATATAAAAATTAAAGCCTAACTCATCAATCCATTCACTTCTAGCCCCATATCCTAACCTCATGATCGCCTCATCCATCGCTTCTCTTACCTGCGTCCCAAGCAAAATTTGAATCAATGACAATGTGATTACCAAAACGCCTATCCCGCCAATCGCTTTTTTACTCGACTCTTTTAACTGCAAAATGTTACCAGCGTAAGCCGACCAGGTAAAGAGGTACAAAAGCAGAAAAACGATCACAATGGCCAAAAGCATATGGAGCGTAACAACAATTGGCAGCAGTTCAAAGGACACAACTTTAGCTCCTAGCCACCCCTGAAACCCAACCAAAATAAACGCTGACAAACTATAATAAAAGATACGCTTGTTACCGGATCTCAGGAATGGAATAGAGGCTAACAGGGTCAGAAAGATCATTACTCCTGTAAAAGCGCCCAGAAGTCTGTTCACATATTCAATCCAGGTCTTAACCGGATTAAATTCAATCTCACCTTTGAGCTTCGCGCCGTAAAGCTCCTTGTAATTGGCTGGCAACTGTGAAATTTCAGTTGGCGGAACCCATCTTCCGAAGCATCTGGGCCAATCCGGACAACCCATTCCTGCGCCCGTGCTCCTCACTACCCCACCCGCTATGATAAGAAAATAGAGTACAATGATAGTATTCAAGGCCAACCGACGGAAACGCCGATTGGCCTTAACATCAATGTGAGTTGAACTGGTCATTATAATTTTGTGACTCAATTGCCTTTTCTGTGGCTATCTGCTCATTCTCATGGGGGAAGTTGGATTCCAGGGTTTGAGAATAAGGTATGTTTTGTGGAATAAAATCTTCCTTCGCTCCTGGCTTGCTGTAATCGTAAGACCAGCGATAAACTGCCGGAATCTCGCCAACCCAGTTCCCGTGTCCAGGATTTACCGGCGCCGTCCACTCTAATGTATTTGAATTCCAAGGATTTTGCGGAGCTCTCTTTCCTTTGAAAATGCTGTAAAAGAAGTTCCACAGGAAAATGAATTGCGCAAGGAAAGACAAGATCGCAGCAATCGAAATGAACATGTTCATGTCCATAAACTTATGCGTAAAGTCGTAGCTTGTAAACTGGTAGTATCTGCGTGGGAAACCTGCTATACCCACATAGTGCATTGGAATAAATACAAGATAAATACCAATGAACGTCAACCAGAAGTGAATCTGACCCAATGTCGTATTCATCATTCTACCGAACATCTTAGGGAACCAGTGATAGACCCCGGCAAAAAGTCCGAATGCAGATGCAGCTCCCATCACAAGGTGGAAGTGGGCTACAACGAAGTATGTATCGTGAAGTTGGATATCAAGTGCACTGTTTCCAAGAATAATCCCCGTCAAACCACCTGATACGAACAATGATACAAGACCAATCGAAAACAACATCCCTGGTGTGAAGACAATGTTTCCCTTCCAAAGTGTTGTAATGTAGTTAAAGCCCTTCACGGCAGATGGAACCGCAATAATCAGTGTAAGGAACATGAATACGGATCCAAGGAATGGATTCATACCCGTCACAAACATATGGTGGGCCCAAACGATAAATGCAAGGAAGGCAATACCCAACATTGACGCGATCATCGCACGGTAACCGAAGATAGGCTTACGTGAGTTTGTTGCAATAACTTCAGAAGTGATTCCAAGTCCTGGTAACAATACAATGTAAACCTCAGGGTGACCTAAGAACCAGAACAAATGTTGGAACAAGATTGGGCTACCACCTACATTTGGCAGCGCTTCACCATTGATATAAATATCTGAAAGATAAAAGCTCGTCCCGAAGTGACGGTCCATGATCAAAAGCAATACGGATGACAAAAGAACCGGGAAAGAGATCAGACCCAAAACAGCGGTAATAAGGAATGACCAGATTGTCAACGGAAGACGGTCAAATGACATACCTCTCGTACGCAAGTTGATTACCGTAGTAATATAATTAATTCCTCCTAAAAGCTGAGACACAATGAAAAACGCCATACTAGCCAACCAAAGTGTCATTCCCATTCCTGAGCCTGGATGTGCCTGAGGCAAAGCACTCAATGGCGGATAAATTACCCAGCCACCCGCTGCTGGTCCTGCTTGCAGGAACAACGACGCAAACATGATAACGCTCGCAAGGAAGAAAAACCAGTAAGACAACATGTTCATGAAACCCGACGCCATATCGCGCGCACCGATTTGTAACGGAATCAAGAAATTACTGAATGTTCCGCTTAGACCAGCCGTTAATACGAAGAATACCATGATGGTTCCGTGCATGGTAACCAAAGCAAGGTAAAAATTCGGATCAAGTTTCCCGGCATCACTAATCCAGCCGCCCAAAATAGGTTTCAGCCAGGAAAGATTCGAATCCGGCAAACCCAATTGAATACGGAAAATGATCGACATGGAAATTCCGATCACAGCCCACATGATCCCGGTGATCAGATATTGCTTCGCTATAACTTTGTGATCTTCACAAAATATATATTTCTGCCAAAAGTTTTGTGCTTCATGGTGGTGTTCATGCTCACTTTCGTGGTGATGAGCTGTTTCCAATCCTTCAATAGCTGACATATACTTTTAATGTATTTAAATTAACAAATTAGCGTAGAGTTGTACTTGATCCTGCTCCCCCTGTAGAAGTTGCTGAACTATCAGCAGGAGTAGCCGCTTCGGCTGGCACATATTTCATGGCCTTCGCTTTCAAATTCTCCGGTACTTTTGCAAGATACTCAGGATATGTCTGAAGGAAAGTCGCTTGCTCAGCACACCATTTCTTATAAGACGCCTCGTCTTCTACTATCAAACGCATTTTCATTGAGAAGTGCCCTTGTCCACAAACCTCCGTGCAAGCGATTTCATAATCGAAGTTAGCATTTCCAGTTTCAGCACGCATGTCAGCAGTCGTCTTATCTGCTACAAACCAGAATTTGGTTGGCATTCCAGGAACAGCATCCATTTTCACACGCATGTGAGGAATAAACACACTGTGCAAAACGTCCCTCGCCCGAATTCTAAGCAGCACCGGACGATTTACTGGAATGTGCATTTCACTTGGGTTTGTAAAGTCGTCAAATGAATTTTCATCGGAAAGATCAATACCAACTTCATTTTGAGAATCAATCAATTTGTAATTGTAATCTCCTAATTTATTATCATTCACGCCAGAGTAACGTGCGATCCAGTTGAATTGCTTTCCGGTGATTTCAATCACCTCCGCATCCCGCGGCGCATCGGAAGTAATATCCGACCAGGCTTTCCATCCTGTAAATACAAGAAGTGCCATTACAATCGCAGGAACAATAGTCCAGATAAGTTCAAGCCTGTGGTTATCAGGATAAAATGATGCGCGGTGGTTCTTCTTGTGCTGATATTTCCAGGCGAAGAAGAAAATCAGGAAATTGACAATAATGAACGGAATTGTCAAAATACCCATTGAGAACCAAAACAAATCATCCGTTCTGCGACCGTGAATGGAAGATGCCTCGGGCAGGAAAAATTCGCGAGCGTGCAGATATGACCACGTGATACTAACCGCGCCGCCAATCAGAATGACGATAAACATCGCCCCATTCCATTTGTTGCCTGACGGCTCCGCATCCGGCGAATCGGTTTTGTTTACATTTTTAAGAACATTCTGAAGCCTGGATACCACAACGCCTGTGAGAACCAGAAAAACAAGAGCAACTAATGCGATAATAATATACATAATGATAAACTGGTTTTGCAATTAGGCGATATCGTGATGCAATGACTCTTCCAACATTGGATGATTCCTTGGTATCAAATTTGCCTTCTCTAACTGGCTTGCAATTGAATAACCGAACGCACAAATAAACAGAAGGAAAAATCCCCATTCCAACGGACCGAACCCTGCACTTGACCCAAGCGTACCGGGCATTATATTGGTATAAAAATCCATATAATGACCAATGATCACACTCCAGCAAGCCACTTTAAGAATTGAATGTGTATACTTCGCATCCCGCGTCATCAACACAAGGAACGGGAAGAAAAAATTCAAGAACAATGTAATGAAGAACGGCGCTTTGAAAATTCCGTCATGCCCTCTGAAACGCTCCAAGTAATAGATTGTCTCTTCTGGTAAGTTAGCATAGTAGATCAAAAGAAACTGTGCAAACCACACATATGTCCAGAAGATGCTGAATGCAAATACAAACTTTCCTAAATCTCTTAAATGGCTTGAGTTAACCGCTCTTAGATATCCGCGCTCTCTTAGCATTACAATAGTTAACGTAATCACAGCCAGACCAGCTACATGCCAGCTCGCCAATGTGTACCATCCAAACATTGTACTAAACCAGTGTGTATCAATTGACATTACGAAATCCCAAGCGGATGTTGACGATGTAACACCAAATACAACCAAAAACGCAGTTCCAAAACGGATCGACTTTTCGTAAAATTCAGTTCCACCGATTTCATCTTCTTTCAAAGACAAATTGCGGATCACACGCCACATTCCGTACCAGACAACGAAGTAAAATACAAGTCGGAATACAAAGAATGGCGTATTCAGGAATCCTCTTTTACCTGCAATAATAGGATCGTATTCTGGCCCACCAACTTCGTACAGCCCCTCGTGTGTCCAGTGAAATAGGTCATGGCCACCGAAGAAAAAAGTCAATAACATAACTATCCCCGTGAAAGGCAGAAAAGCTGGCAGCGCCTCAGGCACTCTTTTGAAAACCGCTGACCATCCGGCCTGAGCCAGATAATTGTATGAAATGAAAAACATTCCTATAACCGCCATACCTGTAAAGTAAACACCATTTACCCAAAGGTTAGCCCAAATGCGTGTCATCCAGCTCGCTTCGTGATGTCCTCCTGTTGCCGCGGCAGCTTCGTGTCCGGCAGCCCCATGCTCTGCTGCGCCATGTCCTACTGCTGCAGCCGCTTCTGCACCATGTGCAGCAGCTTCGTGTCCACCGCCGTTAGCAGCCAGATAAGCACCTAATATGATTAGCGCAACGCCTATGCCACCGCCTATTATCAAATTTCTTTTAGCCCCCGATGTAAATTCAAACCGTTCTTCAATAGAAGGAATCGAATGTGCTGATGCCATTATTTTTTTATTTCTCTGTTATCAAAAAGTAATTAAGCTCCCTTCTGCAATTTTTGTACATAATGTACTATTTTCCAACGCTCCTCAGGATTGATCTGAGATCCGTGTGGCCACATACGTGCTTTCCCATGCGTAATGACGTGGAAAATATGACCTTCATTCAGATTTTTATAGGCGTCGCTCGCATAGTTAGGAACCCCTTTATACATCGCAGCAACTTTTCCGTCTCCGGCTCCTGCTGCTCCGTGGCAATGCTGGCAATATCTGTCGTAAAGTACTTTACCTTCCGCCAATGTATTTTCATTTAATGGAATCGGGTTTTTCAATACACGTTCCGAGATAGAAATACTGTCGGCCGGAATGTTGTAAACCATCAAATCCGTGCTAGCAGAATCCGATTCACCGAAAGACGTTTGGTAATTACGTCTCGCGACTGTTCCTGCAACCGGCAATCTCATGGTCAAGCCCATCGGGTTAATAGGGTTGGCTTTTTCCTGTTTATAAGGTTCATAACCCACAGGGAGATACATATTAGGCGCATACTCTTTACCGGGATCGTTCGGATCCCTTTTGCAACCAGCGGCAGCAGTAAGCATTACGGCAGCAACTAACAGATACTTATATAGATTTCTAAATTTCATTTTCTCAAACTCCATTAAAATTGCTTAATGTTGACTTCCTCTGCTCCGCTATCTTTCAATGCCCTTGAAATCTCATCTTCTGACATTGAATTTCTTCCCAGATCTATCGCCATTACAAATTTGTTATCTGTCGATCGCAAGTCAAACCTCGGATGAAAGTGAGTACCGGGTCCCAGGCCATTTGAAATAAAGAATGTTGTTACCATTCCAAAAGCCGTGAACAAAACAGTAAGCTCGAAAGTAATAGGAATATAGTTTGGTATCGAAATCGGATCCTTGCCACCGACGATCATCGGCCAATCAATTCCCATTGTCCAGATCATCAACGTCAGTGCAACACAGCATCCCGTAACCCCGAACATAAATGCGGCAATCCCGATCCTTGTTCTTGGGTGACCTAACGCTTCGTCCAATCCGTGAATCGGAAAAGGAGAATACACTTCTTTAATTTTTACTCCTGCTTTTCTGAGCTTTGGCACTGCGTGAAGAACAGTATCGTCATCGTCGTAGACTCCGACCAAATATTTACCAGATAATTCTGCCATATCAATACTTATATTAAAATACCTGTCAGTCTAATTATTCTTTGTCCTTATCAAAAGCCGGTTCTGCCGTACCACGCTGTCTCACTTTTGCAACACCCGCAATTTTTGTAGGCAGATTAGCAGAAGTTGAACGGATCACCGCTTTTACTTCGGCCATATTCACCACCGGCAGATATTTCGAGAACAACAGGAATAGGGTAAAGAACAATCCGAATGAGAAAATGTAGTCACCAATGTCATAACGGGTAGGCGAGAACATTGCCCAGCTAGAAGGGATATAGTCACGGTGCAACGAAGTAACAATGATCACGAAACGCTCGAACCACATACCAATGTTTACAACTACCGAAATAAAGAATGTAAATGTGATGCTTCTGCGCAGTTTTCTTGACCAGAAAAGCTGTGGAGAAATTACGTTACAAGTCATCATCGCCCAATATGCCCACCAATAAGGTCCAGTCATACGGTTGAAGAATGCATAATATTCATATTCAACACCTGAATACCAAGCGATAAAGAACTCGGTAATGTAGGCCACACCAACCACAGAACCGGTTAATGTGATAACCTTGTTCATTGTTTCAATGTGCTCTAATGTGATGTAATCTTCAAGCTTGTAAACAACCCTTGTGATAAGCATGAGGTTTTGAACCATTGCAAACCCGGAGAAGATCGCACCTGCAACGAAGTAAGGAGGGAAAATTGTCGTATGCCATCCTGGAATTACGGACGTTGCAAAGTCCATACTTACAATGGTGTGAACCGAAAGTACAAGCGGGGTTGAAAGACCTGCAAGAATTAAGCTGATGTATTCGTAACGAGCCCAAGTTTTTGCTGATCCGTCCCATCCCATTGCAAATGTTCCGTACATCAAACGGGAGATTTTGCTCGTTGCACGGTCGCGGATTGTAGCAAGGTCAGGAATAAGACCAATGTACCAGAATACCAACGAAACCGAGAAGTATGTGCTGATTGCAAATACGTCCCAAACAAGCGGTGAGTTGAAGTTAACCCAAAGAGATCCGAACGCGTTTGGAAGCGGAAGCGCCCAATATGCCATCCAGGGACGGCCCATGTGCATAAGGATAAATGATGCCGCGCAGATAACCGCAAAAATAGTCATCGCTTCTGCCGCACGGTTAATAGATGTTCTCCACTTCTGACGGAACAAGAGCAAGATCGCTGAAATCAGGGTTCCGGCGTGACCGATACCAACCCACCAAACGAAGTTTGTGATATCCCATGCCCAGCCAACTGTCTTGTTAAGACCCCATACGCCAAGCCCTTCCCACCAAGTCCATGCAAGACAAACCGATCCATAAGCCAAAACAATCAGAGAAAGCCCAAAAGCAATTTTCCATTCCTTGGTTGGAGCTCCTTCAACATGCCGACAAATGTCTTCCGTTACGTCTGCGTACGTTTTCCCACCTTGGATCAGTGGTTCTCTTACAGGTGAAGTAACATGCATACTACTATAATTTATAATGATTTAATCTTCTTTAAACTCTATTTTCAAATTAAGCGTGTTCCTTTTTTTCAGGAGCTTTCGCAGCAGCGTCTTTGTTACGGACCTTGGTCAGGTAAGAAATCTGAGGACGTACGTTAATCTCTTCCAACATATGGAATGCGCGGCCTTCTTTCTCAACTTCAAGCAATTTCGAAATTCTGCTTTCAGGATCGTTCATATCTCCAAAAGTGATCGCGTTGGTAGGGCAAGACGAAGCACAGGCAACATTTACTTCTCCATCCACGATGCGTCTTCTTTCTTTCTTAGCAGTCAACTTAGCGTCCTGAATTCTGTGAACGCACATTGAGCACTTTTCAATAACTCCTCTCGAACGTACAGTTACGTCAGGATTGATCACCATTTTACCTAAATCATTGTTGAAGTGGTAATCAAAGTTATCGTTGTCGAAATATTTGAACCAGTTAAAACGGCGTACTTTATAAGGGCAGTTGTTTGCACAATATCTTGTACCAACGCAACGGTTGTAAGTCATTTGGTTAAGCCCTTCTGAACTGTGCGTAGTTGCTAAAACAGGGCAAACCGTTTCGCAAGGCGCGTTGTTACAGTGCTGGCAAAGCATTGGCTGGAACGTAACTTCCGGGTTTTCAGAAGCGATTTCCAATCCTCTCAAATCTTCCACATCCGCGTCACTGCTGTAATAGCGGTCAATCCGTAACCAATGCATTTCACGGCTATTGATCACTTCCTGACGTCCTACAACCGGAATGTTGTTTTCTGCCTGGCAGCTAATTACGCATGAGCCACAACCAAAACATGTGTTCAGGTCAATGACCATTCCCCATGAGTGGTTTTTATATTTATGTCCGTTCCAAAGAGACAGATCTGTTGCATCAACAACTCCATCAGATGTCGGGATTTTCGGAACAAACCGGCCCGCCATTGGATCTTTCTGGAAATGAGCAAGCACTGTTTCCTGCAAAACCGATTTACGGTTCATTACCGTGTTGTGCGTCTGAGTCTGAGCGATTTCTCTGGTTTCACCTGTTTTGGAAACAATAGCTTCACCAGGGGCAAAGGTCAAATAACCGTCAGCAAATGCAGCCAATGGATACACATTCTTTCCAACACCATTTGCAGATTTACCAGCTTTCTCCCGGCCAAATCCAATCGCAATCGCAACCGTTCCATTTGCCAGACCTGGCTGAATGATTACCGGCACTTCAACCGCTTTTCCTTTAATATCTACCTTAACCACATCTCCCTGCTCGAAGCCAAGCTCTGCAGCTGTTTTTTGGGAAATACATGCGTGGTTGTCCCAGCACGCTTTGGTTATCGGCTCAGGCAACTCCTGAAGCCATGGGTTATTTGCTGCAAATCCGTTACCAAGACCGATGTTTTCGAACAAGGCAAGTTCTATTCCCGTAGAAGAAGCTTTATATTTTTTTGCAATTCCGGAAGCTGCCGCGCTTAGATTTCCTGCGAAAGTTGCTCCCGAAGCTGCCAGAGTTGCAGGCGCGTCATACACACCATCATGAAGGGACTTAATCCAGAATTGCTCAAAATCTCCTGTTCCTCCTTGTGTGTAGACACTTTTTCTCCAATATGCCTTAATGTATTCGTGATAATCAGATGCCAATCCTGCCCATTTCAACAAGCTGGCTTGCGCCTGACGCGTGCTGAAAATCATGCTGATCGCTGGCTGCGCAAGACTGTAAGATCCGGCAACAGGCTCAGCATCATTCCAGGATTCAAGATAATGTGGGGCTGGACAAATGTATTTTAACAATGAAGATGTTTCGTCAGCGCGATCATTGAATGAAACGCTCAGGCCGACTCTTGGCAAAGCCGCTGCCAGTTCTGCCCCACGTGGGTGGTCGTAAACCGGGTTAGCACCGAATAAAATCAATGCTGCCACTTTTCCGCCTTTCACATCGTCGATCAAACCGTTCATCGCCACATCATTTCCTTGACGATAATTAGCAGGCTTATCCAGGTTAATGGTCGTTCCGTAGCTGCCTAGCAAGCTGTTCAATGCATTAATAACCACCTGAACAGATGCATCATTAATACCACTTACAACCAGTGACTGCCCTTTCGCAGCAACTAACTCTGTTGCTGCTTTGTCAAGGTTAGGAACTTCTATCGCAGCAGCTGAGATTGGAGATCCTCCTAATTTGGCTGCCACTTTATTATAGAGAGAGGCTGCAACCAGTCCTAGCTGTGATGGTTTTACTGCCGTGCGGTAATCAGCATTGGATCCCGTAACTGAAAGAATCGATTCAAACTGATAGTGGCGCGACATTTCTTTTTTACCTTCTTTGTCGCTGCCCAATCTGCGTGTTTCTGCAAACTGTGCGGAGAAAGTATCAGGAGAAATCCAGGTTCCAAGAAAGTCAGCGTCAATGCCGACGATTACCTTTGCTTTACTGAAATCGTAAGACGGGAAAACTGCTTTGCCAAACGAAAGCTCATTTCCTTTCAAAATCGCAGAAGACGAATTCGCATCATACATGACATGCGAAGTTGTCGGGTATTTTGTAGTGAAATCGGCAATAACTGATTTCGTAGACGGGCTCAAAATAGTAGAAGAAAGAATTCTGATTGCTCCGCCCTGTGCAGCGATCCGCCCTAATTGATCAACTATTTCTTTGTCAACTGTATCCCAGCTAACTTTCGTATCGTCACCCTTTTTAGGTCCTTTTAATTTTTCGTTATCATACAATCCTAAAAGCGACGCATGAACACGTGCGCTTACACCATAAGATGTTTTAGAAAGAGAATTGGGTTCAATCTTAACAGGTCTTCCTTCGCGTGTTTTGACCAAAATGCTCGCATAATCTCCGCCTTCGGCGTAAGTTGATGCGTACCAGTTTGCTATGGTCGGGAATTCTCCTTCAGGCTTGTTAACGTATGGTATTGCTTTCTTTACAGGTGCTTCGCAAGCTGCTAACGATACAGCAGCCATTCCAAAACCCAGCACTTTCAAAAAATCTCGGCGGTGGGTTCCCGCACCATCCACCAAACTTTCGTATTGGCTTTCGGTTGGTCCGTCGGAAAACTCAGAACGCGCTTCTTTTACAAACTTTTCGTCATTCCGCAGCTCTTCCAGTCCCCGCCAGTATCTTTTATTAGTATTTTCCATAAAACTATTCAATACAAATGAGTTGTATCAGGTATTATTTTTTTGATTAATAGTGGCATTTAGAACACTCCAACCCACCTATATCAGCAACTTTCAATGCTTCTTTGCTTTCGCCAGCGTGCAGTTGTACCAACTTATCGTAGTACTTATTATCCTTGGTATTAACCTCCGTTTTACGGTGACAGTCGATACACCATCCCATCGTTAAGGATGAGCGTTGCTGGATCACTTCCATTTTTTCAACTTCGCCGTGACAGTTCTGACATTCAAGTCCGCCAACATTAACGTGTTGAGCGTGATTAAAATAAGCCAGGTCGGGTAAGTTGTGAACACGCACCCATTCAATCGGCTGATTGTTCTCGATAGAAGTGTAAATTTTCTGAATTTCAGGAGATTCCTTTTTGATAACGCCGTGACAGTTCATACAAATGTTGGCAGAAGGAATGTGCGCCGATTTACCACGATTAACACCGGTGTGGCAATAATTACAGTCGATCTTATACTCACCTGCGTGTAATTTGTGCGAGAATGAAATCGGCTGTTTTGGTGCGTAACCTTGTTGCACACCCACACTATACGCACCATCCAATGTTGCCTTTAAAACAAGCAAAACGAAGATCCAGATCGTTGCCGAACGAATCGCGGGATCGGAAGCAATTCTTTTTAGTGAGTTGCCAAGGCGCCCCATGAAGTCTCCCTTTTCAACAACCTCTCCTTCGCCGCTAACCGCTTTTGAAAGCAACGAGACGATCACAAGAAGAACGCCTAATACAAGCAGCATCACTACTACCAGCGCAGCAAGAACAATGACAAATAAATCGGAAGGACCACCTCCTTGCGCAGAAGCAGTTCCGGCAGAAGCACCACCTGCCGCAGGGGCAGCTGCCGCAGGAGCAGCAGATCCAGCCTGATCCACATATGCAAAGATTCCTTTAATATCATCATCTGATAAATTAGGGAAGCTCGTCATCTGCGCTTTGGAATATTCATTGTAAATTTTAACTCCATAGGGATCACCCGAAGCGATCACAGCCTGGGAATTACGAACCCACTTGGCAAGCCACGCAAAGTCATGACGGCCGCTTGCACCTTTAAGGCCTGGGCCAACTACGCGCTCGTCTGTGACAGCATGGCACTGCGCGCAATTGTTTTTAAATAACGTTTCACCTTTTGCGGCATCACCTCCACCAGCTGGAGCTGCCCCCGCAGCGGCCCCGCCCGCAGCTGCTGTGCTGTCCTGTGCGTATATTAAGTTAGGAACACCTAATAAAATAGCAAGAGCGACACTGGCTATAAATGTTTTTGAGTAACTAAAGAAGGAACAAAACTTAGCGTCCTTTCGGAATGGTATATTCATAATCAACTATTCATTATTCTTCAACAGACAAAACTAGTTCACGATCTTTTATCCACAAAAGTATTTAAAGGATATTTTGAGCGCCCACCTTATTTATAATTTGTCTAATTTATCCACACTTTGCCCCACTTACGAAGGTTAAATTTTTTGTTGATTTTCAGGCACTTAGCAATAAAAAATGCCATTTGGAAACCTAATCCGAGGTTTCAAGCAAATGGCATTTTTCTGCTATAAAATTGTGTGCCAATTCCATCATGACACTGGAGGTTCCGAGCGGATTCGAACCGCTGTACGAGGTTTTGCAGACCTCTGCCTAGCCACTCGGCCACGGAACCAAATTTGGATTAGCTGCTGCTTACGCTGGCAGCTAATCCGGGTGCAAAAGTATCAAAAAAATCCGCTACTCCGCTATATTCTTTACTTTTTTCCTTTCTTTTCGCTTTCTTCCATTTGCTCTTTCAATGCTGAAAGAACGCTCAAGTCTCCGAAAGTAGATTTCTCACCTTCTTTGGTTGAATCCGCAACAGGAGCACTTTTCGCAGGAGCAGACGACTGTGCTTTCGCAGGACGGTCTTCTTTCTTCTCCTCAGGAGCAGGCGCTGCTTTGGTTACTTTGGAATGCGTAAGAACTATTTTCTTCTCGTCTTTCAAGAATTCAAGGACAGTGAAGTCAAGGCTTTCACCAACTTCTGCCACTGTGCCATCTTCCTTAGTCAGGTTTTTAATAGCCGAAACGCCTTCGATTCCGTAAGGAAGTTCAAGTGTTGCGAATTTATCACCTTTTGCAACGATTGTAGATTTATGAACAGAACCCACTTCAAAGATGCTTTCGAAAGTATCCCATGGGTTTTCTTCAAGTTGTTTGTGACCAAGAGCCAGACGACGGTTGTCCGCATCCAATTCAAGAACAACAACTTCAAGCTCGTCATTTACTTTAACGAAATCCGAAGGATGTTTGATTTTCTTAGTCCAAGAAAGGTCAGATACGTGTACAAGACCGTCGATTCCTTCTTCAAGCTCGATGAACAAACCGAAGTTAGTAAGGTTGCGAACAACTCCTTTGTGACGTGTTCCGATTGCATACTTGTCTTTCAACGAAGCCTGTGTCCAAGGATCCTCAGTCAGTTGCTTAATTCCAAGAGACATTTTGCGCTCGTTACGATCCAGTGTCAAAACTACTGCACTGATCTCATCATTTACGTTCATGAATTCCTGAGGATTGCGCAGGTGCTGAGACCATGACATTTCAGAAACGTGGATCAAACCTTCAACACCTGGTTTGATTTCAAGGAATGCGCCGTAGTCAGCAACATTAACGATACGACCTGTAACTTTCGATCCAACCTGGATTTCTTCTGCAAGAGAATCCCATGGGTGAGACTGAAGTTGTTTCAAGCCAAGAGAGATACGTTTTTTCTCTTCATCAAAGTCAAGAACAACCACGTTCAATTTCTGATCAAGCGCAAGCAAGTCAGATGGGTGGTTGATACGACCCCATGAAATGTCTGTAATGTGAAGAAGACCATCAACACCACCAAGGTCAATGAACACACCGAAGTTTGTCATGTTCTTGATAACGCCTTCCAGAACCTGGCCTTTTTCAAGGTTGTTCAAGATTTGCTGACGTTGTGCTTCAAGATCTTTTTCGATCAATATTTTGTGAGAAACAACTACGTTATCATTTGCGTAATTGATCTTAACAACTTTAACCTCCATACGTTTTCCAACAAAAATGTCGAAATCGCGGATTGGTTTAACATCGATTTGTGAACCTGGCAAGAAAGCCTCGATGCCGAATATATCAACAATAAGACCACCCTTGGTTCTTCTTTTCACGTTAGCATCAATAACAACATCCTCGTCGAACGATTTCTGAATGTTATCCCATGCTGTAATAACTTTGGCTTTTTTGCGTGAAAGAACAAGCTGACCTTGAGCGTCTTCCTGGTTTTCTACGTAAACTTCCACTTCGTCGCCAATTTTCATTCCTGGCAAATCGCGGAATTCATTGGAAGAAACGATACCATCAGATTTGAAACCGATGTTAAGGATAACTTCCCTGTCTGTAATACCAACTACAATACCTTTTACTACTTCTTTTTCCTGAACAGGAGAAATCGTAGTCTCATACATTTGTTCGAAACGATCGCGGTCCGCAGTTGAATAACCTGTACCGAAACCTTTGTCTGCTGCTTTATCCCAATCGAAATCGGGAAGTGGTTGAGTTTGAATTTCCTTAGACATAAATAGGAATTACTGCTCTGTGTACATCAGCCTCCGAGCTAAACGGCTGAAAATTAGTTAAACAAGTATTTTTTGAAAAAATAGAGCGCAAAAGTACACGTTTTCAAAATATTATCCCAGGATGACAGGATTTTTATTTGAAAATCAGGAGAAAAGGAAATCTTAATGAAGGGAAGGGCGGTGAAAGGGGAAACAAAACTTAGTAATTCCGCTCCTTAACGCCCAGATAGGGAAGCCATTCATCGTCGGCTAAACCGGAAAAATCGCGGATAAACATTAAAAACGAAGGACGAAACGGGCGCTGGCGGAGGGGCATGCCAACTTCCTCTGGTGTATGGTCGCCTTTTCGGGAATTACAGCGCTTGCAGGCGGTGGCGAGATTATCCCAGGTTGTTTTGCCGCCTCTGGACTTCGGGATAACGTGGTCTAATGTAAGGTTATCATGTGTGCCGCAATACTGACATCGGTTACTGTCCCGCTTGAAAAGGTTTTGCCTCGTCATAACTACGCCTCGGTAGGGAATATGAATGTATCGGTTGAGGCGGATCACGACGGGCATGGGATATTTGTCGTTCACCGTTCGCAGATAATCCCGCGGGGATTCGGCCAGCATTTCGGCCTTGTTCATGTAAACTAATAAAAACGCCTTTGGAACTGTGCAAACACTTAACGCACTATAATCTTGATTAAGAACCAGTACTTTACCCATGAGCCCTCGAGGTATTTAATTCCGACAATATAGGAATTTTTACCTAAAAAAACGCGCCAGGAATTTCAATTATTGCGCTAAAAATTCATCCGATCCGTTTCGCGCTTTACATCTCTTTCTTTGATCGTATCACGCTTATCGTAAAGCTTTTTACCTTTCGCCAGAGCGATGTGTAACTTCGCAAATCCGCGTTCGCTTGTAAACAGTCTAACCGGAATAATCGTCAGACCTTGATCTTTGAGGTTTTCGGTCAATTTTTTCCTTTCCCTTTTTGTAATGAGCAGTTTGCGATCGCGCATAGGATCGTGATTGAAATGCGTTCCTTCGGTATAGGGAGAAATGTGTAAGCTTCTGATATAGAGCTCTCCATCCATAAAAAGACAATATGCATCCTGAAAATTCACTTTGCCTTGCCGGATTGATTTAATTTCAGTTCCAGTCAATGCCATTCCGGCCGTGAATTCTTCAAGGAAGAAGTATTCAAATGATGCCTTGCGGTTTTTAATATCTACTTTTTTAACTATTTTTTCGGACATATCAATTTCTCAAATTCAAAAGGGGCTCAAAATTAAGCTTTTGTTAAAACTATACCAATTATGAAAAAGCACGCACGCATGAACTATCCAAGATTCATCCTCTTTTCTTTCATCTATGTTTTTTGCGCTAATAGTGCATTTAGTCAACAATATGATCCTGGCATTATGGGCACGGTGAATGCATTATTTGACGGTATGCGAGCGGGAGATTCAACGAAGGTGCGAAACGCTTTTGCGCTGGGTAGTACAATGATGTCGGTGCCGGAAAACCCAAAGGACTCTATTGCTGTTAAGAAAAGTTCGATTGATGGATTTGTGAAAGCGGTTGGCAAGCCACATCCGGATAAGTGGGATGAGCGGATTTATAGTCCTAAGATTTCCGTGGACGGGCCTATGGCCATTGTTTGGGCGCCTTATAAGTTTTATTTAGGAGAGAAGTTTTCACATTGCGGTGTGAATGTCTTCACATTGGTCAAAATAAGCAAAGGATGGAAAATCAGTTCAATTACGGATACGCGTAGAAAGGACGGCTGCTCAAATTAAAGCCCAACCATTTGTTTCCAGGTGCCTTTAATCCGATTGTACTTAATGGTGCTGGGAAGTGCTTTCCACCAGTATTTATTCATTTCAACTGCAAAGGAAGGTTGCATGTAGCAGTTAATTGCGCAACTTTCACATGCGGGCAATTTCCCTTCGAGCGCAACGAGTTTTTGCACTTCGTCGGAATGATAGAGATCAAAAAGATTTCCTTCGATTGGAAAATCTTTCAATCCCAAATGATAGCAGGGCAAAACAAGTTTGTTTTCTGGAGAGATAACAATTGTTGTGCTGGCGGCTTTGCAAACAGGGTTATCTACGTGATTTCCGCCATCAAGTCTCAGTTGAACAAAAGCATCGTTGAGATAGACATTCTTTTGTTTTCCCCACCAGGTGAGCTCATTTAATGTTTCTTTCGAAAGATTAGAGCCAACATTGTTATATTCAAAAACCGGATTTAAAATCAGGATAAGGTCATTTGGCAAACAAACTTCTTCCCACAACCGTCTTATTTTATCAACATTGTCCTCGAAAACCGTGAAAATAATATCCGGACGCTCGCCTAATGATTTGGCAATAGCAATGGATTCCATCACTTTATCAAAGCATTTTACTCCTCTCGATTTATCATGCTCGTCACGATCAGGCGAATCGAGTGAGAAGTGGAGCATATCAACAAGGCCGCGGAGTTTTTCAGCCTGTCTGGGATAAAGTAAACCATTGCTTGTCACGGTTGTGATCATTCCATGGTCCTTGGCTTCATTTAAAAGCACATCCAACTGCCGGTGAAGCAGTGGTTCTCCACCGGTAAAATCAATGACCTTAACGCCGAGCTTTTTTAAATCCCTTAAATTTTCTCTTAGATTTTCAACTGTAATGTAAGGCGAAGGCTTTTCCCAAATGTCGCAAAAACTACATGAAGCGTTACAGCGATAGGTTACGTAGTAATTGCAAAGGACCGGATGGGAAATCAAACGCATATCAACGAAGCATGGTAAGCAGGCTGGTTAACTTATCTTTCAAATCCTTACGATCCACAATGAAATCCAGGAAACCGTGTTCAAGCACGAACTCAGCGCTTTGAAAACCTTTTGGCAAGTCCTTACCAATCGTCTCACGAATAACACGTGGTCCCGCAAAGCCGATTAAAGCCTCTGGCTCGGAAATGTTAAAATCTCCCAACATTGCATACGATGCCGTAACGCCGCCCGTTGTAGGGTCCGTCAACAATGATATATAAGGCACTTTTGCATCGGATAACTGAGCGAGGCGCGCAGAAGTCTTAGCCATTTGCATCAATGAAAAACCTGCCTCCATCATACGAGCGCCACCGGATTTGGAAATCATTAAAAAAGGAGACTTATGCTCCAAAGAATAACTGATAGCACGGGCGATTTTTTCTCCTACAACAGATCCCATTGATCCACCAATGAAATTGAAATCCATACAGGCGATAACAATATTCAAACCATTCATCTTTCCATGTCCCGTGCGCACCGCGTCTTTCAGCCCTGTTTTCTGCATTGTAGACTTAATGCGATCCGGATAAGCTTTGGTATCAACAAAATGAAGCGGGTCGCCCGACGTAAGATTTTCGTCCAGCTCTATAAATTCATTATCATCAAACAAAAGGTTGAAATAAACATCAGATCCCACTTTTTCGTGGTAATTACAATGCGGGCAAGTGTAAGCATTCTGCTTATGTTCTCTGGTAGGCGTAATTTTCTTGCAATTCGAACATTGATACCACAACCCGTCGGGAGCTTCACGCTTCATTTCGGTGGGTGTATTAATGCCTTTCTCTTTCCGAATAAACCAGGACATATTAGTACGTGAGTTAATGTTTAAAAATCTGAATATCAGACCCTTAACCTCTTTTCATGATGAATATTAGGCTCAAATATAACAATAAATGTTGTGTATAGTGAAACGAAGTGAGCCGTTATACTGCATTGATAAGCGCTTTACGTCTCTAACTTGAACAATTTTGTCCTTAATTTGTTACTTTATCAACGCCTTATGACCGGCTAAGTGGGCTCCGGACTATTTATACTTTGCTTTTCTAATGACAACAACTTCTTCCCCTATCGTGATAATCGTTGGTACGAACAGGCCCAATTCAATGTCGCGGAAAATAGCTGATTATTACCAGGAAATACTGAATAACCTGAACGCTCCGAGTACAATTCTGGACTTGGTTAACCTGCCAAACGACTTTACTGTGTCGGCGATGTACGAAAATTCTGGAAAGAACGAAGATTTTAATAGCCTGAAATCTTTACTTGAACAAACAGACAAGTTCGTTTTTATCGTTCCTGAATACAATGGCTCTTATCCAGGCGTTCTGAAAGCATTTATCGATGGACTTCCCTATCCCAATAGTTTTACCAACAAAAAAGCTGCTCTTGTAGGTTTGTCTTCTAATATGCATGGTGCTGCATTGGCACTGAGCCATTTGAATGACGTATTTAGCTATCTGGGAATGAACACATTAGCGTTAAGGGTAAAGCTTGGCCAAATCCGCACGCATTATCACGAGCGCGTGATATCCAATGCTTTGTATAAAGAACTTTTGGAATTGCAGGCAGGTCAAATGATCCATTTCTAAACAAAATAGGGAGCGAATGCTCCCTATTTTGTTTAGTGTTATTTCAACCAATGCTGCTCCATTTCGGTGGCTGGAACTGCCGGGTGTTTCCAGAGTTCTACGCGGCTGCGACGGAACGCAGGCCCTTCCAGATCTCCGTATTTAACCAGGCCGTCTTTAAAGGACGCAACCATTATATCCAGTTTTTCGATCTCGTCATTATTCCAATCGTGATTGCCTCCAATATCGGTGATAGGCAATTGTGTGAACCTGCCAGGGATCATGTCACGATCAATAACAAGATCAATTGGGCCGGTTGGCGTAGCACCTTCCAGTTCGCTGGTTACAACCAGATCCGTTTCAAACGCTGGCTCTTCAATTGGTTTTATCTCTTCAACAACAGGTTTTGCCTGAGGTATTTTAGATTTAATGCCGTTTTTTAGCTCAATTCCCGGGATCGGCGACTCAATGCTGTCAAACCCTGCGGCAACAATGGTAACCCTTAATTTATCGCCCAAAGAATCGTCCGTGATCGTTCCCAGCTTGAACATCCGCGCTTCCCCTCCCACTTGCGAGAGTACATAACGCCAGATTTCACGCTGCTCCTTCATCGTGGCTTCTTTCTTTTTGCTGGTCGCCAGCGTTACCAGGATGCGTTTTGCTCCGCGGATATCCCTGTCATTCAAAAGCGGTGAATCCAACGCTTCTCTAATCGCCGTCTGCGCTCGGTCGGCTCCGGTTGACTCAGAGGTTCCCATTACGGACTGTCCCGCATTTTTAAGGACCTTCTCTACGTCTTTAAAGTCTGTGTTGATATTCCCGTTTGTCGTAATGATCTCGGAAATACTTTTTACGGCATTCAAAAGAATTCCATCCGCCTCTGCAAAAGCCTGGGTGAGTGTCATATCCTCATACAACTCTTCCAGCTTGTCATTCAAAACCACCAGCACTGTGTCGCTGTACTCTTTCAGTTGTTCAATTCCTTCCAGTGCCTGTTCTTTCTTATCAAGCCCTTCCCAAGTATAAGGCGCTGTAACGACAGCCACCGTGAGCTTACCCATTTCCTTTGCAAGCTGGGCAATGACGGGGGCAGCGCCTGTTCCCGTTCCACCACCCATACCGGCCGTAATAAACACCATTTGGGTCGATCCACCTAGCAGGTTTTTGATTTCCTCAATAGTTTCCAAAGCGGCTTCTTTACCCTTCGTAGCATCCGTTCCGGCTCCCAAACCTTGCGTTAATGTCGCCCCAAGCTGGATTTTCACGGGCACAGGGCTGTTGGCAAGCGCCTGGCGATCGGTATTGCAGACTGCAAACTCCACATCTTTGATCTTTCTCTCAAACATGTAGTTCACAGCATTGCTTCCCCCGCCCCCGACACCAATTACCTTGATAATGGCCGGTTCTTCCTGGTGTTCGCCGGTGGGCTGGTCTTTGATGATTTCGTTCACAATGTAGTCCTGGTCTAGAGATTGCAACAAGCTTTTATTCATATTTTCAGAGATTGAATGCGTTAATTGCTTTGTTTTCAATAGTCACTCAGACCATCATCTTTTTTACGGATAATACTATTAAAACTGTCCCAGAAAGTCCCGTTCTTCTTTCCTGGTTCGTCCTTTGTCACTTCCTTCACTTTTTCTCTTTGTACAACAGTGGCTGTATTAAAGGAAGTTGTCGGCTTGCACACAGACTTAACCCTCGGGTCAATGTTTCTGAGCCCTGCCCACGCCAAGCCTATGGCTGTGCTGTATGAAGAATTGCTTACCGCGTCTGCTTTCGCGGTTCTTTCCAGGTTTTCCGGATATCCCACACGCACAGACATATTTGTAACTTTTTCAAAAAGCTTTTCGATCTCATCAATGTTGGCAGAGCCTCCCGTTAAGACCAGGCCGCCAATCAGTTTGTCGAGATATCCTGACTTTATAATTTCTGCATACACCATCGCGGCGATCTCCTTTAAGCGCTCCTCAATGATTAATGCTACGTTTTTCTTCAGAACCTGCTTTGGAGCGCGCCCTGCAAGGAAATTAACAAGGATCTCAATGTTCAGCGGAACATCAGCCGAAATAGCAACTCCATATTCCCGCTTCAGTCGCTCTGCATTTTCAACCTGGATCCCGCAGCCGATCGCCAGGTCATTGGTAATGTGTCTGCCACCTATCGGAAATGTGGCGATGTGACGCACAATACTGTCATGATAGATAACGAGGTCTGTGGTATGGTCGCCGATGTCAATCAGCGCGATGCCTGCTTTTGTTTCATTTTCATTCAAAACCGCAAGACTGGTTGCCAGCGGAGCAAACACCATTTTATCGCATTTCAGGTTTTGGTCAGCATCAGCCAGACTCTTTTTGGTGCGCAAAATAGATTGGCTGTTTGCCGAAATGATGAGGAAGTTACCTCCCAGCTTGATACCCGTCCTGCCTACAGGCTCGCGCACATTCATGGAGTTATCTACGACAAACTCCATCGGCAAAACATGCAACACGTCATAATTCGGCTCAATTTTAGCGCGATACATGTCGTCGACAAGTTGGTCCACATCTCTTTGCGTAACTTCTTCGCCGGATGATGCGGAAGGCCTGATGACGCCATCGTTATGCTGGCTTACTTTCACCTGTGTGCCGCCGAAACTCACATTCACCACAGCAATATCCAGGTCTGAACGTGAAGATGCCTCTGCAAGTGCCTCGCGGACCGCGGTTCCTACCTGTTTTATATTTTCAACGGCGCCATTTACAACTGCCCCTTTCGGAACAGGAACTTCGCTAAAACCTAAAATTTCAATATTGTTTTGACGGGAACCGGACGCGGCTCCCTGTGCAGCAACCACGGTAATTTTCGTGCTCCCAATATCTACGCCTACTACAATTTTGTCGTGTGCCATGCTGATGGTGAATTATTATTCACAAACTATTTGATTCTGAAACTTAATACTAATCTTTTTATATCTGCTCCAGTCCTGGCTCAGTACTTCGTTGTAAAATATTTTAAGCTTGTTGAACTTGGATTCGTAATTTTCTGCTGTCCCAAATTCAATGCGCTGATCCCCCAGGACTGTTATAAGCGAGATTTCACCATCTTTATCTGCATTCAATTGCGCTACTTGTGCCTTCCAAAAGGGATCGGTGTTCAAAAAACGCAAAAGCTCCATTATTGAAGCCCCCTTGGTTGTTTTCAACTGTTCCGCATCGCTGAAAAAAGAACCGGAAACAAGCAATGCCCTTGCGGAATAACTATCTGACAACGGAAAAAAAACGCCCTCATCACTGATATAATAACCAGATGAATTGCGCATTTCACCATTTTCAGAAGTGTTAATCCATCTCGCCAGCGGCTTCTCCTGCTCAACCTCCACCACCACATTTCCCTTCAAGTCACGATAGACCTGACATTTTCTGATCAGCTTGTTCCTGCGTACCCGGTTTTCGAGATCATTCAGTGCAACGTCGCTTAACCTGCTGCCTAACAGCGGATCAGCCCCGTTTTCAGTCACCAGCATCCGCACGTCCATCTGATTCAGAAACCTCGTTCCCGAATCACCTTCAATGGCTATCACAAGATTCGTACAACGCTGATTACCAAGCTTATTTTCTGCCATGCCTATCCCGGCAATCGGCAAAATGAGCCACAAACTGCGTTTTAACAAAAGCCATGGATAGTCAAATTTACGTAACATCTTAGTAATATTAAAAATGCTTTGACTAATTATTCACAATTGAATTTTTAAGCAAGTTCCTGATCGGTTCCACCAATGTATCAATGTCTCCGGCCCCGATTGTCACCACAATATCCGTATTTAAATCAGCTAAAACGCTCAAAACTTTATCTTTAGTGATAAGTTGTTTCTCCTTTGCTGTGATCTTTTCCATGAGCATTTCCGAATTCACGCCCGTAATAGGCAATTCTCTTGCGGGATAAATTTCAAGCAGCAGAACCCGGTCCGCAAGCGATAAGCTTTCAGAAAACCCATCTGCAAAATCACGCGTACGTGTAAATAAATGTGGCTGAAAAATGGCTGTCACATGCCTTCCCGGGTATAAGCCTTTTACCGACGAAAGGAATGCCTCGATCTCGGTAGGATGGTGTGCATAGTCATCAATGTAAATGCACCCGTCTTCTTCCAGCTGATATTCGAAGCGGCGTTTTACCCCTCCGTAATTTTCCAACGCCTCTTTTATTTTATCAGATCCTACACCTAAGTGCAAAGCAACGGCACTTGCTGCAACAGCGTTTTCAATATTATGGTAGCCCGGAATTTTCATCGCGATTCCTTCAATTTTTCCCTCCGGGTAAATCAGATCGAAAACAAACCGGGCATTTTTAATATGAATGTCTGCCGAGTGATAATTCCCTGAATGTAATGAGTATGTTAAGACTTTGGCCTTGGTCGATGCGGCCAGCTCCAGTCCTTCACGCATAAAAAGCACGCCATCGTCGTCGATCTGGCTCACATAATCGCGGAAAGATTCCAAAACGGCTTCATGCTGTCCATAAATATCCAAATGGTCGGCATCGGTTGAAGTAACAATGGCGATTTCGGGGAACAACGTGAGAAAAGATCGGTCAAACTCGTCCGCTTCAACCACACAAAAAACCTCTTCCAGATTATCCGTTGGCTCATTAAGTAGCAAATTAGTGCCGTAATTCTGCGTAATCCCCCCCAAAAAAGCGGTGCTGTTAACTTTCGCATGACGTAATATGTGAGCAACCAGTGAGGAAGTTGTCGTTTTTCCATGCGTTCCGGCAACACCGATCGTCCTCAAATTCTTGGTTAGCAACCCTAAAACCTGCGAGCGTTTCAAGATCAGGAAGTTATTGTCACGGAAATAGATCATTTGCTTATGCATTACCGGAACTGCCGGCGTATATATCACCAACGTTTCCGACGGGTCGGCGGCAAATGCGGCTGGAATGGTACTGATCTCGTCTTCAAGCGTCACCTCAATATCCTCATCCATTAATTTTTGAACTAATACCGTGAGTGTCTTGTCATAACCGGCCACATTAAATCCATTCGCCTTGAACCAACGCGCCAGCGCACTCATCCCTATTCCGCCAATTCCAACAAAATATATGTATTTCCAATTTGTCATAGATGATGACATAAGATCAGTTCCTGAGGTTATTTACTTGATTAATTTGAAAACTTCTGCGGCAATATCGTCGGCAGCATTGGGGCGTGCCAGCTTGCGGATATTTAATTTCAATTCACCTTGCTTAACAATGTCCTTCAGGAGTTCGAGTGCCTGTGGAATAAGCTCCTGCATTGCCTTGGAATCCTTGATCATTAACGCCGCGTCCTGCTCAACCAAGGTTAAAGCATTCTTGGTCTGATGATCCTCCGCCGCAGCTGGAAACGGAACCAGGATAGCCGGTTTCGCAGCCAGACATAATTCAGAAACAGATAATGCGCCAGCTCTTGAAATGACCACATCCGCAACTGCATAAGCAAGATCCATTGTATAAATGAAATCAAAAGCTTTTACTTTATCTGTTCCAAGGCCTGCGATGGTTTGCTTGGCCGTGTCAATGTAGGCTCTTCCGGTTTGCCATAAAACCTGATAACCAGCCTCTAATAGCTGTGGCAAACCTGCATTAATGCTTTCATTAATAGATCTTGCCCCAAGACTTCCACCCATCACAAACAATGTCTTATGGTCGCCGTTCAGGCCAAACTCCACGAGTGCTTCCTTATTTCTTGCAGACACATCCACAATGTCACTTCTCACCGGATTTCCTAAAAGCGTAATTTTATCTGCCGGAAAAAACGCTTCCATCCCCGGGTAAGCCACGCAAACTTTTCTGGCTTTTTTACCCAAAAACTTATTGGTAATCCCTGCGTAGGAATTTTGCTCCTGAATTAATGTTGGAATGTCGGCTAACGACGCCATCATCAACAACGGGCCACTGGCAAAGCCGCCCACTCCCACCGCAACGTCGGGTCTAAAGTCCTCAATAATGGCCTTGGCCTTGAACAGGCTGTTCAAAAGCTTGAAGGGAACCAGCAGATTTTCCAGGGACAATGATCTTTTCAAGCCGGCAATTGGCAGACCCACAATCTCGTAGCCCGCGCGCGGCACCTTTTCCATTTCCATTTTGCCCAAAGCCCCTACAAAAAGCACTTCCAGTTCAGGATCCTTTTTCTGTAATGCATTGGCTATCGCAATTGCGGGATAAATGTGCCCACCAGTGCCGCCTCCGCTGATAATGACTCTTTTTGACATTTTAAATCTTTTTCTCTTCTACTGTTTCCCCCCGGCTTACGCTCAGGATCATGCCCATTGCAATGCCGGTGAAGAGCAAAGATGTTCCGCCCTGACTAAAAAATGGCAATGTTTGCCCGGTGACCGGCACCAGCCCGACCGTGACGGCCATGGCCGAAAACGCCTGACTGACGACAATGAATGTGAGCCCCGCCGATAGCAGTCCACCAAATGGTCGTTTTGTTGCTTCAATCGCTTTTAAGCCACGATATAGAAGAATGAGATAAAGAACAATTAATACGGTGCCGCCCAATGTGCCATATTCTTCTACGGCAACGGCGAAAATAAAGTCTTTCTGCGGCTCAGGCAGGAAGCGACGCTGGCGACTTTTGGCAACGCCTTCTCCATATAATCCGCCCCTGGCCATAGCCATGTAAGATTGTTGCGATTGATATACAACAACATCTTTGTCAAAAAACGCTGAGATCCGGTTTTGTGCAGTTCCTGATCTTTGTGTAGAGTTGAGCAAAATGGCAATGGTCGCGAAGAAAACGAGGCCCAATGCTGTAAAAAACAAATAATGCAGCGGAACTTTGCCTACAAACATTAAAAGAAAGCAGATGCCAGCCAGCATGACGGCCGTAGAAACATTGCTTGTAAATATAAGCCCGCAAACGATTCCTACCAGCGCAAGCGGCTCGGTAAAAAGCTCCCTCGTATTCCAGCCGCCTTTAATGTGTCTTGCAAGGATTAAGGATAAATGGGCAATTAACGCAACTTTTGCCCATTCCGAAGGCTGAAAACGCTGGCCTATCACTGGAATTTCAATCCACCGGGCCGCATCATTAACGGATGTTCCAAAGAACATCGTGAAAATCAAAAGCAATATTGAACTCCATACTGCAAGCCGGGTAACGTAGACGAATTTGATATAGGGAATGCGATGGACGAAGTACATGACCATCAGCGAAAGAAAGCATAACAGGACGTGTTTGTAAAGATAGTATTCCGTGTTTCCATCCATCTGGCTGTAAGCGTCCTTTACACTGGCGCTATACACCACCACAATGCTCCACATCAGCATTACAATGCAAATTCCCCAAATCCAGGGATCTCCTTTAAGGTTTTTGCTGAACCATGCCTGCGTGTCTTCTCTTGATTTTAGCAAGAAATCCATATTGGTGACCGGTAATGCTTAATGATTATTTTTGACTGGTTAGATTTCTGACCGCAGCTTTGAATTTTTCACCTCTGTCCTCATAGTTTTTGAATAAATCAAAACTCGCGCATGCAGGAGAAAGAAGCACAATATCACCCGCAATGCTCCATTCCTGCGCCTTGTTAACCGCATCCTGGACATCCTGGGTTATGTATATTTGAGGGACAATTCCGAAAAAGTAACTTTCCAACTTATCGGAATCTTTACTAAGAACTATCAAAGCCTTCACTTTATTACGCACCAGCGCTTCAATCTGGCTATAATCATTCCCTTTATCGACTCCGCCTGCGATCAAAACGATTGGTCGTTCGAAACTCCCTAACGCGTAAAATACGGAATCCACATTGGTTGCTTTGGAGTCGTTAATGTAGGTAACGCCGTCGATAACTTCCACTTCTTCAAGCCTGTGCGGCGCATTTGTAAAGGATTTTAATCCTTCGGAAATTTTTTCAGAACTTACTCCCAATAGCTGCGCAACCGATATTGCTGCCAGTGCGTTAATGGCATTATGCGGGCCTTTGATAGGCAATTCTTCAAAGTTTTGTTCAAATGTGCCGTTTGCAGCATTTGAGATCAGTTTCTGCTCGTCTAAATAAGCGCCTTCTGATAATTTATTCGCAAGAGATATTTTTATTTTTTGAGAATCAATGTTCCGTTTCGAAAGCTCAGCCGCAATCACTTCACTATCTTCAAAATAAATGAGATGATCCGCTGTTGTTTGATTTCGGACAATGTTGAATTTTGAATCAATGTAGTTCTGGAAATTGTAACCGTAGCGATCCAGGTGATCCGGTGTAATGTTAAGCAAAACAGCAATTTGCGGATGGAAATCTTCAATATTATCTAACTGAAAACTACTGATTTCCAACACATAATAGTCGAATTGCTTTTCGGCAACCTGCCAGGCGAAACTGTCGCCAATGTTCCCTGCCAGGCCAACATTCAGTCCCGCATTTTTCAGCAGATGATACGTTAGAAGCGTCGTGGTGGTTTTGCCATTGCTGCCTGTTATGGCAATCAGTTTGGCCGAAGTGTAGCGGGACGCAAATTCAATCTCCGAAATGACCGGAATGCCCTTTTCTTTTACTGCGATAATAAGTGGGACGGTGTCCGGAATGCCCGGACTTTTGATAATCAGGTCGCTTTCTAAAACCCGTGATTCTGAATGAATTCCCTGCTCAAATGGAATGTTTTCCCGGTGAAGAATGTCAATATATTTTTGGTTTAACTGTCCGCGATCTGACAAAAAAACATCAAAACCTTTGGACTTGGCCAGGATTGCGGCTCCTGTGCCACTTTCTCCCCCACCCAAAATAACGACCTTTTTTTGCACAAGACTACTTTTAAACATTGAACAAACAGCACTAAACGCGAAGGTAAATCTTTTCCAGAAAAAAATTTTGCCTATTAAATTAATAACTCAATAAAAAACGAGGCACATCAAATGCACCTCGTTCTACTGTTTTCGAATCAAATTTTTTACTCTTTTTTAACAAGCGACTCAGAAATCCGGAGCCGGTTGGCAAGTTTCACGACCATAAAAATTACCCAGGCAATGATAATAAACTGGATTAAAACCTGGATAAAATTACCATATTTGATAGAAACCTCCGGGGTTTTATCAACGGCCTCCTTCAATACGATTTTCAATTGGGTAAAATCCACGCCGCCTATCAGCAGACCCAAGATTGGATTAATAATGTCTTCCACGAGTGAGGTTGTAATTTTAGCGAATGAGGCCCCAATTACAACACCGACAGCTAAATCGAGAACATTCCCTTTGGCAATAAAAATTTTGAATTCCTGAAGCATAACAAGTTGAGGTTAGTTGGAACAATTAGAATGAGTATAAAAATCCGATGCTTAAAGCTTGCGCGAACTGCACTTTATCACTCTGGTCGTCATCATATACCATAATAGCTCCCAGGTTCACATTCACATACTTATTAATTTTCGCTGTCAGCATAGCATCCAGACGGTTATCAATATTGCCGGGATTTTTAAAGTTGGAGAACATCAGATATCTGAATTTCAGATTCAAATCCTTTACAATGTCCTTATCGAAATTTGCCACAATCTGTATCAATGCTGCCTCTGTCCGCACCCTTTTTCCGATAGGAACACCGTAGTTATTCTGGTCTGGCGTATTCACATATAAATTTTTATCTAAAACGATGGTCTGCCGCAAAGCCCCAGGCGCAAAATCTATGAAGAAATAAGGCGCGGGACGGTATTCAATCCCGATGGCCTCCGTTACATATGCAGGCGAAAATATTCCTGACACCTTTCTTTTAACATCCGTAGAGTCTGGGGCGGCTGAATAATTGTATCCGTCTCCAAACTGCGAAAGAAAATTGACATTGGCAAAAAGGCTCCATTTGGCGCCGATAGACCTGTTATACTTAGTATCAAAAAATATACGGTCTACATTCTTTCGGCTTTGCTGTCCTTTGTTTCGAACAACCCCGTATTGAGATTGGAAATCATTTCGCCAAGCGTTTTTGCCCTTAATTTTTTCACTAAGTGCATTGAAAAACAAACCAAGAGCAACTGAATTCACACCTCCGCCCGTCCAGTTAGAACTAAACGAACCTTGGTTAAGATTGGCCCCAAACTCAATTTTTTTCCATGTAGTGTCGCCGGGTATCTTCAATTTTCCGGCATTGAGAGAATTACTGAGGTCCACGGTTTGTGTCAAACCAGGCAATGATAATGTAAGCAGCGTCAGGATCAAGAGGTAATGTCGAAGTTTTCCGCTCATACTTGATGTTTTAGTGAATAAATATAGAAAGTTCACTTTTAACCCGTGAGGGAAGGGGGTCTGCCGCCGTAAGTACTTAATAGTTTATCAAAATTCATAACTATTTGCAGAAATTCCCCAAATATGCGATCTCCAGATATACGCGCCTGAGCTTCTCACGTGAGCGCATAAGCCGCATTTTAACCGCGCTTTCGGTTAAATGAGCGTTTCCTGCAATGTATCGGATGCTCCGGTCATCCATATACTTCATGTAAAGAAGGGCTTTCTCCTCAGGCTGTAAATGGTCCAGTGCCTGCCGCAGTATCTTTGTATTAACCTCTTCAACCCCGAACAGGCTATCCAGATCCATGTGTTCTACACAATCCGCGCTTTCCTCATGCACCGTTATGACCCTTTTTTTGTTGGACCGCATCAGGTCCATGCAATGGTTATACGTGACGGAATAAAGCCAGGTGGAGAATTTTGCACCTTTTTTGAAGGTACCCATTTTAAATACCAATTTAAGGAACACATCGTGGGTGAGGTCTTCGGCCCGGCCGACATCACGTGTTAATGAAAGGCATTTCTTGAATACTTTGAGCGCGTATCGGTCGTAAAGTTTTTCAAAATACCGGTTATTACCGGATTCCAGAAAGAGCTTAACCAGTTCTTCGTCTGTTACATTATGCCATGCATAATCTGCTAATGTGTCAACCATCTCAATCAATGTCACTGATAGTGTGTGTCCAAAAAATTAATGGATTAATTAATTTTTTGTAAATATTAAAAAACAACGCCTGGTATACAAATAGATACCAGGCGTTGTCAATATTATTTTATAAGAAGTGCTTCCTAAGCTCCGATAGCGACTCTTTTGAAAGATTTTACCGTTAAACCCTTTGCAGTTTTCTCTAATAACTGACGGATTGTCAGCGAAGAGTCCTTTACAAATTCCTGGTTCAGCAAGGTGTTGTCCTTATAGAATTTCTGAAGTTTTCCTTGTGCAATTTTCTCAAGCATTGCTTCTGGCTTGCCTTCTGCTCTTGCTTGCTCTTTACCCACTTCGATTTCACGCTCAACAGTTGCTGAATCTACTTCGTCTTTGTCCAAGGCGATAGGTTTCATAGCAGCGATCTGCATAGCAACGTCTTTTCCAAGCTCGCTTACATCTGTGCCATTAACGCCTTCGAATGCTACCAAAACGCCCAATTTGCCATTGGAGTGGATGTAAGGAACAACTTTGTCAGCTGTTACATTTTCGTATGAAACAATCTCCAGTTTTTCACCTAGCTTTCCAACAAGGTCAACGATGTGTTCGCTAACAGGACGGCCATCAGGCAATGTAGCTGAAAGCAAAGCGTCTTTATCAGCAATGTTATCCGCAACAGCTTTGTCCAAAATGCTTTGTGCAAGATTTTTGAAATCTTCAACATTAGAAACCGGCTCAGTTTCGCACGCAAATGCGATCAACTTACCATTTGTTCCGTCAGCGCTGATTGCTACAACCACGGTTCCTTCTGAAACTGCGTTATCAGCACGTTTTGCTGCAACTTTTTGTCCTTGCTTACGAAGAATATCAACGGCTTTGTCAAAATCACCGTCAGCTTCCTGAAGTGCCTTTTTACAATCCATCATGCCCGCGCCAGTCATTTGGCGGAGTTTGTTTACATCTTGTGCGGTAATTGCCATGATCTATTTTAGTATTGATTATTACTGATTTGAAAGGAAACGGCTGTTACTGAAATGTTAGAAAACAGTTAAGAAATCCGCTTCCGGTTGAATTTTAAAAAACTGTAGCCCATAGCAAAAGGGCTATGGGCTACTTATATCTGTTCAGACAGGAGAAGGCCGAAACCTTATTCCATATTGCCCTGATTACTCTTCATCACCTTCAGCAACGCTTGTCTCCGCGGCAACTTCGGCACGAGGCGCTGCAGGTGCAGCTTCTTCGTTGCCTTTGTCAACCTGGCGCTTCGCTTCTTCTTCCTCTACAAGGCGCTGATCGTCTTTATCTTGTTTGCGTTCCATCAAACCTTCTTCAATTGCTTTTCCAATTGCCAAAGTAATCAATGAGATGGCTTTGTAAGCATCATCATTGCTTGGAATCGGGAAGTCAACCAGTTCAGGATTTGAGTTGGTGTCGCAGATCGCAAAGATGGGTATGTTCAATCTTTTTGCTTCTGAAACTGCAATGTGCTCGCGTTTTACATCAACGATGAAAAGGGCAGCAGGTAGACGGGTCAGGTCAGCTACACCACCTAACACTCTTTCCAGTTTATCCTTTTCACGTGTAAGCATCAGGCGTTCTCTCTTCGCTATATTGCTAACCGTGGTTTCGTCTTTTAGCATCTTCTCAAGAGTCTGCATTTTTTTCAAAGACTTGCGAATTGTGCCGAAGTTTGTAAGCATACCACCCAACCAGCGATCAGTTACGTAAGGCATTTTAAGGCGTTTCGCCTCTTCCGTTACGATTTCCTGCGCTTGTTTTTTAGTAGCAACAAACATGATCTTACGTCCTGAACGAACGATCTGCTTCAAAGCGGCTTCCGCCTGATCGATGCAGCTCAAAGTTTTATTCAGGTCAATGATGTGGATCCCGTTTTTCTCCATGAAAATGTATGGAGCCATGCGTGGATCCCACTTGCGGGTAAGGTGACCAAAGTGTACACCTGCATCCAATAATTCTTTATATTCTATTTGTGCCATTACAGATAATGTTTTAAAAATAAAATGTTTTGTAGATTACGCAGCACAGCACATCGGGCACGATAAGTACTGTCTGGACATTTTTTAGTTTAAAGTGTACGAGTTTAGAGTTAAAAGAATATTGAACTTTAAACTTATGGACTCTAAACCCTGAACTCTTAACGTTTCGAGAACTGGAATCTCTTACGAGCCTTAGCGCGTCCGTATTTCTTACGTTCAACCATACGAGGGTCACGTGTAAGGAATCCTTCTTTTTTCAAAGCGCCACGGAATTCGCCATTGTATTCGCAAAGTGCACGGGAAATAGCCATACGGATTGCTTCCGCCTGTCCTGAAATCCCGCCGCCTCTTACATTGACTTTAAGATCATAACCATTGCCTCCGCTGATAACAGCAAAAGGCTGCTGAAGAACGATCTGGTGCACTTCAAAAGGAAAATATTCCTTGTAATCGCGTCCGTTAACCTTAATATCTCCTTTGCCGGGCGTCATATAAATACGGGCCACAGCAGTTTTTCTCCTACCTATTTTGTTGATCACTTCCATGAATTACAACTTGATTTCTTTTGGTTGCTGAGCGCTGTGCGGGTGTGTTGCATCAGCATAAACAAACAGATTTGTGAATAAACGACGTCCCAAACGATTCTTTGGAAGCATGCCTCTTACGGCTTTCTCGATTACACGACCTGGGTGTTTTTCGAGCAACTCGCGGGGAGTTTGAAAACGCTGACCTCCTGGATAACCTGTGTGGCGAACATAAATTTTGTCCGTCATTTTCTTTCCTGTCAACTTGATTTTATCGGCGTTGATAATGATAACATTATCACCACAGTCCACATGAGGAGTGTAACTTGCCTTGTGCTTGCCTCTGATAATTTTCGCAACTTCACTTGCCAAACGGCCTAAAATTGCATCCTGAGCATCCACAACAACCCACTCCTTGTTCACTGTGTTTTTGTTCGCCGAGATGGTTTTGTAGCTTAACGTATCCACGATTAACAAAAATTTAATTGATTTTCAATAAATTACACTGTAACAAGACAGTCCCATCGCAAAATGGGAGTGCAAATATAGAGTTTAACAAATTGAATAACAAGTATGTTTGTGAAATTTCGCCCGGCTGTGGGGAATCAGCGCATATTTAAAATTTCTGCCATGCTTAATGCAGTATGGGAAAACTCAATGCGGCATATGGCATTCCGTAGTTTTGTGAGACCCGGCGCTGATTGTTGTCCAGGAATACCTTACGGTCGTCTGCATTCCTCGTCCGGTAGGCAATATGCCCATACAAGTATCCGACTTTAAGGCCAATGCGCTTACTAAAATAAATACGCGCGTATGCCTCGGACTGTCCATTATAATTCTCCAAAAACAACGGTGCTGCATTAAAAATCACCGGCGAAGTTTTCAACCATTTTCCGTTATTGGGAGATCCTGTTCCAGGCCCGGTCAAATTTCTTTCATAGTAACCGCTTCTCCGTGAACCGAATGATGCGCCTATTAAATCGGTATTTATACCCAAATCAATTTTCCACAACCTTAAATTAGCCCCAACTACGAAGCTCAGCCCGTTAGCCGACACTTTGTTGTATTCCAGATAATCCGGCGGAGAACCCGTCTTTGTGTACAAATCCGTCCGGTTTGCATAATAACCCCACGCCCTGATCCCCAGCCCGAACCGGAACCACGGAATGCGGTTCATGCTTACCTGTTCATAATATAATACAGAAGGTGCCCAGGAATTGTCATCACTGAAACCGGTGCCGAAGTCAATCACCGCGCTGGCTTGTGATTGCGTCTGACCGTAAACACGAACAGAGCTGAGTGCAGCCGTCAGAATTACAAAAGCATAGAAAACTTTCATCCGAAACATTTAATTAAATTTTAGTGTGAGAAAATTATGGTAATCAAATTAACCTGGATTCAAATATAGGTTACAGCGTTTGAAGAATTGCGATATTGCATCATTCCTGATCCTAAACCTTTACTGGTAAATCATTAACATGAAAAACACTTTTCCCAAACATTATGCGATGGCCATGCTGGTTTTTGCCCTGTCGCTCAATTTAAGCCGTGCTCAAACTGTTGAAAATCTCTCTTTCAGGCCGCTTTTTAATGGAAAAAACCTGAACGGCTGGGTTGATGTCAACACATCCAAAGACACCTGGAAAGTTAAAAACGGAACATTGATCTGCTCCGGCAAGCCTATCGGCGTAATGCGGTCCGATCGCCAATACGAAAATTTCATATTAGAAGTGGAATGGAAACATATGGAAGCAGGCGGCAATTCGGGGATTTTCGTATGGAGCGAAGGCACGCCGCAGGAACACGATCCGCTTACAAAAGCCATTGAAGTGCAGATGCTGGAACTCGATTATGCAAGGCAACACAACGCAACGGATGACTACGTGCACGGCGAGCTGTTTCCGACCATGGGCATGACGGCAGTTCCCGACAACCCACGAGGCATAAGAAGCAAATCCCTTGAAAAACGCTGCAAAGGAAAAGGGGAATGGAATAAATATGTGGTAGTTTGCGTCGACGGAACTGTGAAGCTTTCTGTTAATGGCAAGTTTGTAAATGGCCTGAGAAACTCCGAGCGAAAACGTGGTTACATTTGCCTGGAAGCGGAAGGTGCTGAAATCCATTTCCGTAACATGCGCATTATGGAATTGCCCGATGGCATAACAAGTGCTGCGCAGACAGCCCCGCTCGTCAACTGATTTGCTAAATTAACTTTATGCCATAACTTAGGGCGGATATAACGCTTTGTGCATGAAAATCTCCTTCGTTGGTTCCGGAAATGTGGCCTGGCATCTTGCCCAGGCTTTTGAAGACGCCGGTCATTGGATTTGTGAAGTTTATAGCCGCGACACCCAAAAGGCCCGTCAACTGGCTTCTTACCTTTACGACACCAACATTCAGCCAGACCTTAATTTTTCCGAAAGTGAAGCCGATTTGATTGTTATAGCCGTTTCTGATGATGCATTGGAAAGTGTTATCGAGCGTATCGTGCTCCCCGAAGGCGTCGTGCTTGTCCACACCTCGGGAACGAGGTCGCTAGCGGAATTTCAAAATCTGGTTGAAATTTACAGCGACGTATATGTGCATACCGGTGTCTTTTATCCGCTTCAAACCTTCACAAAAGGATTGGAAATGGATTATAAAGAACTGCCCTTTTGTATTGAATCAAAAAACGAACTCATTGAAAACAAGCTCATTCAGCTTGCGCAAAGTGTAAGCGATCACGTGAGCCGCATGGATTCCGACGAGCGGTTTATCCTGCATGTCGCGGCGGTTTTCGCCAGCAACTTTACCAATTATCTCCTTACAGTTTCCCAAAACATGCTGGAAAGGGAACAGCTTAATTTTGATTTATTGAAACCACTTATCCAAACGACCATTCACAAAGCATTGCTTTCCAATGATCCTTCGCTGGGCCAAACAGGTCCTGCACGCCGCGGCGACTGGAAAACGACCAACCGGCATTTGGAATATTTGCAGGAAACCAATGAGGATTGGACGGAGATTTACAGGCTCCTTACTGACAAAATCAGGAACTTCTACATTTCAAAATAATAGGACCCCGCGCTGTCTCCTGAAAAGTTAGGCTATATTTGCGGGATTCATTATCCTGATTTTTCATGAATACAGCATTAATAGACCGCTTCAAACGCATTACAACCTTTATTTTCGACATTGACGGGGTCATGACAGACGGCAGCGTGATTGCGCTGGAAAGCGGCGAGCAGCCCCGCAGTTTTAATGTTAAGGACGGTTACGGCATCAATCGCGCGATCAGGATGGGTTATCGTGTGGCTATTATTTCTGCACAAAATCAAATAGGGGTCCGCAAACGACTTGAATATCTTGGCGTGACAGACATTTTTATCGGAACTTCACCCGACGGAAAGCTGCCGATTTTCAAAAAGTATCTTGCAGAAACCAACCTGACAGAAGATGAAATCGTATTCATGGGCGACGATCTGCCCGATTATGAAGTAATGCGAACCAATGTGCTCAGCGCATGTCCTGCCGATTCGGTGGAGGAAATCCTCGCATTATCAGATTATATATCTCCAAAAAACGGCGGTCACGGCGCAGTTCGCGACCTGATCGAGCAAGTAATGAAAGTTCAGGGCAAATGGATGGCTTGGTTTCAGTAATCAGTCAGAGCAGAAATCAGGCTTAGTATAAGTGGAAAAAAAGCGTTACTTCCCAAATCTCAATGGTATCCGGTGCATTGCAGCCATGCTGGTGGTTTTTCACCATCTGGAACAGGCAAAACATGCTTTGGGAATTGCTAATATTTACGAACTCCCTATTATTCAGCATGCTGGCCGATTAGGCGTTGGGCTGTTCTTTGTTTTGAGCGGCTTTTTGATCACCTATTTATTACTCGAAGAACGCGGCCGGTTCGGCGATGTGGATGCCAAGAAATTTTATCTCCGCCGGGTTTTCAGGATCTGGCCCATTTACTTTCTGATCATCGGCCTTTCCTTTTTCGTATTTCCTCACATTGAACTGCTCAGTTTTCCGGGAACTGAAGAAAAGCTTACCGTACACGCCGCCGAGCGACTTACATTGCTCCTCCTGGTTTTGCCTAATTTCGCTTTTGTCCTTTACGACCTCCCATATTGGTGCGCACAAACCTGGTCCATTGGCGTGGAAGAGCAATTTTATTATCTCTGGCCTTGGCTGATCAAGTATCCTAAAAAGCGCATTCCTATTATTCTGCTTTTTCTGGGCATTACCGCTGCCATTCTGTTCACCGGCTTACATTATGTTAATGTTGATGAGGGAACAAAGAGCACAATGATATCAACTTTCCTGGGACAGTTCAGAATCCAGACCATGGCGTTGGGCGGGTTATGCGCGTGGCTTGTTTTTAATCAAAAAACGCACATCCTTCACGTCGTTTTCAGAAAGGATCTGCAAATCATCGTGTACGTTCTTCTTGCAGCACTTTTCCTTTCAGGCATTCACTTTTATGGCTTTTTAGAGGTCTACGCGCTTTTCTTCGCCTTCTTTATTTTAAATGTTTCGTGTAATCCAAATACGATAATCAGCCTGAATAATAGTGTGATGAACCACTTGGGGAAAATCTCCTATGGCCTCTACATCTACCACGTGTTTGTAATTGTATTGATAATCAATTTTTTAACTAAATATTTTCCTGCCTGGACCGGCACATCGTATCACATCGGTTTATATGTACTCACCTTTGTCGCGTCCGTTGCAGTGGCCTCATTCTCCTATTCGTATTTTGAAAAGCCGCTGCTGGCTTATAAAGACAGGCGCTTCGGGAGATAATGCTCACTTCTCTTCCGGCAGTTCCGACATCGTGTAGAACTTCAATTTTTTCCGGTCGGCTTCTTTCAATATTTTTTCAAGAAACGGCACATTGAAGCCGTATTCGCCATTTTGTGGCTTGCCATATAGTGGTTCGTGTCCAAACAGCATTAAGGCTTTATTTGTGCTTTTTGCTTTTTCAAGCGCCTCCATCATTTCCGGCTCTGTTAATCCGGCGTCTTCATCAATCAACAGCGCATCAACAACTTGCTGATTATCAAATGAATAATAAATCCAAGGCATAAGCCGCGGAGCCAGCGCATACATTTGAAATCCCATCATTTTCCTACGTGATATTGCAACGTCACGAAGGATCTTAAAGCCGCTGGCCAGCAAAACGGAGTCCACCTGGTCATTGTGATTTCCGCCGGGATGCGCATAGGACGTTGGATTAAAGCCTGCTTTGGCCATATATGAAAGGCCGGGAGTCAATTCTATCTTTTTATAATTTTCTGGTCCTGCCGCGATCAATTCTGTTGATTTACCATGAATCGTGCCGTGAAAACCGATTTCGTGGCCGTCGCTTTGTAGTAATCTGAGCTTCTTGATTTCGTCTTGCGTGAGGCTATCGGGGCAGGTCACAAAAAAGGTGACTTTCGCATTATATTTCTGGAACATGGGCCTTAATGCAAACCATTCGTTGATAAAATGGTCGTCGAAGGAGATTGCTACGCCCGCTTTTTCATGCGTTTCTGCATTTCGCCGGCAATGCATCATGCTGATTCCAATACAGAGAAAAATGCATTTAAGGAGGCAACGACGCAAGAATGTAGCAGCTGAATATCTCAATACTTACAGGATGAAATGTTATTTTCGCTAAATTAATCACACAAAATGAAAATCCTCCACACGGCTGACTGGCACATTGGTAAAAAGCTCGATAATTACTCGAGACTGGAAGAACAACGTCAGGTGCTCGATGAAATTTGTCAGATCGCCGAAAATGAAAAGGTCGACGCCGTGGTCGTTGCGGGTGATTTGTTTGATAATTTCAATCCATCCTCCGAAGCTACCGAACTATTATACAGCACATTGCATCGCTTGTCAGCCAACGGAAGCCGCGCCGTAGTCGCCATTGCCGGCAACCATGATTCCCCGGAACGCATTCAGGTTCCGGACGCATTGGCAAAGGTCTGCGGAATTATTTTTGTAGGTTTTCCAAACAGCGAGATTTCATCATTCTGCACGCAAGCTAAGGTAAACATGCTCCGGACTGCAAAAGGATTTATTGAAATCGAGCTTCCTAATGCTGACTTTCCGCTAAGAATTTTACACACACCTTATGCCAATGAACAGCGTTTGAAAACATTTTTAGGCGTTGAAGATTCGGAAGAAGCATTACGCAATCATTTACAGGAACATTGGCAGGAATTAGCGGATAAATATCTGGATGACAATGGGTTTAATCTTTTAATGACCCATTTATTTGTAATGAAAAAAGGAGAGCCTGTTCCGGAAGAACCGGAAGAAGAGCGCCCTATTCTGCACATTGGCGGTGCACAAGCCATTTACACCGAAAACTTTCCAAGCAAAGTGCATTACATTGCACTCGGACATTTACACCGCTATCACGTTGTCGACAAAAATCCCGCGCCTGCCATTTATTCCAGCAGTCCGCTCGCATACAGCTTTTCAGAAGCGAACCAAACCAAATATGTAGTCCTGATCGAAGCAGAAGCCGGTCATCTCGTTTCCTATCGCCCTATTGAATTAAAAAACGGGAAAAAACTCCGCAGAAAAAGCTTCAACGATATTGAAAAAGCCATCGAATGGCTAGGCGAGCATGGTGAAGATCTCATCGAACTTACCATCATTTCAGACAATTACCTCGAAGCCGCCGACAAAAAGCGCCTGAACGAAGCCCATTCCGGTATCATTCAAATCATCCCCCAAATCAAAAAAAGCGAGCTGGCTACCGCCAACACAGAAATCGATCTATCCCTGAGCATGGAAAAATTATTTCAGGAATATTTCAAAACAAAAAACAAAGGACAAGAGCCTTCGGATGGTTTGATGGAAGTTTTTCGGGAGGTTTTGGGGACGGAAGAGGAAGCTTGACTTATGGAAAGAGCTTATTTCCTGAAATGATAGCCTGTTCAATGCGTTGCTGAATCTTTGAAAATGGCAATTTAACTTTGAGTTTTGGCGGGTCCATTTCCGGATCGATATCATTGAAATAGGATAGTGATTTCAATGCGATCAGCGGATTCATGTGTGGATATTTTTTTTCAAAAAATGAAATAATCTCATTCAGCGAAAAATATTCAAGCAAAAAATAGATATCCACAAAGTCTTTCATCCGTTTGCCTGAGTTAATGATGGCGTTTACCTTCATTGCGGCAATATCTTCCATTCCTAGAAACGTAATGCCTTCTTCTTTTTGAGGCTGTTTGATCAATTCGTAATCATGCCGGATGAAATCGGTCTTAATGTTATCTATGAAGGTAAAAAGGTTGTTTGTGCTCTTTTGATATGAAACTTCTACTTTGAAAGATTCGCGTAGCAATTCTATCAACTCATTTGTTTCAAATGGAATGTTGGTAAAAAGATCGATATCAATAGAATTTCGGTGCCCGATTTGCAATGCAAGTGAAGTGCCTCCAACCAAATAAAAGCTTTTCAGTTCAGGAATAGCTTGAATATGCTGTATCAGCTTAAATGTATCGGGATGAATTACGAAAGGATCCTTATGTAACATTAACAAAATCTGAGTTAATGAATAGTCTGGAAAAACGTTTGTCTCTTTCTTCTATTTGTGATGACCAATCTATTGTTTCCAAAATTTGGCTTTTTGAATAAAATCGAATCATCTCACGCCAATTATCAAGATTACCACGTTCTAAAATCCGCTCAATTACGATTTTATACGACTTTTCAAAGTCGAAACTGTCATAATCAAACTCCCAAAGAAGCCGTGACGGAATGTTAGGCTTGTCGTATTCAGGCATCATTCGTTATTTAGACCTCTGTAAATTTACATGGTGTGAATGACAATTGGGATACGTTTGTAAACAAAAAAGCGACAAGCAATCCTCTGATCACTTGTCGCTTAATATTGAAAACTCCTGAATCCTTAGCTTGCTCTTCTTAGCTTTGCTTCGATGGTTTGCTGTGTATGGGGGACAATTCTTAGTCTTTCTTTTGGGATGAGTTTGCCTGTGTCGATGCAAACGCCGTAGGTGCCGTTTTTAATGCGAACCAATGCATTTTCCAACTGAATGGAATATTTCTGCAATCTGGCGGCCAGTTGGCTCAGGTTTTCACGCTCGCTGGCGTCTGCTCCGTCTTCTACAAGTTTGGCAGAACCGGCAGTAATGTCCGTGCCGCTGTCGTTTTTTTTACTTAAACCTCCTTTGATATAATTAAGCTCACTCATAGTCGCTTCCAATTTGCCGCGAATGAGTTCTTCAAACTCCCTCAGCTCTTCCTCTGAATATCTTGTGCGTTCTTCTTGCATAATCTTAATTGATTTGTAAATCTATATTAAGGAGCGTTTCAAAGTACAAAAGTACTAGTATTCTGCCTATTTTGGAATTATTTAATACAACAAAGCTGCCGACTAAAAAATCTTACTTGTAGTGACATCTGGCACTTAACAGACAAAGCCATAACCTGTATCAGGAAATGGCTTTGTCTCTTTTATTACTTTCTTACTTGTAAAGCACTGATTTTACAGCTTCAATAACGCGTTTCGTGCTCGGCAGGATCTCTTCGATCAAGGTCGGCGCGTATGGAAGCGGCACATCGCGGTTGGTTACGCGGATCACCGGCGCATCCATATAGTCAAATGCGTGGCGCTGAATGTGATATGTGATTTCAGTTGAAATGGATGCAAGTGGCCAGGCCTCTTCTACAACCACGCAACGATTTGTTTTCTTAACGGATTCAATGACAGCAGGATAGTCGATAGGACGAACTGTTCTCAAATCCACAACTTCCACGTCAATTCCTTCTTTTTCCAATTGCAAAACAGCCGGCATAACAACCCGTGGGATCATTTTACCAAAAGAAACGATCGTAACATCTTTTCCCTGACGTTTCACATCCGCTTTGCCCAATGGAATCAGATATTCTTCCTCAGGAACCTGCATCTTGTCTCCGTACATTACTTCCGATTCCATGAAAATAACGGGGTTATTATCACGAATAGAAGATTTCAGTAGTCCTTTTGCATCATAGGGGTTGGATGGAACAACCACTTTCAAACCTGGCGTGTTAGCAAACCAGTTCTCGAAATTCTGGGAATGCTGAGCACCCAATTGTCCGGCATTACCCGTTGGTCCGCGGAAAACAATAGGGCAGCCATATTGTCCGGCAGACATGGAAAGAATTTTCGCAGCGCTGTTGATGATCTGATCGATTGCAACCAAAGAAAAGTTGAAGGTCATGAATTCAACGATCGGGCGAAGTCCGTTTCCGGCTGCTCCAACTGCGATCCCTGCAAAGCCAAGCTCAGCAATGGGCGTGTCAATTACGCGCTCGGGACCGAATTCGTCCAACATTCCCTGACTTGCTTTATAGGCGCCGTTGTATTCTGCAACTTCCTCTCCCATTAAAAAAATACTCTTGTCAAGGCGCATCTCTTCCGACATGGCGTCGCGAATGGCATCTCTGAATGCTAATTCTTTCATTCGTAATTTTATAATTATTTAATTCTTAGAAGAAACCATTGCAAATCCAGAATAAAAATTGGATTAACCTTACTTGGTTACATTAAAAGAGGTTTTGTATACTTATTTCAAAATGATGTGTAAAATTAGAGAAACAAGGTCAATTCTCAAATTCTTTATCTGAACTATTCTTCACACCGGAATCACATCCACTTCCACCGAAAGCGTATGTTTTCCATAACTGAAAATAATGCCCTTCAATGGCGGAACATCGGTGTAATCGCGGCCCCAGGCGGTGACAATGTGGCGCTCACCGGGAACAATGTTATTCGTCGGGTCAAAATCGCACCAGCCATGATCGGGAATATAAACCGATATCCACGCGTGCGACGCATCAGAGCCTTGTAATTTCTGCTTTCCGGGCGGCGGCAATGTTTCCAGATATCCACTAACATATCTTGCAGCAAAGCCAAAACTCCGGATACAAGCAATCGCCAAATGCGAAAAATCCTGACATACGCCCTTTTTAGCATGCAAAACTTCCTTAATAGGCGTGTTAACCGTCGTGAAATCGGGCACAAACTTAAATTCTCTGTAAATCTTCCCACAAAGCGCATTGACACAATCAAACAATGGCAAATGATCCGCAAAACAATCCTGCGCAAAGTTCCTGATTTCCTGATCCCACTTTATAGACGGACTCGGCAGCATATATTCCAGCAACGAAATTTTAAGCGCCCGGTCGGAAATGAGACGTTGTAGCGCCGCTTCGCAGGAAATGTCTGATGGCGGGAACAAAGAGCCGTTGGGGGCGAGTGTGCGTTCAACTGTTGCTGTGGTGAGCACAGTTAACGTTTTGTGCGGGGCATGCAGGGAAAAATAATGTGTTTTATTTCCATAAAAATCGGTGCGCTCGATGACCTGGGTGGGCTCTGGCAAAATTTCTATTTTAAAATCGCTGCATTTCTGATCGGGCAATGTTCTTGGCGCAAGGCAAAGCAGGCTGTGATAATTGTTCACGGCCTCCGCGTATTTATATTCCGTTTTATGGATCAGTTTATATTTCATCCGTGTCGTAATCCACTGGTGCGTAAAATGAATGATGCATAAGCGTATGGCTGAAATACATATTGGTCAAATTCACCGAAACCGCGCTAATAAGCTTGGAAACTTCGGAAAGCAGATCAAACAAATCAGCCCTTTCAAATGACCCATTGCTTTTGCTCAATTCCGAAATGTCGGCAAGCTTGATTAATGTCGATGCTTTCAAAACATATTTCTGCGCATCATTAAGCCTTTCTCCCCGCGTCGTTACGGGTAATTTGCCAATGTTGTTTTTGAGCTCATCCAGCATGTAAACCAACGAGTAAGGCAATGTTTTTTCCAACAAAACCATATCCAGCATCGCTTCCACACTCAAATGCGACTTATAAATCTGCCTGTAATTGACCAGCAAATGGTGGTTGATCAATGTGGCCTCAATCAACTCGTTTTCCACGCCCGGCGCATTTCTGACACCAAAATTAGACTGTATAACGCTAATCCTTGAAAGAATCCGCTCGATCAGCTTTCCGGTTTCCAACAATAAAAAACTATTGTCCCGCGGCATGCTTTCCGCGATCACACCCAGGAACGTGAACATATTATTAAACAAGCCATCCAATGTCTTCTGAATGTTGTTATGATGCATTGAAGATGCATTCAAAATCTCGTGATAACCATTATCAATCAGATCCACAATCCGCCATATTTCCTGGTCCCACTGGTTCCTGACCGCTGCCACTGCATTCAAAAACGAGCCAATGTTAGCCGCAATCGTTCCGGGCCGGCTGGTGTTGGAAATCAGGTCAATGATTTCGTGATAAGGGTCTGACAAAGGATCTTCTTCTTCCAAAAAGCCGGGATAGGTTGAGGAAAGATGCGTCAGCGATTGCAGCAGGATCTTGATATGCTCCTGTTTGGCTGAGCCTCCGAAGTTGCGGTCCAAATTGAGCACATTGATCGTAATGTTCATAAACTTGATCACCGCCATCGTCCGCTCGCAATAACGGCCAATCCAGAATAAGTTTTCAGCACTGCGGCTGGGCAGTGAAACGTGTTTATTAACCGAAACCGGCGAAGTGAAAACGATTTTTTCCTGAATCTCTTCCGTCGTATCGGACACAATCCACGTGTCTTTTGACAACCCGCCATTTTGATTTGAAATTACAAACCGGTCTTTTACGGCCGAACTCCTCGTCAAACCGCCTTGCATGACATGGTAACCGTTTTCGTCAGCAACCATAAAAGCCCGCAATGCTGCATAACGCGGCTCAATGTTGCCATTCACAAATGATGGCGTCGTAGACAAGCTCACTTCCTGCTGCGCAATAAACTCATGCGGCCGCTGCATGATCATTTTTTTCAGCTCTTCCTTCTCTGCAAAACTCAGCAGCCTGCCATATATAGACTTAAATCTCGTTTTTCGATTTGCTTTCTTAATAATAAGCTCATCCATGTGATCCAGCACATACCGAAGCTCTTTCACGTGCCCGCACCACCAGGTTGCAACGGACGGCATCAGTAACTTTTCCCCCAGAAAATAATTGCTAATGTTGCCCATAAAGGCATGAAACGCATGATTTTCCAAAACACTGGTTCCGGGCGGATTCAGCACCTGGACATTTCCCAGCCGGATCGCTTGCAGCAATCCCGGAACGCCTAATCTCGAATCTTCACGCAATTCCAAAGGATCGCACCAGTCGTCATCGATCCGACGAATGATAACGTCTACTTTTTGCAGCCCATCAATGGATTTAAGCCAAACACAGCCATTCCGAACAAGCAAATCGTCGCCCTGTGCGAGTGTGTAACCTAGGTAGGAAGCCAGATAAGCATGTTCAAAATAAGCTTCATTATTAGGCCCCGGAGTCAGATAGACAATGTTGGGCGCTTCTTTGCTTTTATCCGATAATTTTAAAACCGTGTTTTGAAGACTATTAAAATACGGCGACAATTTGCTCACATACATTCCCTCAGCCAGCTCGGGGAGCAGCTTACTCATCACCACGCGGTTTTCCAATGTATAACCCGAGCCCGATGGCGCCTGCGTCCGGTTATCCACGACCCACATTTGACCGTCCGGACCGCGTGCCATGTCTGCCGCAAACATCGTAAGTTGTTTGTTAGCAGGGATTTTTATATCAATGCAGGCGCGAAAGAAACCAGTATTGTCAAAAACGAGTTCAGCAGGGATTATTCCATCTTTTACAAGATTTCTGGGTCCGTAAAGGTCTTTTAAAATCAAATCAAGCAGGATAGCGCGTTGTTCAAGGCCTTTGGCAATGCCGTTCCATTCTTTTTGTTCAATCAAAAATGGGATCGGATCCAGCTGCCACGGGCGGTTGAGGCCGTCAGGCGTTCCGTACACATTATAAGTCACCCCGTTTTCCCTGAGCTTGCCGATGATTTCCTGGTCACGGCTTTTCAGCTCGTGCATCCCCAGTTTTTCCAGCTTCTCAAAAAGTGCTTTCCAGTAGGGCTTGATATTTCCGTTCAGATCAAGGACTTCATCGTAAGAACTCAGACCGCTTTGATAGGATTGTAAAAGATTCACGGAAGCCTCGGTAAGCATAATTCAGTTAGGGGTTGTATTGAAAATCTATTTCGATTTCCAGTATTTACGTAAATCCAGCGTATTTGGATACTCCGGATTGATTAATTCTATCGGCGTGTCGCTTTTCATTTCTTTCTTCGTTTCTGCAACAAAGCGGGATACGCTGCCTGTTGATTTTTCCAAAATAGGCACTTCCTGCTTGGCAGATGGCGTGTGTCCAAAACCTTGAAACAAGCTGATCTTGCGCGATTCTGCTTCAAAACTATTGACAGGATAAGTATCAAAACTGCGGCCGCCAGGATGCGAAACGAAATAAGTGCAACCGCCCAAGATACGGTTATTCCATGTATCCACAATGTCAAAAACCAGCGGCGCATCGGCCCCGATCGTCGGGTGCAACGCGGATGGCGGATTCCAGGCTTTGTAGCGGATTCCGGATACGAATTCTCCTTTGATCCCCGAACTGCGCAAAGGAACGCGACAGCCATTACAAACCAGAATATGCCTTCCTTCCACAAATCCGCTCACTTTTACCTGCAAGCGCTCCAAGGAAGAGTCCACAAAACGGGCCGTGCCGCTGTTGGATAATTCTTCTCCCAAAACATGCCACGGCTCAATCCCAAGGCGCAAATCGAGCTGAATGTTATCAACTGTAATGCCGCCATAATGGGGAAAACGGAACTCGAAGAAGGGATCAAACCACGAAATATCGAAGTTATAACCCGCATCTTTCAGGTCATTCACAACGTCCACCATATCCAGGTAAGCGAAGTGCGGCAGCAGGAATCGGTCGTGCAACTCGGTTCCCCAGCGAATAAGCTTGTGCTTGTATGGTTCTTTCCAAAATTTGGCTATTAATGCCCTTACCAGCAATGTTTGCACCAAATTCATGTGCTTATGCGGCGGCATATCGAACGCGCGGAATTCCAGAATCCCTAACTGTCCCGTTGCCGAATCAGGCGAATAAAGCTTATCCATGCAAAACTCCGAGCGGTGCGTATTCCCAGTAATGTCCACCAGCAAGTTTCTGAAAATGCGGTCCACCATCCAGAATGGCACTTCTTCGCCCTCAGGAATTTGTTCAAAAGCAATTTCAACCTCATAGAGTTTCTCATCCCGCCCTTCATCAATGCGCGGAGCCTGACTTGTGGGGCCAATAAATGGTCCTGCGAAAAGATAACTCAATGCGGGATGATGCTGCCAGTAAGTCACTAAACTCCTGAGCAGATCCGGACGGCGCAAGATAGGGCTGTCAGAAGGCGTTGCGCCTCCGATTGTAACGTGGTTGCCGCCGCCCGTTCCCGTATGACGCCCATCCACCATGAATTTATCTGTGCCCAATCTTGAAAAGAAAGCCTCTTCATACAGCGCACTAATGTTGTCAACCAGTTCCTGCCAGTTTTTGGCCGGATGAATGTTCACTTCAATAACACCTGGATCGGGTGTAACAATCAGCTTTTGAACGCGGTGATCAGTTGGCGCAGCATAACCTTCAATCCTGACCGGCATTTGAAGCTTTTCCGCCGTGGCTTCAATCGAAGCCATCAGATCCAAATAATGTTCGAGATAATCTGTTGGGGGCAAATAAATATACAGAATGCCGTCCCGCTCTTCCACGCAAAGCGCAGTTTTGATAATAGGAAGCTCAAACAACAGCTTGTCATCTTCGTCGCTGCTCTTTTTCGTCTTTTGATCATCATCTTCCTCAACCACCGGATTCACCGGAAGCACATAAGGCGGCGCAACCGAGCCATAACGTGATTCAACGATGGGCTTAAAATCAAGCAGCGGCGGCAAATCTTCAAAAGAACTGCGCTCAACAGGCTGCTCGCGATGCGCTTTTGCAACTTCGGGAAGTGATTTTAGCGGTAACCTAAACCCGATTGCGGAATTTCCCGGAACGAGAAAACAATGTTCACGCTTAAACTGCCATGCTGAACTTGACCAATGCTTACCTTTTTCATTCCATTTAATGGGCAAAACAAATCCAGCAGGGTTATTAAGCCCTTTTTCCAGCAATTTGGCCAAAGTCCTTCTTTCAATAGAATCTTTGAGATTAACCTTTAACGGATCAACATTAACGGGCAGTTTGCCTTCTTCCATCGCCCAGTAAATCGGGTCTTCGTAGGCGGGTGTAATGTTGTTAGTATCTAAACCAAGATATTTTGTAAGCTCCGTTGTAAAAAGCTCAGCTTCGCGGAAAGTGTATTTTGTCTGGCCTTCTTTGGTTACCAAATCATCATTGCGCCACATTGGAACACCGTCATTTCTCCAGTAAAGCGCATATTGCCATCTTGGAAAGGGTTCTCCGGGATACCATTTGCCCTGTCCGAAATGCAAAAGTCCGCCATGTGCAAAGCGCTGTTTAAGCCTTAATGCCAGATCATACGCCAACTGTCGTTTCAATGGCCCATCAGCAGCAGTGTTCCATTCCGGTGATTCAAAATCATCGATTGAAATGAATGTTGGCTCGCCGCCCATGGTCAGGCGCACATCGCCTTCCTGCAAATCTTTCTCTACATCATGCCCAACCTGCATCACAGCCGCCCATTGCTCTTCGGAATAAGGCTTGGTTACGCGCGGATCTTCGTGTATGCGGAAAACTTTGTTATCAAATTCAAATGTCACCTCGCAAATGTCCGTCGCGCCCGAAACCGGTGCAGCACTCGCATAATCGGGTGTGCAGCAAAGCGGAATGTGGCCTTCACTTGCGAAAAGCCCGGAAGTCGGGTCCAAGCCGATCCATCCCGCGCCGGGCACATAAGCCTCCGTCCAGGCGTGCAAATCCGTAAAATCCTCCTCCGGGCCAGATGGCCCGTCCAATGATTTAATATCAGAAGTTAGCTGAACGAGATAACCCGAAACGAAGCGCGAAGCAATGCCTAAATGTCTGAGTATCTGCACAAACAACCAAGCCGAATCGCGGCAGGAACCGCTCTTGATATTCAGTGTTTCTTCGCACGTCTGGACGCCCACTTCCATGCGAATGTTGTAATGGATTGCATTGTAAATCTGTTGATTCAAGTGAACCAGAAAATCTACGATCTTAATGTCACGATTAACCTTTGCTTTTTCAACCCATTCCATCAAAGCCGGACTTGCTTCTCTGGGTTCAAGATACGGACCGAGCTCTTTTTTTAATGTTTGCTCATAGGAAAACGGATACATTTCCGCATACTCTTCCACAAAGAAATCGAAAGGATTAATGACCTGCATTTTGGCTATCACCTCGACTTCTATGCTTAATTCCGTCGTTTTTTCCGGAAACACCACCCGTGCCTGATAATTGCCGAACGGATCTTGCTGCCAGTTTATAAAATGTTTTTCAGGGGATATTTTTAATGAGTAACCTTCAATGGCAGTTCTGGAATGAGGGGCAGGGCGCAACCGGAAAATGTGCGGTGAAAGCGAAACACTCCGGTCAAACTTATATTTTGTTTTATGAGAAATAGCAACTTTTATAGCCATAATTGAAGTATTACAATAGTCTTAGGTTAATTTGGTTAGCAAGAAATTTCCGGCCCGTAAAAAAATGTATTATACTTATTTTTCAAAATATAAACTTGCACAAAATCCTTTGCACCGAATATTATTCACATTAGCCGCCAGATTTCGGAATTGAAATTTTTGTCGTTGCAATAACGGCATATGTTTCCAAACATGCCGCTATGGCGATTCATTCCCTGCGAAATTTTACAAATTGTTTTTCCTGCACCAATTATTGTTTAAAAGTTACGTAATTCGTTCAAAGCTTACGAATACAAATCCTTATCCTTCTAATGAAAATTGCAATTATCGGCTGCGGCAATATGGGAATGGCCTTTGCGCGCGCTTTCCTGAAATTTGATCTGGTTAAAAAGGAAGACTTTTTGATGGTCGAAAAGAGTGAAGACCGCATGGATAGTCTGAACAGTTTCCAGCCCGGCGTCATTTCAGGCGTTATCGGGCCGCAGATCGGTGAATATGACCTGATCATTCTTTCTGTAAAGCCGCAGGATTTCACGCCCGTATCACAAGCATTGCGCGAAGTGGTGAAGCCGCATCAGGTGATTTTGTCGATTATGGCGGGTGTAACCATTGAACGCATTCAAAATTCGCTGGAACATAAAGCCGTTATTCGGGCCATGCCTAACACGCCTGCAATGCTCGGAATGGGTATAACCGCCTATTCCGCGTCGCCGGAAGTGGACATTAACCAGCTCAGAAAAATCGAAAACCTGATCAACGCAACGGGGCGGTCTGTGTTCTTGGAAGATGAGGATCAATTGAATGCGGTTACTGCATTAAGCGGCAGCGGGCCTGCTTATTTTTTCTATGTGGTAAAAGCAATGATCGAAGCCGGTAAGCAAATGGGTTTTGAAGAGTCTGTGGCTGCGTTATTAGTGAAGCAAACCATGCTGGGATCATTTCACTTGATCAATACGGCGGACAAATCTTTGGATGAACTGATTAAGGCCGTCGCCTCGAAGGGCGGAACTACGGAAGCAGCATTAGGACAGTTCGAAGCGGGACATCTAAATGAAACATTGAAAAACGGCATTATCGCTGCGCAAGTAAGGTCAACCGAATTATCAAAAGGATAAAAAACAATTATTATGAGCCATTCACACAAATTTGAAACACTGGATGTCGTGTTGAACGGGCTGATGCGCCGATATAAAGAACGTGTTCCGGATGTAAGCGTAATATTGAATGCAATGGTCGCCGACGGCGTTGTAAATAATGTAGACGACATTGAAAATGACCACATTGCATTTCGCACGATGGGCGTTCCAAATCTGGGCGTCCGGTCGTTTGAAAAGATCTTTTTGCATTATGGCTATGAAAAGCGTGACCATTATTTTTTTGAAGGTAAAAAACTGGACGCCTGGTGGTTTAGCCCGCCAAGGGAAACCGATCCGCGTATTTTCGTCAGTGAGCTTCGGGTAAATGATCTTTCGGAAGAAAGCCAGCGCATAATCACAAGCTATACCAATGAAGTGACCACTGATCCTGTGGATGCATTGGACCTGGACAATGGCGTGGAGGTCGATGCATTCCTTCACCGCCCTTTGTGGCGCACACCGACTGTGGCTGATTATCAGTCGCTTTTACATGAAAGTGAGTATGCTGCCTGGGTGATTTACAACAGATATTATCTTAATCACTTCACAATCAGCGTGCATAACCTGCCGGACGGCTATAATACAGTCGCAGCATTTAATGAATTTTTGGAAAAGAATGGCATTCGGTTGAATACTTCGGGAGGAAAAATAAAAATCAGCCCGGATGGCGGCCTGCTCCAAAGCGCCACCATCGCCGAAATGATCCATGCAGAATTCGCAAACGGTGAACATTTAGAAATTTCCGGTTCCTACGTTGAATTCGCAGAACGAAAAGTCCTTCCCCACTTCCAAAACATCCCCCCAGCCGAAATCACAAGAAGACACCGCCGCGATGGTTTTGAAGCTGCAAATGCCGATAAGATTTTTGAGAGCACATACACAACGCAGACTCGGAAGTAATTAATCCTCCAACACCGATTGCTGAAATAACACATCCGGGCAAAAATCCAACGGGGCAGGGATGAGTTTGCCATCGTAGTCAACCATTTCTGATACATTGTCCCAATAAATGGTTCTGCCGTCGGTTTTTGCTTCTAGAAAACGCTGTTCGTTCAGAATTTTATAATAAAGACTGTGTTCCTTTTGAAAATAGTCCGAAAGAAAAGAGCCAAAATCAATTGTCCTCACCTTATCATCACTCCACAAAACTTTGATAGTGAATGGCTTGATTGATAATATTTCTTTCACTCTGGGATTCATTATTGTAAAGGTTTGATTTTTCTAAACTGCCCATTGTCCTTTTGCGACTCCTGATAATTGATCGTCAAATCATCTCTATAAAGCTCCACCCACGCCTGAATGAGCCTTATTTGCTTCCTGGGTAAATCACCGACAATAATGTTACCGGTTTCAATAGAGAATTGCGCTTCCTGATCGCCGTACTCGGCATGAAAATGAGGTGGAAAATGATCTTTGAAATACATGTAAATCACTATTCCAAAAAAACGAGAAATTTCGGGCATCAGTTCGTAGTTAAGTGTGTGAAAATTGAAAAAATAAGCGACTTAACGCCTGACCAAATTTATAGAATCATTCATTCACTAAAAAATAAACAATCCTACAAGCGTTACCAATGCTTTTTTCATTCTTGTCGCCAGCAATGGTTAAGCGGAGTTTGTGCTTGCCCGGGGAAAGTTCGTCGCCCAGCATTAGATACCAGGGTAAGTGCAACTGGTTGCTCCATGGGGTAAAGAAGTCCAGGGTTTGGGGCTTTTTGCCGTCGATGGTGTAGGTGATTTTTCCTGCATCGGGGCCGGAGATAATGGCTATGCCTACACCTCGGCCTTTAAACTCGAAGTCTAATACTGCGTTTGCTTGTTCGCCAACCAGCATTGGCACATTGACAAAACCTGGCCTCGTTGGCACCTTGTCCGCTGGCTTCCAGTCCGGGCTAAGTGTGAATCCTTTCATATTTTTGGCCTCTGCGACTTCGTGATAGCTTCCTTTTTCGTAGGAAAACTTGTCCATTGGCGCGGGCAGTTTTATCGCATTTTTAGCGGCGCTGCTGTCCGTTTTGATTAGCTCTTTAATTGTTTGAAAATACACCTCCTGCCCATAGGGCGATGGATGCAGGTCTTTAAAATCATATTTCCAGGAAAACTCACCTGCTGTAATCCGGTCGTAGACTTCTTTGGCAAGGTTAATGTACGCCGTTCCGTAATGTTTCGCAACCCGCTCGTGGACCGCAACTTCTGTGGGCACTTTTCCTTTTTCGTAATCCGCATTCTTGGCTGGCTCTGCAAATGCCATTAATATAACATTGGCACTGGGGTTAGCAGCATACAAATGTCTTAAAATCCCTTCCAAGCCTCTGATCTGCGCTTTTTCGGTGAATCCATTTCCCCGATCATTTACAGCTGCTTCCAGGAAGAGCAAATCGGGCGTGCCCTTGGCCAGCACGTCGCGCTCGAAACGGAATGCGTGCGGCGTGCTCCCCAGCGACGGAATGCCCGCTGCAATGAAGGTAAAGTCGGTTTCAGGAAAATGTTCTTCCAGATATTGCGCCGTTTTATCGCGCCAGCCTGGGTTGTGTGTGATAGATCCGCCCAGGAATGCGACCGTGCCTTTTTTCTCTTTTTTGAATTTATCAAAAGCATTGCCCAAGCCCTTATTAATCTGAATGTAAGGCTTATGAGACAAGACCTTTTGCACAGGAACGCTATGCTGCTCGATGAAATTGGCAAAATATTCGGGATGCTCGATGGGGAAATGATGTCCCTCCATTTCCTGATCGCCGCGGTTCATGGGATAAACACTAATGGGCCCGCCCAGCTGCATATAGTTTTTTACCAATAAGTCACTGTTTTCTTCAGCCGGAACATGCTTATCTTTCAGGCCGATAACATGAACTATCGGGACTTTAAATGATGCTAACCCGGCGAGATCATTCAAAGGAATGTCCGTAAATTTCGCTGCTTCATTCTCGGTAACATTGAAGAGTTTTAACCATGCCGCCCAATCTTTTTCCGATCCCGGGCCTTTTCCCTTTCCTCCCGGCCAGCTTTTCGGATCGCAAACGGGCGCTTCGGCGTAAATGCAGCTTACTTTATCGGGATTGCGCTTGGCCCAGCCATACACATACAATCCACCACGACTTACGCCTTCCAGCGCCACTTTGGATGCAAAATGCTTTTGATTTACCAGATAATCATAAAAAGCATCCCAAACCTGCATGGCTTTTGGATGCCCAAACATGTCATTGGTGTTGATATAGGCGATGTAAAAACCACGGGAAAGCAAAATGCTGTCCATTTCTGTGTGCCAGGTGGGGAAATGCGCGCGCCACACCCAGGGGTTTCCGGCAATGGCTGTTCGCGGTTTCACATACCAGGCATTCCGGCCTTCAAAAGTGAATTCAACCTTTTCAAACCCTTTCCAGGAAGACATTTTCGCTTCCGGCTGAGCATTTACAAACGGTCCTGAGATCAGCAGGACCGCAAACCATAACCAATTTAAATTTCTTTCAATCATGCCGGATAAAGAAATGTTTGCGTCAAATTTACCGGTAAGCTTGCCTGATTGGTATGATATTTTAGGTGTTTATACCAAACTAAAATAAGACTTATGGACAAGATCGAAAAGTATAAGACCATGGAGAAGGTCCTTCGTGAAATAGAGGATTTGAAAAATAGTGAGACCGCGGTCATTAAAAAGATAGGCCAGATCGAAACAGAGAACATGAATTTAAATGTTCAGGGTTTGGATAAAACACTTAATGAAATCTACGATGGTGTTTATAAAAATCTTCAACATGTGGAGGATCTTCAAACCTCGTTCACTGAAACAGTCGCTGACTTTAAAGAGAAGAACAATATAACTGATGAGATGTTACTTGAATTTAGTGAGAATAATTAATTGCTCACTAAATAATGAAAAAGGCTGCATATGCACTGCCCCCAAAAAGTTAGACACTTCTTGGGGGCTTTTTTATGGGCAAAAACAGAAAACACAGTGTAGCTTTCAGGCTAAAGGTCGTTAAAGCCTATCTAGCCGGTGATGGTATCAATGAATTATCCAGACGCTTTAAGATTGCTAAATCCAGTGTGCAAAAATGGATTGGACATTATAAGCAAGGCGGGGGTTCAAGCCTTTTGCCGCAATACGGGCACAATTACACAAAAGAATTTAAGCAACAAGTCGTGCATGCTTATCAGAACCAGGGCTTATCTTTGAATGAGTGCTGCTTCAAATTTAAAATACCCAGCATGAGTACTTTACATGTCTGGATCAGGCAGTATGAGCAGTTTGGTATAGATGGTTTTATCACGGCCCGTGGCAGGCCCAGGTCTATGAAAAACAAACCCAAGATCATTAAAACATACGGTCCATTGACCCGATTGGAGGAGCTCGAAAACGAGAACCTGCGCCTGAGGGCAGAGAATGACTTGCTAAAAAAGCTGGATGCCTTAATCCGCGAGAAGGAAGCTGCGCAAAAGAAAAAGCGTTGACAATCCATGGGTTAAGGCAGAAATACCCGCTTGAATTGCTTTTGGACCTCTTTGAAATACCCAGAAGTAATTTCTACTACCATATTAAAAATAGCGCTGCCGACAGCAAGTATAAAGACGCGCGAAGGCAGATCAGGCAAGTTTATGATCGGCATAAGGGAAGGTTCGGCTACCGTCGCATTACAATGACTATCCGTAAGATGGGCAGCAACATCAACCATAAAACGGTCTTAAAGCTGATGAAGGCCATGGACCTTAAATCGCTGGTCCGCGCCAAAAAGTACCGCTCTTACAAAGGTCAGACAGGCAAGGTAGCGCCCAACATCCTCAACAGGGATTTTAAATCTATAAAGCCATCACAGAAATGGGCAACGGATGTCTCTGAGTTCAGGGTGAAAGACAAAAAACTTTTTCTATCTCCTATTATTGATCTCTTTAATGGAGAAATCATCAGTTATAGCCTATCTGAATCGGCTAATTTCAAACAAGTCACACAAATGCTCAAAACCGCATTTAAAAAGATAAATAAGCCAGAAAGCCTGGTGCTACATTCGGATCAGGGATGGCAATACCAAATGAGTGAATATCAAAAAATGCTCAAATCAAAAGGCATTACCCAAAGTATGTCCAGAAAAGGCAATTGCCTGGACAACGCTATTATTGAAAACTTTTTTGGAACAATTAAATCGGAATTGTTCTACCTGAACAAATATCAAAGCATTGATGAGCTCAAAAAAGACATCAAAGATTACATTCACTATTACAACAAAGATAGGATCAGGCTTAATTTAAATGGAATGAGCCCGGCTCAATACCGGGCTCATCACACTAATCGTTAAATCTTAACTCGTCCAACTTTTGGGGTTCAGTCCAATATGCAGCCTTTTTTTATGCTCCGGCGTCATCGGAAGCGCCCTGTGCCAGCGCGCTCCAGTCCAGATTGTCCCGCTTTTTGGCCAATGCTGAAATAAACCGGTTACGGATCAAATCGGCCATCGGCATAGGAACATTAACGTCTGAGGCCGTTTGTAAGGTAAGATTAATGTCTTTCAGCCCTAATGCAAGTTTGAATGCGACTGGCTCGTAAACATTATTGGCAACAAATTTTCCATAATTCTGGAATATGGGCGCGGCAAATAATGTCTGCGTAAGCATTTCGTAAATGCTTTGGCGGGAAATCCCGTTTTTCTCGGCCATAGTAAAAGCTTCTCCCATCATTTCCAAACTCGCCGCGATCATGAAGTTTCCGGCCAGCTTTACCACATTCGCTGCTCCCGGATCTTCCCCAAAATCATAAATGCCTTTCACAAAACCCTGCAAGATTGGTTTCGCGATTTCCTTCGCTGCCGCTTTCCCAGATATGGCAATGTTTCCTACCCCTGCAACGACTGCTTCCGGCCTCGCAAAAATCGGTGCGGCAATGTAAGTGGCTTCATACCAGTCATGTATCTGGCTCAGTTGGCGGGAGGTTTCAGGTGAAATGGTGCTCATGGAAATATGAATGCCACCTTTGCCGAGTTTCTCAACCAGTTCCATGTTGAAAACTTCCTCAACAACCGAATCATCAGCCAGCACGGAAATGACAATTCCGCCAGTCTCAATCGCGTCTATCGCATTCTCAACGACTTTTGCCCCTAATTTAGCCAAAGGCTCTGCTTTTGAGGCTGTTCTATTCCAAACGGTCAACTCGTAACCTGCTTTAATCAGACTTTCTGCAATCGGTGTTCCGAGGTTACCCAAACCCAGGAATGTTATTTTTTCAGACATAATTATTAACGTTTAGTAAAATCAAACCTGCATTACCCCAACATTAAACGGCTTCTCGATCGGAGACTGGTCTGCTGCTGCAATGCCCATAGAAATAATTTTCCGTGTTTCTACCGGATCAATGATGCCGTCGACCCATAATCGTGCCGCAGCGTAGTAAGGTGATAGTTCCTGATTATAACGATCCGTGATTTCATCGAGCAATGCTTTTTCAGCTTCGGGCGTGATGGTCTCGCCTTTTGCTTTTAATGTTGCTGTTTGTACTTGCAACAGCGTTTTTGCTGCTGTCGCGCCGCTCATAACAGCCATTTGGGCGGTGGGCCAGGCAAAGATCAATCGCGGATCATAAGCCTTTCCGCACATGGCATAATTGCCGGCGCCGTAAGAATTGCCTACAACAAAAGTGAATTTTGGAACAACAGAATTGGCAACGGCATTCACCATTTTTGCACCGTCTTTAATGATCCCCCCTTGCTCTGCACGACTTCCTACCATAAAGCCCGTCACGTCGTGGAAGAAGATCAAAGGAATTTTTTTCTGATTACAATTCATAATAAACCGTGCGGCTTTATCGGCCGATTCGCCATAAATCACACCACCCATTTGCATTTCACCCTTCCCGGATTTGACCATCTTGCGCTGATTGGCCACAATGCCGACAGCCCAGCCATCCACGCGCGCATAAGCACAAATCAATGTTTTTCCATAATCGGGCTTGTATTCATCCAGCTCAGAGTCGTCCACAATGCATTCCAGGATATGGCGCATGTCGTACGGTTTTAGTCGGTCCGTGGGCAATAGTGTGTAAATTTCTTCGGGAATGCGCTTGGGTGCGAGGGGTGTTTTTTTATCAAAACCTGCGGAAGCGGGCCTTCCAATTTTATCAATATGTCGCTTAATGGCATCCAGACAGGATTTGTCGTCCGGAAACTTGTTGTCGGTCACGCCGGAAATCTCGCAATGCATGGAAGCCCCGCCCAGTGACTCCGAATCCACATCTTCGCCAATGGACGATTTTACCAGATAGGGTCCGGCTAGATAAACCGAGCCGGTTCCTTCGACTATAAATGCTTCGTCGGACATGATGGGCAAATATGCGCCACCTGCGACACAACTGCCCATAATGGCGGAAATCTGCACAATTCCCATGGCAGACATTTGTGCATTGTTCCTGAAAATCCGTCCGAAATGTTCCTTATCCGCAAAAACCTCAGCCTGCATGGGCAGATAAACGCCTGCGCTATCCACAAGATAAATGACCGGCAAGCGGTTTTCCATGGCAATCTCCTGCGCACGGAGGTTTTTCTTGGCGGCAATCGGAAACCATGCGCCTGCTTTCACAGTAGCGTCGTTAGCGACGATCAGACATTGTTTTCCTGAAACATAGCCGATCCCAGCGACCACGCCGCCGGACGGACATCCGCCTTCTTCGGCGTACATGCCATCCGCTGTAAAAGCTCCGATCTCAAGGAAATACGAATCCGTGTCGATCAGATAATCAATTCTTTCTCTGGCTGTGAGCTTGCCTTTTTTATGTTGTGCTTCAATTTTTTTGTGACCACCGCCGAGTTTTACCTGCTCGTATTTTTGCTGGAGAACCTGGATGAGTTGGGGAAGACTTTCTTGATTAGTCATATTGATGAAGTAATGTAATTCGTCACTGGCCGGAAGGTCAGGTTTATTTTCAAAAATAAAAAGTCGTTTACCCGTAAGCAAACGACTTGAATTTTATTTAATAATGCTGGAAAAACCAATAGCTACTTGATCACCGTGGTTGTGTCAAGCGGTGATTCCGACGGTCCTTTATCTTTTTTTCCAAAAACAGAAATGTTAATGTAACGTTTCGGATGCTCCCGCAAATTTGTCAAAAGCTTGTTGAGGCTCACAACTGTCCGGTCGATGTTGTTGTAAAGCGTTTCGTCTTTGATGAGCTTCCCCGCGGTTCCTTTTCCCGATTCAACGCTTGCCAGCAATGTATGCAGTTCTCCAATGGTCCTGTTCGCGTTCTGAACCGTTTCCCCGAGCCGCAATGCATTCAGAGAGTCTGCCAAGGTTCCTGTTTTGGCAAGAAGCGGTTTCAGCTCTTTTTCTGTTTCTACCAAAGATGTGGAAAGCTTGTTTAAATTAGACGTTAATGCGACCAGATTAGTGCGGTTTTCATTCAGTAACCTCTGTAAATTTGTTCCCGTCTGATTATAGTTTTTGAGGACTTGGTTCAGTATCAAACCTGTTTCTTTGAACCCCATCACAACCACATCCAGGTTTTTGATCAGTGAATCGGCGTGATTGACAAGCGGCAGCGCTTGCTCCTGTAGAACAGCCGAAATCCCTGCTTCCTTGCGGGATACCAATGTGTCGCCATCCTTTAAAGCTGGCCCGGTCCCGACTACCAGATTAATGACTTTACCGCCCAGCAAACCACCATCCGCCAGGGTAGCTGCCGTCCCGCCCGGTATGATAACGCCTTTTTGGATGTCAATGCTGACCAGTATCTGATTTTTCCGGCTTTGCAATAACTTGATTTCCTGCACCCGACCTACATTTAATCCATTGAGTAAGACGGGATTGGATGCGGTCAAGCCGTCGATATTGTCGTAAACCACGTAATATTGATGGGTTCTGGAAAAAACGTCGGAGCCTTTTAAAATGTGAAAGCCGAAATATAACATTACAATAGCGACGACCGCCATAACTCCGACTTTTGCTTCTCTTGATATTTTCATGAGCTAATTAATTGAAATCGAAATGCAAGATATGACCTTGTTAACGGTCCATATCTTTTTTGTAGGCCATAAATGCCTGGTGAATAGACTCTGCAACTTCTTCCTGTCCATCCTTTGAACCCAGGTATTCTTCTTCATCAGGAGTGGACAAGAAGCCGGTTTCGATCAAAACGGCTGGCATCGCGCATCTCCAAAGCACCAGAAACCCGGCTTGTTTCACGCCGCGGCTGTCCCGATCTGACACAGATTGAAATTTCTTTTCAATTAAATCCGCAAGACGAAGACTGCTGGAAATAAACGCGCTTTGGTAGTTGGCAAGCATAATGTGCGCGAGCGGCGAATTGGGGTCGAAGCCTTTGTATTTTTGCTTATAGTTCGTTTCCTGCAAGATAACCGAGTTTTCCCGCTTCGCAACGTCCAGGTTTCCTTGTGTTTTGTGTAAACCCATTACGAATGTTTCCGTTCCTCTCACCGACCGGGAGCTGGGTGTGGCATTGCAGTGAACGGAGATAAAAAGGTCTGCATTGTTGCGATTCGCAAATGCGGAGCGTTCCCCTAACTCAATAAAAACGTCAGTTGATCTGGTATATAGTACTTTTACTTCCGGAGTTTCTTCTTTGATCCTTCGCCCAAGTTCGAGTGCAACTGCCAACGCAACGTCTTTTTCTTTGGTAACACGTCCCCTGGTCCCAGGATCTTTCCCCCCATGACCGGCGTCGATGACAACCGTTTTAACTTTGCTGGATTTGGCCGGTGCGGGATCGTCTTGGATTACAAAAGCGAGGCTTGCAAAAAGGGTGCTTGCGACAATTACTAATTTAAGAACTTTTAACATTATTTTTTAATTAGGGCGTTACTCGTTAGAGGTTTCTCTGCTAATTTTGAAATTCGTTACGCAAAAATACGCTATTTGTTAGAACTGAAAAGAAAGGCGATTATTATATCGTCAGTAGTTGCGGCGTTTCTTATATTCAGCACAGTATCCTGTGTACAGCAACGCACAAAGAGGACCGGGGAAAAATCAGGGAAAGCCGAACGTTACAACTTCAGCCAAACAGACAGCGGATTCTCTCCTTGCTGTAAAAAAACAATCTGGCGCCGACACAACCGGTGCCGGGAAGAATGCTACGTCCATCAATGGTGCAGTAACGCCAGGTGATACATCACTCACAAACAGAGGATTAACAGATTCCACTGCGGTCGATTCGCTCTCAAACCCGGACGACCTCCAAAACGCTGTCCAATATACCGCAGAAGATTCTACGATCATGGATGCGGTTCTTAAACAGGTTCATCTGTATGGAAATGCCGAAGTAACTTACGGGACCATTAACCTCAAAGCCGCTTATATACGCCTCAATTGGGTCACCAACGAAGTTTATGCCATTGGAACAACCGATCCTGCCGATTCCACTTCCAAAAAAACGATCGGCGATCCGGTATTTCAGGATGGGCCGGAGACTTACAACACCAAGGAAATCCGCTACAATTTCAAGTCTAAAAAGGCACTTATCCAAGGCATTGTCACCCAGGAAGGCGACGGTAACATTCGTGGGGAAAAGGTAAAAAAGGATGCTGAGGGCAATTTTTACATTCGCCATTCCATGTATACAACCTGTAATCTTACGCACCCGCATTACTACATCAATGCGCCGAAGATTAAGATGGTGAATAAAAAACAGGTCATTTCCGGGCCTTTCAATCTTGTTATCAGCGATGTTCCACTTCCTATCGCTCTGCCATTCGGTTTCTTCCCTTTTCCGAAAAAGAAAGAAAACGGAACATCAGGAATTCTCTTCCCTACTTATGGTGAGGAACCCAATGGCCGCGGTTTCTATCTGCGTGAAGGCGGCTACTATTTCGCGATCAGTGAATATATCAACGCATCTGTGACCGGACAGATCTATTCGACGGGAAGCTGGGGATTGGGCGTTGCTTCCACTTATTCCAGACGTTATCAATACAATGGTAATTTAGCATTGCGGTTCAATAAGAATAAGTCAAGTGATGAGGTTGACCGAGATCTGGGGCGAGGACAAACCAATGATTTCAGCATTGTATGGTCTCATGCGCCAAGGCCGCGCGGAAACTCTCAATTTTCTGCGAACGTGAATGTGAGCAGCAACAGCTACAACCAGTTACAGGAATTTGAAACCAACAAATATATCTCCAATGTGGCCAGTTCATCCGTTCAGTATAACCGCACTTTCGGACAATTCATGCGGGCTGCGGGGAGTTTGCGTGTGAACCAGAATTTTGGGCAAGTTGATCCTGATCCTGCTAGTAATGGAAGAAAGAAGGATGGAAAAACGAATGTTTCAACCGATTTTAGCTTCGGCGTGAACCAGATCGCTCCATTTGCTTTGAAAGGCGGCAGAGGTCGCTGGTATGAAAGTTTTCGTTTAGGGCTCGATTTCAGCGGTAATTATGCATTAACCAACTCACTGACTGCGATAGATACTTCGTCATCGAGTCTTGGTTTTTCTATTATTAATGAAGTGGATCCAGCCCGCGCTAATAAGACGAAGATTGTCGCTTTCAATATGGCAAACCTTCCGGAAATGTTGAAGGATGCGCAATTTACCGGCCGTTACAGCTTGCCTATCTCACTTCCTAACTTCAAGGTTTTACGATTCGTCAATGTTACCCCGAGCCTTTCCTTACAGGGCGAAGTTTTCACCAAACAATACGCCTATTCAGTTGAGAGAAACCAGGTGCGCATTGATACATTAAGGCAGGCAGGAACGGAATACTCGTACAATTTCGGAGCGGGGGTTAATACCCGTTTTTACGGAACATTCTTTGTAAAAGGCAAGCGATTGGAAGCAATCCGTCATACAGTTATTCCTTCATTATCATTTACTTATACACCTGATTTTACAGGAGACGCATTCGGATTTTATCAAAAAGTAAACATTAAAAACCGCGGCCTGGACAGAGAATTTTCGTTGTCCAGATTCAGGGGAATCGGAACAGGCGTGAGCAATGGGCGCGCTTCGAGTGTCATTTCTTTCAGTTTGAACAACTCTTTCGAAATGAAACTGAAAACGAAAAGCGACACAGCTGCGCAGCAGTTTGAAAAAGTATCGTTGCTGGATAACCTGAGCTTGGGAGGAAACTATAACCTGCTGGCGGATTCGCTGAATCTTTCCAACATTACGGTAAATGCGAACGCGCGAATTGGAAAAAACCTGAACTTGAACTTTAACATGAACCTGGATCCATATGCATATGAGGCAAATCCCCGGGTTTTGGGTAATCAGGTGGGAACAAGGGTGAATAAATATGCCATTACGCAAGGTCAGGGACTGGCCAACCTGCAAAATCTGGGCTTTACATTAGGGACCAGCTTTGCGCCAAAAAGCTCCGATAAGACCAAACCTGTACCGCCGGCAGCGAATGGAAACCCAACCGTCACCGAGGAGCAGCGCGAGTTTATCGCCCAAAATCCCGAATTGTATGTCGATTTTAATATTCCCTGGAATGTGTCTTTGAACTATAACTTCGGCCTAACCAAGTCCGGACTTTCGAATGCACAACTTATTCAGGCTATACAGGTGACGGGTGATCTTAGCTTATCCAAGAATTTCAAGGTAAGTGTGAATTCTGGTTTTGACTTCACCGCCTTCGAGCCTACCATTACTTCCCTCACCCTTTACCGCGACCTGCATTGCTGGGATATGAGTTTCAGCTGGACTCCATTTGCAGGAAGTGCTTCGCGGGTAAGCAATTACAATTTCACATTAAAGGTGAAATCTGCTATTTTACAAGATCTGAAAGTTACGCGCCGCCGCTCATTCTACGACAGATCTGCTTACTAATATTGACGTAAGGACATAAAAAAATGGCCGCCCAAACAGGACCGCCATTTTCACCAAATATCTTTACAGATTATTTGGAAGATTTTGCTGCTGCTTTCGGAACCACTTCCCCGTTCAGGTACAAAGTAATTGAACCTCCTTCTGTGTTACTGAAAACTGTAACAGGCTTGTTGAAAGGACCTGCTGCTGCTGCATTGAATGTTGCTTTTACAGAACCCGTTTTACCTGGAAGTACCGGCTCTTTTGACCAAACCGGCGTTGTACATCCGCAAGACACGGTTACGTTTGAAAGTACAACCGGATCAGATCCTGTGTTAGTGAACACAAATTCATGCGTTACAGGCGTTCCTTGTGGTACTTTACCAAATTTGTGCGTTTCTTCTTTGAATTTCAACACACCTTTTTGCGCAAAACTAACGGTGGACAAGCCTACCAATAAAACCAGCGCGGAAAAAAATACTTTCATGATACTAACTATACATTTAGTGGTGAAAAAAAGTAACTAGCAAACAAGATTAAGTTATAAAATTTAAATTTAATAATCATTAACCAATATTAACAATGCAGTCGAAAGTTATACGTACCACTGCGGTGTTTATTATTTTCCTGCATAATTTTGGCTTGCATTCAAAAAAACGTAATTTAACTAAGGATTCATTCCAAGTAAATTTTGCATATGCTTCAAAATGATAGTTTGACCGGTTCCAGTGTATTGAGTAAGGAGAGTATCACCAAAGACTATCGCCTTGCTTGCGAAAGTCGTCAGGTGAGTTTGCTGGGAAGGAAGGATACAATGGGTGGCCGTTCTAAATTTGGCATTTTCGGAGATGGTAAGGAAGTGGCCCAGATTGCATTGTCGAGGGCATTTAGGATGGGTGATTTTCGCTCCGGATATTACCGCGACCAGACTATTGAAGCGGCTCTGGGCAATGTGAGCTGGCAACAATTTTTTGCACAAATGTACGCCCACGCTGATCTCGAACACGAGCCAAGTACGGGCGGGAGATCTATGAATGGCCATTTTTCTACCCGATGGCTCGATGAAAACGGACAGTGGCTGGACCAGACAAAACTTTATAATTCAGTTTGCGATATCTCCTCCACGGCGGGGCAAATTCCACGGGCCGTTGGCCTTGCATATGCTTCCAAATTATTCAGGAACAATAAAGAACTGCATGATCTGACCAATTTTACACGGCAGGGAAACGAGATTGTTTTTGCCACAATCGGTGACGCGTCCACTTCCCAGGGAATGTTCCTGGAAGCGATGAACGCGGCCGGAGTGTTGCAGATCCCGCTGCTGACTTCTGTCTGGGATGACGGTTACGGCATCTCCGTTCCTGTTGAATATCAGACTACGAAATCAAGCATTTCCAAAGCGCTGGCAGGTTTGCAGCGCAATGAAGAGGAACCCGGACTAGAAATATTTACGGTAAAAGGATGGGACTATCCAGCCGTTATTGAGACTTACCAACGGGCTGCGAAGCTTTGCAGAGAAGAACAGGTTCCCGTTTTAATCCATGTTACCGAGCTTACACAACCACAAGGACATTCTACTTCCGGCTCGCATGAAAGATACAAATCCAAGCAGCGACTGAAATGGGAAAATGACCGCGATTGTAATGTAATATTCCGCAATTGGATCCTGCAAAATGGATACGCAACGGATGAAGAGCTAGAACAAATAGAAGTTGAAGCCAAGGAAACGGCGCATAACGCACGCAACATGGCATGGCAGGCATATCGCAAGGAACTCGATAAGGAATATCTCGAAACGATCCAGCTTCTGCAAGATGCCATGCGTTCCAGTTCGCACGCCGATGAGCTGAGTAACATTGTCCTGGAACTCTCCAAAACATATTTACCGGTAAGGCGCGATATGGTTTCCAGCGTCCGAAAGGCATTGCGATTGCTGGGAAGAGAAGATAACCCAACAAAAGACGCACTCAAAGCATCCCTTCAAAATAGCCTGAGAGACAACGCACAGCGTTTTAGCACACATCTTTACAGCGATTCTGCGGATTCCCCGTTAAATGTTCCCGAAGTAAAGCCTGTTTTTTCCGAAGAAAGTCCAACCGTTGATGGCCGTGAGGTGATCCGCTCTTATTTCAATGCGCTTTTTGAAAGAGATCCACGCGTGGTGACGCTGGGTGAGGATGTTGGGTTTATTGGTGACGTAAATCAGGGATTAGCAGGGTTACAGGAGAAATTTGGTGAATTAAGAATCACAGACACCGGCATTCGTGAAACGACCATTGTAGGACAAGGCATTGGTATGTCCATGCGCGGATTAAGGCCAATTGTCGAGATCCAGTATTTCGACTACATCTATTATGCCCTTGCGACATTAACAGACGACTTGGCAACATTGCGTTACCGCACAGCCGGCGGACAGAAAGCACCATTGATCATCCGTACGCGGGGGCACAGGCTCGAAGGAATCTGGCATTCCGGTTCTCCGATGGGCACTATGCTGAGTAGTCTGCGCGGGATCCACGTTATTGTACCACGAAACTTTGTGCAAGCCGCCGGATTTTACAATACATTAATCAAAGGCGATGACCCGGCTCTGATTGTTGAGCCGCTTAATTCTTACCGCCAAAAAGAAATTCTTCCTGATAATATCGCCGAAATCTGCTTCCCATTGGGCGAACCGGAAATAATTCGTGAAGGAAATGACATTACCATTGTGACCTACGGCTCAATGTGCCGTATAGTAATGGAAGCCGCTGCTCAGTTGCAAAAATCAGGCATTGAAGCAGAGGTTATTGATGTGCAGACTTTGTTGCCTTTTGACATCCACAGCCGCATTGCTGAATCTGTCAAAAAGACCAACAGGGTTATTTTCGCTGACGAAGATTTGCCGGGAAGCGCTTCTGCATATATGATGCAGCAGGTTGTTGAAAAGCAAAATGTGTATCGCTGGCTGGATTCTGCGCCTGTAACCGTTTCGGCGAAAGATCACCGTCCTCCATATGGATCGGATGGCGATTATTTCTCTAAACCCAATGCAGATGACATTTTTGAAGCAGCATACCGAATCATGCGAGAAGCCAACCCGGAACTTTACCCGGAGCTTTTCTGACGTTGTCAATGCTGTTTATTTCAAAGTAGGAAAAAGAATTTTAGATATAATTTTAGCGGCGACCGGACTAATCATCCTGTCGCCGCTTTTTATTTTAATTAGTATTATCCATCGGCTGAAAGCCGACGGTAATTTGTTTTTTTGCCAGTTTAGGCCGGGGCTTGGGAAGAAGCTTTTTGTTTTGGTTAAGTTTCGGACGTTGACTGTCGTTCAAAATACTTATAATGAAGGAAATAGGACACATTGCATGTCTTCTTTTGGCAAGTTTCTACGCAAATCTTCTCTAGACGAGCTTCCTCAACTGTGGAATGTATTAAAGGGCGATATGAGCCTGGTAGGGCCGCGGCCGCTACTCCCGGAATATCTGGAATTGTACAATGCCGACCAACGCAGGCGTCACGATGTCTTGCCGGGAATAACAGGCTGGGCCCAAGTTAACGGACGCACTGCAATTAGTTGGGAAAAGAAGTTTGAACTTGACATATGGTATGTAGAAAATCGGTCTTTCCAGCTGGATATGAAGATTTTGTATTTAACCTTTTTTACAATTTTCAAAAATCCCGGGAAGCAAGTTGCTGCAACATTTGAAAGGTTTAAAGGCAATTTATAATCATCACACACTTAACTATTACACTATGCTCATTTACGGCGCAGGCGGTCATGCCAAAGTAATTGTTAGTTTATTAAGAGATTCAGGAGTTGAAGTTGCTGCAATTTTTGACGATGACCCGGTCGGCAAAGTGCTTGGTAACCTATTCATTTCAGGTCCCTATGATCGAAATGTCTATGAGGATCAGCAACTCATTCTTGCGATTGGAGATAATTTTATTCGAAAAAAACACGCTTTGCAAGTGAGTCACCGCTTTGCAAATGCATTTCATTCTTCTTCACTGATCGAACGAAACGTTCCGTTTGGCTTAGGCAATGTGGTTTTGCATCGTGCTGTTATTCAAACAGATTCAATCATTGGAAATCATTGCATTGTTAACACCGGTGCATTAGTCGATCATGAATGTAAAATTTCCGACTTCGTTCACATTAGCCCGGGCTCGGTGCTTTGCGGCAATGTTACGGTTGGTGAATGCACACTTATTGGCGCTGGAAGTGTAGTCGTTCCCAATGTTGTTATTGGTAAAAATTGCATAATCGGTGCAGGAAGTGTCGTTACGAAAGACATTCCAGATGGAGCCATCGCTCGCGGAAATCCTGCGCGAATCATTAAACAAACACACTATGGAAAAGAAAATCTGGCTTTCGCCTCCGCACATGGGCGGGACGGAGATGATGTACATTCAACAGGCTTTTGACACAAACTGGATAGCACCGGTTGGTGCGAATGTGAGTGCTTTTGAGAAACAGATTGAGGACTTTATCGGCTGCGGACATGTAGCAGCACTGTCATCGGGAACCGCAGCGTTGCATCTTGCACTGGTTTTGCTCGGCGTCGGGAAAGGTGACATTGTGATATGCCAGTCGTTTACATTCGCAGCGAGTGCCAATCCCATTGCTTATCAAAGTGGCATTCCCGTTTTTGTGGATAGCGAGCCGGAAACCTGGAACATTTGTCCTGACACATTGGAACGAGCCATTAAGCATTGTATAAATAAAGGCAAAAAACCCAAGGCGATCATAATCGTGCATTTGTACGGAATGCCTGCGCGTATGGATGAAGTTTTAACATTATGCAACCACTACGACATTCCATTAATTGAAGACGCTGCCGAAGCGCTCGGTTCTGAATTTAATGATCGGAAAGCAGGCTCCTTTGGTACATTTGGCATATTCTCCTTCAATGGTAACAAGATTATTTCAACATCAGGAGGCGGAGCGCTTTGGTCAGCAGATCCGGCACTCATTAAAAAAGCAAAGTTTCTGGCTTCACAGGCAAGAGATCCTGCTTTACATTATGAACATTCAGTAACCGGTTACAATTATAGTTTGAGTAATGTTTGCGCAGGAATTGGAAGAGGTCAAATGGAGGTTTTGAGAAACCGCGTAGCACAGAGAAGAGCTAATAATGCGTTTTATCAAAAAGCTTTGGAAAAACTACCCGGAATCAACTTTCAAAAAGAACCCGCTGAATGCTTTTCAAATCGCTGGCTAACCGCGCTGACATTGGATTTCCAACAATCAGAAATTTCCCCGAAAAAACTTATCGCAGAACTGGAAAGTGAGAACATTGAATCACGGCATTTATGGAAACCAATGCATTTACAACCTGTGTTTAAAGACGCGCCTTATTTTGGCGGAAACATTGCCGGTGAATTATTTCACTCAGGAATTTGCTTGCCATCCGGTTCTGGACTGAAGGCGGATGATTTACAACGCGTTACCAGTGCCATCACTAAACTTTTTGCATAAAAAAATGTCCACGGACAGATTCCGTGGACATTCAATTTTCACTGATATCAAAAAGCTTACAAATTCTAATTTGGCAAGACCTCTATTTCGAATTGCAAAGGTGCATAAGGCAAAATCTTGTCCCTGCCGCTTTTTCCATATCCAAGAGAAGACGGGAAAACAATGATTGCTTTTTCGGTTTTGCGTAGTTTACGCAGCGCACGATCAAACCCTGGAATCGTTCCGGCGGATGAAGTTGTAAAAGCGCTTGTGCCTTCGTCGAACTTGGTGTCATCGAGCAGCCTGCCCACATATTTTACACTGACCGCCATTCCAGCTTTGATCGTATCTCCCGTTACTTTGTTCGTCCTGATAATCAACAGGTTGTCGGATGTTCGTTCAACGTTTGTGTAACCTTTTTTAGCGATGAATTCATCAATTTGCTGCACTTCCGAACGCGTCTGAATAAATTCAACTTCGAGGCGGATCGGGGAATATGCCGGGATATTAACTTTATCCGAATTTCCTGAAGCCAGATAAAAAGGTAAAAAGAATGTTGCTTTTTCGCCCGTTTTCATCAAAAATATGCCCCTCTCAATACCACCCCAAAAAAGGTAACCTTCCACCGGAAATGTAAATGTCGTTTTGCTGTCCACAGTTGAAGAAACCACTTTGGTTCCATCGAGCAAATAACCCGTGTATTTAATGGTTGCAGCATCGCCTCTCTTGGCAAGCTGGCCGTTTGGATTGGCTTTACGGATAATGTAATAAAGCCCCGAGCTGTCTCTGATTGCCTTTGAACCCAGGCTGTCCGTTTTAAGATAATTCTCAATCGCAACCTCATTCTCTTTCACTTTCGCTGTATCATCCGTATTGTCTTTATCCATACAACCCGACAAACCGATGAGCAGGGCAAATACGATGATCAATGATAAATTAATTCGCTTCATTTCTTTTCCTTCTTTTCTTTTAAATAAATGGGAACTGATTTTTTACAGAGATGCTTATAAACCGGAAATGGTTGTAATCAGGATTGAAAAAGAGGAACATTCACATTCTTTTCAAAATATTTACAACTCGGTGATAATGGGCACTCCATGCACTTGGGACTTCTCGCGAGGCAGATGTAGCGTCCATGCAGAATTAGCCAGTGATGCGCTTTATGAACGAGAATTTTGGGAATGTATTTTAAAAGGGCTTTTTCCACGGCCAATGGCGTCGTGGCAGTAAGCGGCACTAGCCCTATTCGCCTTGAAACACGAAAAACGTGCGTATCAACAGCCATAGCAGGCTGATTGAAAATTACAGACGCGATCACATTCGCTGTCTTCCTTCCTACCCCAGGCAATTTTTGCAAGTCCTCTATCGAGGCAGGAACCTCAGCGTTAAATAGCTCAACGAGCATTCTCCCCATCCCAACCAAATGCTTTGCTTTGTTATTGGGATAGGAGATGGAGCGGATGTAAGTGTAAACTTCTTCCACATTGGATGCAGCCAATGCTTGCGGGTCAGGAAACCGTTCAAAAAGTGCAGGCGTAACCATGTTCACGCGCTTGTCTGTGCATTGCGCGGAAAGGGCTACGGCAACGAGTAACTCGTATGGACTTCCGTAATGCAGCTCGGTCTCAGGTTCAGGAAAGTTATTGGTAAAATAATCAAGGAAGAACTTGAATCGGTCTTTTCTAAGCATACGGGATATCCTGACTGTGAATTTCACAGCCGGTTACAGATTTGGACAAAAAAAGACCCACCTCTTAAAATGAAAGAGCGGTGGGTCTTTTTGGTGAAAATTGTTGAGAATATCTGAAGACTTTCGCTACAGAGTGATCCGAAGGCATCCGAACGATTTTATCCATCTGGCTCTGAATGTCGAGTGAGTCCAGATAAAAGCTCATCAAATCATTGTCAAGCGCCAGGGCTTCAACAATCAGGTCATTTTCAGTCTCTGTTGTTTCGGCATATAAATACCTTACAACATCATCGTAAGTAAAAGTTTTTGTCATACTGTGGGGCACGTTGGTTGAATTGCTTACGCAAGTTTATCAACGCGTAACGCATTCTGCCCAATGCCGTATTAATGCTCACTCCTGTTGCATCGGCAATTTCCTGAAAGCTCATGTCCTCATAGTGGCGCATGATCAGGACTTGCTTCTGAACATCAGGTAACCGCTGGATCATCTCCCGCAGTTGCTCGTGTGTTTCCTGACGAATCTGGATTGACTCAACGGAATCCTCCGAAAAATCCAGCGTATTGAAAACACTGCTTCCATCTTCAAATACTACATTGGGGTAGCGTTTATCGCGTCTGAAATAATCAATGGCGAGATTGTGTGCGATACGTATAATCCATGGCAGGAATTTGCCTTCATCATTATATCTACCACCTTTTATCGTGTCTACGGCCTTAATAAATGTATCCTGCAATAAATCTTCGGCTACATACTGGTCTTTGACAATTAGATAAATAGTGGTGTATATTCTTGATTTGTGGCGCTGAACAAGCTTTTCAAATGCCTTTTCATTACCGCGGATATACAAGGTTACCAACTCACTGTCGCTAACTTGGACTTTCTCCATTTTTACTATTCGATTTAGTTAACGTAGAGCGGTTCGTCGATATTGTTTCTCCTTTCTGTTTAGTGAAATAATGAACTGTCTTTTCTGTATTTTGAATTATACATATCAAAGAAATGGATTTGAAAAATAATTTGCAAATCTTTAGGTTTCTTTTTTTTGTAAAATAAATTTCATTAACAACTGTTAACAACAAACCCCTCATTTGAAGAATATACGTGTGCAGGCCGGAGGTCGTGTTCTTATTGCAATAATTAATAGAACTTATCGAATGACTTACGTTAACGTTATGGTGTTTGGATCACTTGTAATTTTTTATTTATGATTTTTACCGAATAAAAATTAAATTTCACTTTTCTAATAAAATTTGAATTTTTACCAGATATGAAATACAAGCATCTTTTCTTTGATCTGGACCATACACTCTGGGATTTTGAAAAAAATTCTTCGGAATCACTGGAAGAAATTTTTCATACACTGACCTTAATTCAGTACGGAGTATCGTCTCTGGACTCTTTTATCCAGTCTTTTCTGAAAATTAACACCGCACTCTGGGACGCGTTCGATCGCGGAAAGGTGCACCATACCTATATACGCGAGAATAGGTTTAAGATGGTTTTCGAAGAATTGGGTGCCGAGCTGCCGCCGAATCATAACGAAATCGGCGAAGCCTACCTGCGAACATTGCCTGATAAAAAACACTTACTGGAAGGCGCCCTGGATTTGCTGAACTATGCCAACTCCGCGGGCTACTCCATGCACATCATTACGAACGGTTTCAACGAAATCCAGGCAAGAAAAATAGCGAGCTCGGAAATCGGCCATTTTTTTGAGAATATTATCACATTCGAGACCGCGAATGCGAAAAAGCCTGATCCGAAAATTTTCGCCTATGCATTGGAAACTGCGCGAGCGGTGCCATCCGAGAGCATTATGATCGGTGACAACTGGGTTGCAGACATTATGGGCGCGAAACAATTCGGGATGGACACGGTATATTATAATCCGGCAGGATTACGGTTCGATGAAAGCCCAACTTACGATATCAGGCGCCTGGAAGAACTGATGCTGATCCTCTAAGCTTCCTCTTCGTAAAAAGTGACTTGCTTATCCCGCAAGAATTGCTTGATCACATCCACATGCACGCATTGACCTACGTTAAGAAAAGGATAATTGGAGACTTTCTTCCGATGGCCTTCCGTCACCACTTCCCTGTTGACCTGATCGAACCCTAAGTGCAGATGCCTGGTGGAGCTTTGCATGCCGTAGATTATGCCGTTTTTATCAAATAGCGGCCCCCCGCTCTGGCCTCTTAGCCCGGGCGTGCTCATTTCAATGCCTACGACGCCGTTGCTCTCGCCGATGTGGCGCGTAATGATCCCGTCAATCGGGAAACTGGGTGTGTTGATACGGCCGGTGCTGAGCCATTCAATGTCGCCAGTGTTTTTGTTGTATTGATAATTGGTAAATTCCGGAAACGGATAACCCAGGCGGCACAGATATCTTCCCTGCTTTACAAGCCTGGAATCTTTTAAAAACCGCGCATAATCCTGATACTGCCTGCTTTCAAAATCCCGAAAATGAATAATGGCCAGGTCCTGTGTCGGATGCAAGTGGATGGCCAGGCCCTTGTAAGCAGTTACGCAGTTTATGAAATTGAAAAGTATACGGATTGGATTGTCGCCATTGATCCTGTATTTGTTTTCCAGAAAACCGCGTTGCGTATCAAAGCCGGGGTCTTTTTCAAACTTTCTTAGCTCGCTTTTGAATTTCAGGTAATTCTCGTAAATGGAGCTCGCATACAAAATTTGCTGCGCAACATGCCTGCAGGTTATCGCAAAGCCATTTTCATTCACAAAAAATAATGTAGCGGTTCCCGGCACAATGTCGCTGCCGGTGTAATATCGCAGTATAAAGTGAATGGGACGGGTGTACTGGTCGACTTTTTCAATAGCTTCAACAAACATAAGGGCGAGCAGGCGAGCAGTTTACTTGGTGATGGGGACCAATGCTTCCGTCTGGTCCCAGCTTAAAATCATATTTACACCACCCGGTATATCTTCAAAATAAATGTTGAATAATTCTTGCACCGTATGACGGATGCGAATGGGCACTTCTACGCTCATAACATCTTTGCCATCATTGTATTCCGTGCCCCATTGGCCAACCTCCGAGTTGAGAATAATTTTCCAGGTGCTTTGCCCGGGAACGGAATAAAGAGAATAAGTGCCTGCCTTAACCGGCTTGCCGCCAAATGTTAATCCTTCCCCCAACTCAATTAATGTGGCTTCATTCGCGCCGGTACGCCAAACCTTTCCATAAGGCAGCAGGGCTTTATCCTGTTCCCTGCCAAAAAGAAGCCTTCCCTTTTTACCTGGCTTACTGTATGTGACCTTGACATTCACACCATTATTTGCGGTTTCGGCGACGGCTTCGGGACTGAAAGATTTGGTGTACATTCTCATGCCGAGAAATCCGGCTAAAACAACAACAAGCAAGACAGCAACAATGAGGAGAATTCTTTTCATAGATCAGGGGCAAACGATTTTATAAAACGTGTATGTGACAGAAAGTCTTAAATAATAATAATTGTCCTTTAAAGACGGATCTCCCTGCTGCAATTTATCCGTATTCACCGGGTCCCCTCCTAAATTATCCAGATAATCGGAATAGGTTTTTCTTGCACCATATTCGATGCCAATGTTCCAGGGACGGCGCACCTGATATTTGATCCCTACCCCGTAAGGAAGCACGAATGTGCTCGTTTTGTAACCTCCGACCTGCGGGCTCGGATTAAATTTGGAGTAACCAATCCCTCCAAAAAGATAAGGGCTCCAGTTCACAGCAAAACGGCGTTCCTGAAAATTAAGGAAATTATATTCAGCCACAGCACTCCCTTCAAAAATGCGGGACGTGAATGACATGTTTCTTGCCTGTTGAAATGGATCTTTACTATGCTTGTCATCGGCACCAATAACACCACCCATCAGTTCCGCCTTCAGCGAGACTGTCTGATTGGGGTTATAACGAAAAAACACACTTCCCGCAGGCTTGAAAAAGCGAAGCCTGAGCGACGGGGAAATATCCCCTTTATAATTTAAGGCCCCTAATCCAGCCCCGATCTCAATTTTTTGAGCCATGACATCATTCCCGGTTGCCCCAAAAAAATAAATACCTGCTGCCAGATTTAGCAGCAAGTATTTAGCATTAATAAATTTCGAAAAAGACTTCAATGGATGCCTTAGTTATTTTAATGGAGGACATTTGATCTGGGATGGCAACATATAGTTGATATGGATCATACCAAATAAATAGTTGTCCGTATAGCTCGGGCTATTCCCCCTGTCGGTTCCTGGAGCTCCGAAGCCTGTTGTTGGTATTGCTGCCAAAGGATCGCTGGCTTCCAGATTGTAATTAACAACCAGAAATTTCTTTAATGCTTCGGTTCTGTCCGCACCCTTTCTGGCTGCATAACGCTCTGTTGTTCTGTTGCTTAATGCAAGTGCGGTAGGATTATCAGCAAATAATGCCGGATCTGCATAAGCACCGTGTGCATCATCCAGGTAATCGGTAAATGTCTTACGGAAACCTAGCTCAGCTGAAATGTCCAGCTTGGAATTGATCTTGTAACGAACGCCTATTCCGATCGGGATAGCGAATTGTACCAGCGAATAGGGTTTGGCATATCCTTCATTTCCCTGCCCCTCAGTGCCGAGAGGCTGCAATTTTATCCAGTCGCCATTTAATGAATCAAGTGCTTTTGGATTGTGTGCAGTAAGCGCTATTCCAGCAAATAAATAGGTTCCGAACTGCGGCCTTCTGTCGTAGCTCCTGTTATCTGGGGTCAACTTAAAAATTCCTTGTACAGAGAATTCTTTCAAATCGTTTCTGAAATGTAAGTTCCTCGCGTAAAAAATGTTTGACTCGTGTTTCTCGCTGCGGTTCATAATGTAGTCATCACCCGCGATCCGTGCATAAATAAAGCTTGCCCTGGCAGCCAGACGCGGCGTAAAATGGCGTGTGTAATTCCCTCCGATGCTCCAACGCATCATCTTGAAAGTGGAAGCCAGAGGCCTTCTGTAAGGTGCGAAATCTCCAAAATAGCTAGAAGTCCCGAGCCCAAATCCCGCTGTTGAATACGGCACAAAAATGCCCCTGCTTTGCGCCTGGACGTCCTGATTCATAAACAAAAGCCCAAAAGTCAAGATGAATACCAACGCTCCGGATACTTTTTTTAATTCAGATTTTCTACGCATTTGTAAGATCAATTTTTTGCAAAAATAGAACAGTTGTTGGTTTTATTCAGGGTGTATCACCATTTCAACGTATTTACCAATGATTTATTTGTAGGAGGATTTCTTTTTAATGCGCTCGAAAACAAAACTTCATTATCATTGTAAATGAAAAACAGCCTTTGCAATGATTTCAAGCACTAATCTTCACTTTTCCTATTCTCCTCAAAAGAAATTCAGCTTTCCTGACATTCACTGCAACGGCAGGGAAACGCTGCTTATTTTGGGGCAATCCGGAAAGGGAAAGACCACATTGCTTCATTTGCTGGCATTGTTGCTACAACCGGAATCAGGGCAAATTTTGATCGCCCAAAAGCCGGTATCCGGTCTTTCAGCGGAAGAAGTTACCAGGATCAGGGCCAAAAATATTGGCATTATTTATCAAAAACCGCATTTCGTAAGCTCACTTTCTGTGCTGGATAATATATTGTTATCCAACTATCTGGCAGAACAAAAAGAGAATGTTCAAAAAGCACGGCTGCTGGCTGAGAAGCTAGGATTTGCAGAGCATTTACCAAAAAAAACGTCCCGGTTAAGCCAAGGCGAGCAGCAACGTGTAAGCATTGCACGCGCTTTAATGAATGAGCCGAATGTAATTCTCGCTGACGAACCAACATCCAGCCTGGACGATAACAATACCCAAAAAGTAATTACACTATTAAAGGAACAATCGGCTTCCATTGGCGCAAGCCTGGTCGTGGTAACGCATGATCAGCGTTTGAAAGATGAATTTCCAAACCAGGTTCACCTTTAAAAGGTAATTATCTAAATCCCCAACGGAATGAATGTTGTTAAAATAAGTCTGGCCAATCTTAAAGAGAAAAAGCTCAACAGCTTTTTAAGTGCGCTGCTCCTGACGCTCGGCATAGGCATGATTTCGCTGCTTTTATTGCTTAATAAACAACTTGATGAGCAATTCCGCAGAAATATCCGCGGCATTGACATGGTGGTGGGCGCAAAGGGAAGCCCACTGCAGCTGATCCTGTCCAGCATTTACCAGATTGACGCGCCTACCGGCAATGTTCCGCTGGCAGAAGTGGATGCATTGCGTAAAAATCCTTTTGTCAAAACCGTGATCCCACTGTCCATGGGCGACAGTTACCAGGGATTTCGCATTGTTGGCACCACACCAAAGTATGTTGAGCATTTCCAGGCCAAGCTTTCACAGGGGCAACTTTATAATGCATCCATGGAAGTGGCGATCGGCAGTAAAGTGGCGGCGGCTTCACAATTGAAAATTGGCGATACATTCGCGAGCTCTCACGGTCTGGATGCTGAGGGAGAGGCGCATAACGAGAAAAAATACAAGGTTACGGGCATTTTTGAAGGCAATGGCTCCGTAGTCGACCAGCTTATTTTGACGCGGCTTTCGAGCGTTTGGGATGTGCATGCTCATGAGGAAGAGCACGGCAAGCATGAGGAGCACGAGGGAGCCGAAGGCGGCAGGCAGGTTACAAGCGCATTGGTTCAATTCAGGAATCCAATGGGCTTAATGACCATTCCGCGACAGATCAACGAAAACACATCAATGCAGGCTGCATTGCCCAGCATTGAAATAAACCGGCTTTTTTCGCTGCTCGGCGTGGGCATTGAAACGCTTCGCGCATTGGCACTTATCATTATCAGCATTGCCGGGATCAGCGTTTTTGTCTCCCTCTATAATTCACTCAAAGAACGAAAATACGAAATGGCACTCATGCTTTCCATGGGCGCAACGCGTACGAGACTTTTCCTGATGCTTTTGCTGGAAGGCTTAATGCTGGCTGTTATCGGTTATTTTTCAGGGATTATTTTGAGCCGTGTGGGGCTGTGGCTATTTTCAAAAGCGGCTGAGCAGGACTTTCACTATTCGCTAAGGAAATTCACCATTCTGCCCGAAGAAATTTACCTGTTTTTTGCTGCCCTATTCATCGGATTTTTAGCCTCAGCACTTCCTTCATTAGGCATTTACAAGCTCAATATCTCCCGGACGCTGGCGGAGGAATGATATTCTGCGTAAATTTGTTAACTTAGTTAAATCCTAACCAAGACAAAAATCAGGCGCGATGAAATCTGTAAGAATCATAATATTGCTTTTTTGTTTTACCTCTTTATTTGCTTTCACACCGGCTTCTAATCCGGTAAAAGTAACTTGGGAAACATTGCGGGATGTGACTTTTAAGAAGAAATGGTATGCCGAAGAATCCATATATATGCTTCACCCGACTTTCGGTCCGAGCGTTCAAAAGTTGAAAAATCAGCAGGTTACCATTACAGGTTATATACTTCCCGTGGACCTGGATGCTAATTTATATGTGTTATCAGCATTTCCATTCAGCGCGTGTTTCTTCTGCGGAGGCGCTGGCCCTGAGACGGTTATGACGTTGAATTTCAAGAAAAAGGACGGCCGGAAGTTCAAAACAGACGAACGCCTGACTTTTGTAGGAACTTTGAAGTTGAATGCGGATGATATTTACCAGATGAATTACATTCTGGACGGAGCAGAAATCGCTGAATAACAGTCAGATCCCGATCAATCGCCAAACGCCGGAGATAAAGAAAAGTACAAGTCCAACCGGCGTTAAAACTTTCCATCCCAGATACATTAACTGATCCACACGAAGACGCGGAAGTGTCCAGCGTGCCCACATCTGGATTAAAATTCCAAAAATTGCTTTGCCCAGCAGCCAGAAAATTCCTGTTAAATAACCAAACCAGGTTCCGGGTTCCCCGCTCGTCCAATCTGCCAGTTTCAATGGTCCAATATTTGGAAAGGGCGTGTTCCAGCTTCCCAGGAATAAAATGGCGCCTAACAGGCAAACCAGCAGCATCATCCCATACTCCGAAAGCATAAAAAGTGCCCAGCGCATGCCCGAATATTCAGTATGAAATCCGGCAACCAATTCAGATTCACCTTCCGGCAAGTCAAATGGTGCGCGGTTACATTCTGCTAGTGAAGCGATGAAGAAAACAATGTAAGCCAATAATAAAAAGGGATTCCGGACAATGTTCCAGGTCAAAAATCCACCCACATTCGTCACATCAATGCCCAGGTCTTTTATGCCAAACAGATAAACAGGCTCATTGGAATAAATGCCTTGCTGGAAGCTGATAATTTGAAGATCAAGCGTTTGCGTGAGCATTACCACACACAGAATGGACAGTCCCAGCGGAATTTCGTAGGAGATAATTTGCGCCACAGCACGCATCGCGCCAAATAACGCAAACTTATTATTGGAACCCCATCCGGCCATTAAAAGCCCGATAACGTCCACAGAAACAATGGTTAGCAAGAAAAAAACCCCCACCGATGCTCCGGAACCAGCCAGGTCTGGTGCTAAGGGAACAACCGCGAATCCAGTAAAAACAGATACGAAAATGACAAATGGTGCAAGCAGAAAAAGGCGTCTGTCAGCGGCTTTTGGAACGATATCTTCCTTTTGAAGCAATTTGAGCAAATCAGCAAAGAGCTGTAGAAGCCCCCATTTACCAACCTCCATCGGCCCCATCCTATCCTGGATAAATGCAGAAACCTTGCGCTCCAGATAGACGCCGATGACCACAAAACCCGGCACAAGAAGGAGAAAAATGATGAGTGTAAACGGTATCAACGGCGTTTCGGGATCTTAGTGACTGCCGCAAAAGTAAACAAAAAACTTACTCCTCTTCGTCTGGCTCACCGTTATATCCCGATTCCTGTAAAATCTGTGCAGCGTTCTCCATGTCCATTAATTCCGGAAGCGTCACACCTGGATTTTCAGCACGAAAGCGGTTAACGATCCGCCAGCCAACCCAGCGCGCAATGGCGCCCGGCACTTTCTGCCCGATTTCCGTTGTGAATGGTCGTTCTTCAATGAATTTCTTCTTTTTCATCTCAACTGACTCGTACAGCAATTTCCCTGCGATGAAATAAGCCCAAATTTGTTGCTGGCTCGCGTCCGTTCTACGCAAATTGTCGGCCGAATATCCAATGATCAGGCTGTCGGCAGCATTAGGCATGACTTGTTTTACAAATGCATAACCCTTGCCATAACCGATCATATCCGCCAGCAATGTCTTATCGGTAGGATCAATTTTGTTGAAACGATTGGATTCGAAAAAGACGATAGAAGGAACAATGTATTCTTTTTGATATCTACGCAACTGATAATCAAATACATCCGGGCGATACATTGCAGCGGGGCCGCCGAAATAATCAAGCCCGATTATGATCAGCGAATCGGAAATGTATAAATCGGTGCCTGTAAAACCAGTCACCAGAAACTGCACTTTTGGAGCTTTAAAAGCCGGATAATGGTATTTAATTTGCTTGAATGCGTCGGCCAGCGGATCGAGAATGTTCTTTTTACGGTCACCAATGAGGCTGTCGAGCTGATCACGGAATGCCCGGAAATCGGGGTTTTGCAAAATATTGAATAAATGCGCGGCCAGCTGTCGCGGATCTATTTGTGAACTGGCGAAATATTCCTTTGCCAGATATGGATGTGCGTCGAGAAAATTTTGCACATCTTTAACCGATTGGCAAGCAAAAAGTGCCTGGTCCAGGTTTTCGGATTCAACATTAACCACAGTCTCACTCGTATCAGATGCGAGCCGGTTATCTTTATTGCAGGAAAAAAGAAAAACAGAAATAAGAGAGCAAAAGAGAGCAATTCTCGATAAGCACATAGCCTTAATATCAAATGACGGATAACGATTCAAAAGTAGAAAAAAAACAAATAAGCATTCTGGGATGCGGCTGGTTAGGTTTTCCACTAGCTCAACGCTTGCTCAGCCTGCATAGTACGTGGGAGATAAAAGGCAGCACAACATCGGCATCGAAGATCGATGCATTCGCTAAGAACGGCATTGAAGGATTCTTGCTTCCACTTAATCCGGGTTTTGACGTCGACCGTGTGGCATTGCATTCATTTTTTGACGTCGATACGCTGATCATTTCCTTGCCTCCGCGCTTGCAACAACATGACCCGGGTTTTTACGTAAAGCAAGTTGAGTCAATCATCAGCGAGATTGAAATATCCCGGATCACCAACATTATTTTCATCAGCTCCACGGGAATCTATCCCGAACTAAACCGGATTGTGGTTGAAGATGATGTGAAAACGCCCGAAGCATCCGCTTCACCGGATATGGTCGCGGCTGAAAATCTGTTAACTGCATTGCGTCCCGAGCGTAATGTTACGATCCTCAGATTAGGCGGCTTACTCGGTTACAACCGCATTCCAGGAAAATATGTGCAGGGAAAGAAAGATATGACAACCGGCTCAATCCCTGTTAATTACATTCACCGGGACGATGCTGTGGGAATCATTATGACCATTCTTGAAACGGGCTTTGTGAATGAGACCTTTAACATTGTATCGCCGATTCATACTACGCGTCGGGAAGTTTACGAGGCTTCTTGCGCGCAATTTGGCTGGGAAGCCCCAACATTTGCAGAATCAAATGAGAAACCAGATTTCAAGGTAATTTCAGCTGAAAAATTTGATAAACATTATCATTATTCATTCAGGTTTTCAGATCCTTTGCATTTTTATTACAGTCTGGAAGATGGTGGCGCATAAAAAATCCGCAAGACAGTTCCTGCGGATTTTTGATTACATCTAATCTATTACTATTGAGCACCCAGCAATTCGGTGAGCTTACTTTCCAAAGCTGGTCCGCGTAAGTTCTTGGCAATGATTTTTCCTTCTTTGTCGATCAGGAATGTGGCTGGAATTGCGTTTACGCCGTAAGTCTGCGCTACGCCGGAATTCCATTTTTTCAATTCCGATCCGTGCAGCCATTTCAATTTATCACGCTCAATAGCCGTTTTCCAGGCTTTTTCGTTGTCGTCCAAGGATACGCCGTAAATGTCGAACCCTTTGTCCTTGAATTTGTCATACATACGTACAACATTCGGATTTTCCATCCGGCAAGGCCCGCACCACGATGCCCAGAAGTCGATCAAGACAAATTTTCCGCGCAAAGATGACAATGCAACCGGCTTTCCTTCGGGACTATTCAAAGTAAAATCAGGTGCTTGCTGACCAACCGAAACACCTGCAATTCTTTTAATTTGACCAATAAATCCTTTTGCTAATGTGGGAGTCGGCTCTACTTTTTCATAATCGTCCGCCAGCTTCTTCAGGATTTCCAAGTCCGTGTCCGGATTCAAAAAGTTATTGGCCGTGAAAAGCGCGACCAATGATGTGCCCATTTCAGGCAGGAGCTTTTTAACTACATCCAGACGCTCTTTATCAGCCTTGGCAAAATTTTCCTGCACTTCCTGAATTTTTTTGGCATCTTTCTTTTCCTCTGCTTTGGCATATTCTTCATTCCAAACGGTCACCTTGCCAGCAAAAGATCTCATTAATTTATCTATCTGGGCATAGTACTCCATATTTTTGGAGCCTGTAATGTCTGCATTTCCTCCGTTTCCTTTGGCATCCCTGGTCGTTCCGTCTGCCATCACATCAAATTTTTCTCCGCCTTCTACGAGGAGAATCACTTTTTGACGGTCGGCAATGTTCAATGAAAAGAAGCTTCCACGATCGTTTTCAACGCCTTTTAATGCAAACGACCCATCTGCTGCAAGTTGTGTAGAATCCAGCTTGATGGACGATCCGCCGGCAGTTGAACGCAGCAATGTTACTTTTTCTCCTTTTGCACCATTTTTCACCTTTCCATTAACAGAAAATTCTTTGGGTGCAAGTTGCTGTGCCTGAGTTTGAAGGCTCAAAAAAGCAATACTAAATATGAAAATGCTTTGTCTAAATATTCCTTTCATGACCTCTTTTATAGTTTTGTTAGGCGTAACAATCAAAGTTTCGCGCTTAGCAGTTGGCTAACCAGCTTGGGATCGGCAGTGTTATTTGATTTCTTCATGACTTCTCCCACAAAAAGCCCCAGTAAACCCTTTTTCCCTTTTCTGTATGCTGTAACCTTGTCAGGCATTGCGCTAATAACCTCATCTACCAACGTTTCAAGCTCATTTGTATTGCTGTTTTGAAGCCAGTTATTTGAGGAAGCGATCTCTTTCGGATCACGTTGGGGCTCGGCCAGAAGCACCGGAAATATCTTTTGCGTAGCCACGGAATTACTCACAATATCGGACTCGCTCAGGTCAATCAACGCAGCCAGAGTTTCCGGGCTGATCGGGAAACGATCGATGTTGCCTTCGTGATCATTCAGATAAGATTTCACAGGGCCCATTAACCAGTTTGAAGCAGCTTTATAGGCAGGCGTTTTGGCACAAACTGCTTCAAAGTAAGCTGCGATTTCACGTGTGTCTGTGAGCACAGCCGCGTCATAAGCCGGGATTCCATAACGATGCGTAAATTTCTCGCGCAGCTCGTGTGGCAGTGCCGGCATATCAGCCTTAATGCTGGCCAGCCATTCGTCAGACACGACGACCGGGCTCAGATCCGGATCCGGGAAATAGCGATAGTCATTCATCGTTTCCTTTACCCGCATTCCGTAAGTCTGTCCGCTTTCAACGTCAAACATCCGCGTTTCCTGTTGTATCTCCTGCTCACTTTCTAACATGGCCACTTGCCTCTTTTCCTCAAAGCTAATGGCACGCATCATGTTCCGGATCGAGTTCATGTTCTTGATCTCCACTTTGGTGCCCAACTTTTCAGCTCCTTTTTTTCTGAGCGAAACATTGACGTCGCAGCGCAATGAACCTTCTTCCATATTACCGTCACTAATGTTCAGATAGCGAACCAGGCGGCGTATTTCCGTAACAAATGCCCCCGTTTCTTCGGCGGACCGCAAATCGGGTTCCGAAACCATTTCAACTAACGGCGTTCCGGCCCGGTTATAATCCAGCAACGTTTCGGTAACACTGCCATCATGAACCGATTTTCCTGCATCCTCTTCCAAATGGATATGATGAAAGCGGATCACTTTTTCGATCATTTTCCCTTCCTCATTCTTCACAGAAATCGTCACGCCGCCGTTTTCGCAGATCGGCTTTTTATCCTGCGAAATCTGGTACCCTTTCGGCAGGTCGGGATAAAAGTAATTTTTACGGTCAAAGATGGTTCTTCTACTGATCGAGCAGCCGCAAGCCAGGCCCAGCCGGACTGCATATTCAACCGCTTTTTTATTGATTTTAGGTAAAGTTCCTGGTAGTGCAAGCGTAAGCGGACCAATGTTGGTATTTGGTTCAGCACCGAAAAGGTTTCGGTCCTGCGCAAAAAGTTTGGATTCCGTCAAAAGCTGACAATGCACTTCGAGCCCGATAACCGTTTCATACTGGGCTAAAAGTTCATCCGTAATATCAGCAGGTTGCAGTGCGTTTTGAGTCATATTAAAATAAAAATGCTTTCGCAAAGATACGAATACGGGCCGTCCATAGCATGAACGGCCCGTATTTTCTAAAAATGTCAGCTTACTATTATAAAGAGTTGATCCAGTTGGCGATAACCACAATATCAGCCTTTGGAACGTGGGCCATCGGTGCCATTGGAGGATATCCAGGCCAATGTTCAGGTTTAGGGTTGTGAACCAATTCTACGATTTGATCCGACGTATATTTCTTTTTAGCAACCTCCGCGTAAGCCGGCCCGATCACCTTGTCATAGGGCTGGTGGCAAGCGAGACACGCGTGTTTGTTAAGCAATGCGGAAACATCAGCCGGAACTGGTTTGCGTTTTGCGGGAGCTGCCGCAGCGGTAGGCGCTGCTTCTGCGTTAGGATTCGTTGCTGCCGCTGCCGCGCCTCCCTGACCAATTGCAGCAGAGTCACCAGCATTGGCTGAATCTCCCGATGCTGCTGCCGGAGTTGCTGCGCCCGTAGCGGCCACTGGTGCAGGTTGATTTTTTCTTTCATTTTGCAGCGCTACAAGCGCTGTTTCTTCCCTCGATTTACTGCCTGACCCGTAATAATGATCATATTTATCTTTGTCTTCCTGCGAAGAGCAGCCGATGAGTAAGGAAACCGCCAGAGCAACAAGCGCCAAAGGGGTACTTTTTTTAAGAGTCATTGTTTTTTAATTAAGATTTTCCGCCAGATTAAGGATTTGCAAAATAAATCGCACACGAAGAAACTAAGTTTGCGCTAAATTTCCTTCAAATTTAAGACAGAAATCGGAAGCAAGTCGCGTGTAAGCATAACTTATTTATTTGTCCGCCAAGATTTTAATGTTACACGAGCATGAATAAATTTTTTCAAAAATTATACTAAATTTAATAGAGAGCATTGTGTATAAAACTAAATGTTCTTACTTTTGCAGTCCTATTTGTAAAAACGATGTAAAGCAATGGCTAAGAAAGGTAATAGAGTACAGGTTATATTGGAATGCACAGAACAAAAAGATAGTGGTGTTCCTGGAATGTCACGTTATGTGACTACAAAGAATCGGAAAAATACGCCTGGCCGTATGGAATTGAAAAAATTCAATTCGTTCCTGAGACGCTATACAGTCCACAAAGAAATTAAATAAGGTTTTACACTTTTAACAATATACAGACATGGCAAAGAAAGTAGTTGCTACCCTGAAAAAAGAAGGCGGAAAAGCATTCGCTAAGGTTATTAAGGCTGTAAAATCTCCAAAAACAGGAGCTTACACCTTCAAAGAAGAGATCGTTCCCTTGGACGGTGTTCAAGGTGCACTGAAAAACTAGTCTTCGCCCGCCGGGCGGCCCCGTGCGCTCAGACTGACATTTAAGCTACGCTCAGGCTGACATTATTGACGCTGGTCATCACGAGCAGATCCGAAAGATGATATCGAGTTTTGTAAAAAGTCCCTTTTGGGACTTTTTTTGTTTTATTTTTGAGCGCACTTACACGATTTCAGATCTTACTACATTCACACCGTTATGAGCTTATTTGGTTTTTTTTCAAAAGAGAAAAAAGAAACATTAGATAAAGGCCTGGAAAAAACCAAAGACAGTTTCTTTGGCAAACTTTCCCGTGCTATCGTTGGTAAAACCACAATAGATGAAGACGTTCTTGATGAACTGGAAGACATTCTCGTAAGCTCAGACGTAGGTGTTGAAACCACTGTAAAGGTCATTAAGCGCATTGAAGAGCGGGTGGCCAGAGATAAATATGCAACTACGGCTGAACTGGACGGCATACTCCGGGAGGAAATCGCAGCATTGTTGACGGAAAACAAATCTGTTGATATCAAAGACAGCTTTGAAACCCAGCATCTTCCCAAACCGTTTGTGATCATGGTCGTAGGCGTGAATGGTGTTGGAAAAACAACCACGATCGGAAAACTGGCGCATCAGTTTCACCAAAGAGGACACAAAGTTGTGCTAGGCGCCGCCGATACATTCCGCGCTGCGGCCGTAGAACAGCTCAAACTTTGGGGAAAACGCGTTGACGTCCCGGTCATCGACCACGGGATGAACACGGACCCTTCCGCCGTAGCTTATGATGCATTGAAAAAAGGAATGGAAACGGGCGCTGATGTCATCATTATCGATACCGCAGGACGTTTACATACGAAGGTGAACCTCATGAACGAGCTTTCGAAGATCAAGCGCGTCATGCAGAAAATCATTCCTGATTCTCCACACGAAGTCTTACTCGTTCTCGATGGCAGCACCGGCCAAAATGCTGTAATTCAAGCCAGAGAGTTCACCAAAGTCACGGAAATTACTGCATTAGCGATCACAAAACTGGATGGCACAGCGAAAGGCGGCGTAGTAATCGGCATTTCGGACGAATTCAAAATTCCGGTTAAATATATTGGTGTGGGAGAAAAAATGGATGACCTGCAAGTTTTCGACCGCAGTGAGTTTGTGGATTCTTTATTTAAGAAGATTGGCTGAGCAGCTTACATTTTTTATCTTTGATCATGGGCAAAACAAAAATATCCAAAAAGAATCTTGTGATCTCTGGGGCGCCGTTGAATGCCGATGAGTTCAGGAATATGATTCAGTTGAAACTTTCTCCTACGGTTCTGCTTCCGTATTTGTCGATGAAATCTACGCTAGCATAGCAGGCCTCTCCACCAATTATCTTCATCATCCCGAGTGCAGGCAGCTGGTAACCAAGTCCAAAAAGTATATAAATATTCGGTGCGGGAGTTATTTAATCATTAATAAGGTTACACCATTGCGGATCGAGGTTTTAAACATCATTCATTCGAATCGAAGCATTTCGCAGATAAAATCTGTTCGTAAGATCAAAATCAAATCTACATAGTCAGTTACTAAAAGCTAAAAGCCAGCCGCGGATAGCTAAAACCAATGAAAACCAAAGGAATAGTTAAAAATAAAGTCAACATTGTCACGCTGGGCTGCTCCAAAAATCTGGTGGATTCGGAAGTGCTCTACACGCAGCTCAAAGGCAACGGATTCACCGTTGATCATGAGTCTAAAAAAGATGATTCGCAGATTGTTGTAATCAACACTTGCGGATTTATTGATAATGCCAAAGAAGAATCCATCAACACAATTCTGCGCTATGCTGATGCAAAGGCGGCCGGAATGGTTGATAAAGTTTACGTTACAGGCTGTTTATCACATAGATACAAAGATGAGCTTTCCGTTGAAATCCCGACTGTGGACGCCTGGTTTGGAACTAATGAACTGCCACGACTGCTCAAAACGCTCAAAGCGGACTATAAGCATGAACTCGTCGGCGAGCGGTTGCTGACCACGCCCACACATTACGCTTACCTAAAAATTGCCGAAGGTTGCGATCGTCCATGCAGTTTCTGCGCGATCCCCATTATGCGCGGCGGCCACGTTTCCCGTTCGATTGAGGAGCTTGTGAAGGAAGCGAAATCCTTGGCAAAACGCGGCACAAAAGAACTTATCCTCATTGCTCAAGACCTGACTTACTATGGTCTTGATATTTATAAAAAAAGAAATCTATCCGACTTACTTGCGCAACTTTCTGACGTAGAAGGCATTGAGTGGATCAGGTTACAATATGCTTATCCGGCTGGGTTTCCAATGGACATTCTGGATATCATGAACGAGCGCAGCAACATTTGCAAATATCTGGATATGCCTCTGCAGACCGGCTCAACAGAAATCCTGAAATCCATGCGACGTGGCATTACACGTGAAAAAACGGAAGCATTGATCGAGACCATCCGCGCAAAAGTGCCGGATATTACATTGAGAACAACATTAATAGTTGGTCACCCGGGAGAAACGGAAGCGCTGTTTGATGAGACTTACGATTTTGTTGAAAAAATGCGCTTCGACCGTTTGGGGGCATTTCAGTATTCTCACGAAGACAACACGCATTCCTACACCATGCCGGACGACATTCCTGCCGAAATCAAGCAGGAACGCGCAGATGCCATTATGGAGCTGCAACAAGGCATTTCCTATGAATTGAACCAGCAAAAAATCGGAAATACTTATAAAGTGCTTTTCGACCGCAAAGAAGGCGGGCACTTCATCGGCCGGACCGAATTTGATTCACCGGAAGTTGATAATGAGGTTCTTGTGCCTGCCAGCCAATATGTGCGATTAGGTGACTTTGCCCAGGTTAACATTACATCCGCTGAGGAATTTGACTTGTACGGATCGGTTATTTCCTGATCCGGCTTTCAGTCTCATACTCTCTTTACTAAATTTGCGGCTCATGAAGCCCATGCATAATATTTCAAAAATATGTTACAAAGGATACAAACCGTTTTTTTAGCCCTTACTGTCATCGGAATGGGCATTTTTCTTGCCTTTCCATTATGGACAAAAGTTTCAACTGCCGGGGAAGAAAGAGCCGATTTGACAGCGATCAAACTGACGCACCAGATCAATGCCGTACAGTCTAACGTTCAACCGGTTTATTACCTGATCATTCTGGCGATTTTAGTTGCAGGCGTTGCGGCTTACGCTATTCTTCAATACAAAAAAAGGGTTTTGCAATCCGCCCTTTGCGCAGTTAACTCCATCCTGATGACCATCCTGATGGGACTCGTCATCTATTTCACATTCTACAAAACCGCAAAACTTTTCGATCCAAACCTGCCCGGAACCTATGAAATCGGGTTTTACGGGTTAGTAGGTGCAATGTTGGCAAATGTTTTTGCGAATCGTTTTATTAGGAAAGACGAGCGGGAAGTGCAGCAGTCTAAGCGGTTTAGGTAGTTGCTTATCAGCCACTTGTCAGCCTGAGCGGAGTCGAAGGCACGTTACCAAGGAGTAGCGCGCCTTCGACTCCGCTCAGGCTGACAAATAAGTGCCAAGCCAGCTACACCAACCCTTCCCTTAACAAATCGTGCAAGTGCACAAACCCTAGAATCTCACTATTCTCCACAACCACAACCTGCGTAATGCTGCGGGACTGCATGATTTCCAATGCTTTAACAGCATATTCGTCAGGTGAAACTGAGATTGGCGATTTGGTCATAATGTCCTTTGCTTTCAGATGCAGAATCACATTTCCATCGAATTGTTTCAGCATTCTCCGTAAATCTCCGTCGGTAATAATGCCTGCCATTTTGCCCTCAGCATTGTTGACGGCAGTCGCCCCCAACCTTTTGGAAGTCATTTCTAGTATAATTTCCTGCAAGCCTGCATCTTCTGAAACCATTGGCAATGCATTATGCGGATAGATGTCGCAGATTTTGAGGTAAAGCCTTTTGCCCAAAGCGCCGCCCGGATGAAATTTGGCAAAATCATCGTGTGTAAAACCTCTCGCTTCCAGCAAACAAATCGCTAATGCATCGCCTAATGCCATCGTAACGGACGTGCTTGTCGTAGGAGCAAGATTCAGTGGATCAGCCTCTTCCGGCGCAAATGCATGCAGAATGTAGTCTGCGTTTTTGGCCAGATAAGAATCCTTGTTACTTACCATAGCGATCATTTTAACACCGGTTCGCTTTAATAGCGGGGTAAGGACTTTTATTTCGGCTGTGTCGCCACTCCGGGATATTACAATCACCACATCATTATCCTGAATCATGCCGAGATCACCGTGAATGGCGTCGGCAGCGTGCATGAATAATGCAGGTGTTCCGGTTGAGTTTAATGTAGCAACTATTTTTTGTCCAACAATGGCACTTTTGCCCACGCCCGACACAACAACACGTCCTCCGCAGTTGATAATGGCATATACGCAGTTTTCAAATTCTTCATCAATCAATCCGATCAGATTATGCAATGCTTCTGCCTCTTGCCGTAATACTTCTTTTGCTATTGACTGAATATTTTTTATTAATTTCAAATCTGAAACACAGTTTTATTGGGAACCAATGGGATTTTTAATTTCAAAAGCAAAGATATAGAAGTTTGGGATAACCATTTTGTTAACAGAGTATGGTAAATAATGTTGATGCAGTCGTTTTAGACACGTTAAAAGATAGGCTTAAAGAAATTTTTGGATACAGTCAGTTCCGGGGTGAGCAAGAGGTAATTATTCAAAATATCCTTCTTGGCAAGAATACTTTTGTGATCATGCCCACCGGAGCGGGAAAATCGCTTTGCTATCAATTGCCTGCTCTTGTCAGCGATGGTCTGACGATCGTTATATCGCCGCTAATTGCATTAATGAAGAATCAGGTTGACCAGCTCACTGCTTTTGGTATCAATGCACAGTTCCTGAATTCCACGCTTACCAAATCTGAAATGACGCGGGTGAAGAGCGACGCACTGGACGGCAGCCTTAAGTTGCTATACATTGCCCCTGAGTCACTTACAAAAGAAGATAACCTTGATTTCCTTAAAAAAGTTAAAATATCCTTTGTTGCCATCGATGAGGCACATTGTATTTCGGAATGGGGACATGATTTCCGGCCGGAATATCGCCGCATTTATGGCATTATAGAGAACATTGGCAAGCTTCCGATCATTGCGCTTACCGCCACTGCCACGCCAAAAGTGCAGCAGGACATTCGCAAAAATCTACAAATGGAGGAAGCGGAAACGTTTAAATCCTCATTTAACAGAAAAAATCTTTACTACGAAATCCGGCCTAAAAAGGATGTTAAGAAGCAGCTGATCCGCTACGTTCGCAACAATAAGGGCAAGTCCGGAATTGTATATTGCCTTAGCAGAAAGACGGTCGAGGAAGTGGCTGAACTGCTTAGGGTTAACGACGTTCGTGCATTACCGTATCATGCCGGACTAGATAGTAACACGCGCATGGCAAACCAGGATGCATTCCTGAATGAGGAAGCGGATGTCATCGTTGCGACCATCGCGTTTGGAATGGGGATTGATAAGCCGGATGTTCGGTTTGTGATCCATTATGATGTTCCCAAATCGCTGGAAGGTTATTATCAGGAAACTGGTCGTGCCGGAAGAGATGGTTTGGAAGGAAATTGCCTGATGTTTTACAGCTATGAGGACATTCAAAAGCTGGAAAAATTTAATAAGGACAAAACGGTCACCGAACGGGATAATGCGCGCCATTTGCTGAATGAAATGGTGGCTTACTCAACATTAGGCGTTTGTCGCCGCCGCCAATTGCTAAGCTATTTTGGCGAATATCTCGAGAAAGATTGCGGGTTCTGCGACAATTGCATGAAGCCAACAGAAAAAACAAAGGTTCAGGACGGCGTAATACTCGTTTTGAGGGCAGTTCAGCTTACCGAGCAACGATTCGATTGCGAACACATTGCAGACGTCCTGACGGCCACTGAAAACCAATATGTTAAAAGCTACGAGCACGACCAGCTTGATGTGTATGGTAAAGGGTTGGAAATCAATGATTCCCGCGAATATTGGATTTCGACCATTCGCCAGCTTGTGATTTTTAATTACCTGGAAAAAGACATTGAAAATTACGGAGTCATTAAATTGGGTGAAAAAGGCGCCAATTACCTGAATGATCCTTATCCGGTTACACTTCATAAAGACCATAACTTCGATGAAGAGGAAGTAAAACCGGAGGATGATGACAAGGATGCAGCCGCCGGTGGAAGCGCGCATGCTTATGACGAAGCACTTTTGGGAATACTTAAAGCGCTTCGTAAAAAGGTCGCAAAGGAGAAAAACCTGCCTCCCTATGTTATTTTCCAGGATCCGTCCTTAGAGGAAATGGCAACGACTTACCCGACGACGCAACAGGAAATGGCGCAAATCAATGGCGTCGGAATGGGAAAGGTGCAAAAATTCGGTCGCCAGTTCATTGAAGTGATCACCCGTTATGTTGAAGAAAACGAGATTGAGACAGCAAAGGATGTTGTCATTAAGTCGACTGTCAATAAATCTAAGATCAAAATATTTATCATCCAGCAAGTCGACCGCAAGGTAAGCCTGGATGAAATCGCAGAAGTAAAGGATCTGGCCCTCGCAGACGTCATTGAAGAAGTTGAACATATTTGCTATTCGGGAACCAAGCTTAACCTCGATTATTATATCAATCAGGTCATCGATCGGGAAAGGCAGCAGGATATATATGACTATTTCATGACTGCTGAAACAGATAACATAGCCGCAGCGTTGGGAGAATTTGCCCATGACGAAATTAGCGAAGAAGAACTGCGGCTTATGCGAATCAAGTTTTTATCGGAACTGGCGAATTAACCGGCTACGAAAACTTGTTGTCAGAGTTTGAGTGAAACAATTAACCATTTATGAATATACTAATATTGGGATCAGGCGGGAGAGAACATGCCTTCGCCTGGAAAATAGCCCAAAGCCCTCTTTGTGACAGTTTATATGTAGCGCCCGGTAATGCGGGAACTGCAGGTGTTGCTACGAACCTCTCTATATCTTATAATGATTTTGATGCCATCGCAAACGCGGTGTTGGAAAACAAAGTTGAACTTGTGATCGTTGGACCAGAAGAACCATTGGTAAACGGCATCGTTGACTATTTTGAATCAAGAGAAGATCTTTCCAAAGTGAAGATCATTGGCCCGAATAAAGCTGGGGCACAATTGGAAGGAAGCAAGGATTTTTCCAAACAATTCATGGAGAAATACGGCATTCCTACTGCTTCTTCCCAAACATTCACTGCCGAAACACTGGAACAAGGCCTGGAATTTCTTGAAAAACAGCCACTTCCTATTGTTTTGAAAGCAGATGGACTTGCGGCAGGCAAGGGAGTTATCATTGCAGAGAAGCATATAGAAGCAGAAACAGCTTTTAAAGAAATGCTTTTGGACCATAAATTCGGTGATGCTGGTAACAAAGTTGTGGTTGAACAATTTCTGAAAGGGATAGAATTATCCGTATTTGTCCTTTCAGATGGAGAACATTATAAAATTTTGCCCGAGGCCAAAGATTATAAACGCATCGGCGAAAACGACACAGGCCTTAATACGGGCGGAATGGGCGCTGTGTCGCCAGTGGCCTTTGCGGATGCCAATTTCTTGAAGAAAGTGGACGAGAAAGTGGTTAAACCCACTTTGCACGGTCTGAGAAGTGAAGGGATCAAATACGTTGGTTTCATATTTATTGGCTTAATGAACATAAAAGGAGAGCCTTTTGTGATCGAATACAATGTAAGAATGGGTGATCCGGAAACGGAAGTGGTGATTCCGCGGATACAGTCCGATTTCGCTATGCTCATGGCCTCAACGGCGAAGGGAACTTTGAATGATTTTGAATTGCAAATCTCCCCGCAGGTGGCCGTGACGACCGTGGTTGTGTCAGGAGGTTATCCAGGAGATTATGAAAAAGGAAAGGTAATTTCCGGCAGCCAAAAAGTAGATGATGTGTTTTTATTTCACGCAGGCACTACTTTCAATGGAAACACCGAAGTTGTGACAAATGGAGGAAGGGTGATGGCGCTAACAGGCCTTGCCAATTCCCTCGAAAATGCGGTCCATAAATCGCAGCGTGCGGCACAGGCCGTGCAGTTCGAAGGAAAGTATTTCCGTCATGACATCGGTGTGGATTTAATACGTTATAACGATTGAAGATATGAGTAATTATGGGATGTGGATCATGTTCATCCGGCGGATGCAGTACTAGTGGATCGACTGTCTCCGGATGTGGAAGTAATGGAACCTGTGGAACAGGCGGATGCAATAAAATGAATGTTTACGACTGGTTAAGCCACATGGATGTGCCTGTCAGTCAACGTTTTGATGTAGTCGAAGTTAAATTTAAGGGAGGAAGAAAAGAATATTTCAGAAATATAAATCAGCTGGAATTCATTACAGGCGACTATGTTGTTTGTGAAATGGCTTCCGGCCAGCATATTGGGACGGTTTCTTTGCAAGGAGAGCTGGTAAGGCTCCAAATTAAGCGTAAAAGCGTGGTTATCAATGATGATATGCACGTGATTTACCGCGTTGCAAATGAAAAAGACCTTGATAAGCATACGCAGGCAATGGCGCGGGAAATGCCGACACTTTATCGCACACGCGAAATTATTCGTGAGATGAAGCTGAATATGAAGCTTTCCGACGTTGAGTTTCAGTCAGACAATACAAAAACGACATTCTATTATTCTTCCGAGGAACGCGTGGATTTTCGTGAGCTAATCAAATCATTGGCTTCCGAATTTAAGGTAAGGATTGAAATGCGGCAGATCAGCCTGCGCCAGGAAGCGAGCCGCTTAGGTGGACTTGGCTCCTGTGGCCGTGAATTGTGCTGTTCAACTTGGCTTACGGATTTTAAAAATATATCAACAGCAGCAGCGCGTTACCAAAATTTGTCATTGAATCCTGCAAAGCTCTCAGGACAATGCGGACGTTTGAAATGCTGTCTGAATTACGAGCTTGAAACCTATATTGATGCTTTACGGGACATTCCGACGGTGGATGTGCCTTTGAAGACAAAAAAAGGAGTGGCTGTTTTGCAAAAAACAGACATTTTCAAGAAAATTATGTGGTTCGGCTTTGACAAAGACACCAACTGGTATCCGGTGGCGATCAGTAAAGTGCTCGAAATCATGGAGCTGAATAAAAAGGATATCATTCCGGAATCATTGGAAATCCTTACGCCGCAAGCAGAAAAAACAGCCATTGACAGGGCGCCCGGAAAGATCAACAGCGATCTTGAAAACCTGGACAAAAAGTACAGCGAGGAACAGAAAAAGAAGAAAAAGAAGAAGAACCGGTCTGGCAAGAACAAGAACAATGCCAACAAACCACAGGCTTCTTCTCCTCAAAAAACGGACTAAATTCCGACAAGAATCATAACTGGAAGGAAGTCAAGACTAAGCGTCGCCAATCAGGAGCAATGTTTAGCGCTTGGCTTCCTTCTTTTACAAAATGGCTTATGAAGGCGCATATTGACAAACTATATCAAATATCTGGCAAAAAGTCCCGCAGAATTATCGGGTTAATGTCCGGAACCTCGCTGGATGGGCTGGATGTGGCCGTTTGTAACGTCGAAGGAAGCGGCACTGAAACAGTTTTGGAGCTGGAATACTTTACAACAGTCTCTTACTCGGATGAATTTCGTAATGAAATTCTTCAAATCTTCGCCAAAAGGCAAATTGATTTCCAACAGCTTTGCCTCCTTAACCCCTACATTGGCACCATCCATGGAAAAATGATCCTGGATTGCCTGGAAGCCTGGGACATTGGCATTGAACACATTGACCTAATCGCAAGTCACGGTCAAACGGTTTTTCACGCGCCTAAAAAACAGCACAAGCTTCCCGATTTTCCAAATGCAACATTGCAAATCGGTGACGGTGACCACATTGCAACCAAAACGGGCATCATTACATTAAGTGATTTTCGCCAAAAACACATTGCTGCTGGTGGAGAGGGCGCGCCACTTGCCGTTTACGGGGATCATTTTCTTTTTTCCAAAGCGGGCGAAAACAGGATTCTGCTCAATATGGGCGGAATTGCCAACTTTACATTCCTGCCCGCGTCACTGGACACCACGCGAATATTCACAACAGACACGGGTCCTGGAAATACATTGCTGGACGCTTATGCGAAGCGCTTTTTTCATAAATCCTATGACGAAAATGGTGCGATTGCTGCGAGTGGCAAGGTGAATAATACGCTTCTAGTCGCGTTGAAATCTTTGCCTTTCTTTAAATCGCCTTTCCCTAAAACAACCGGCCCCGAGGTTTTCAACTTCGATTATGTTGAAGCTGCCATTCAGCAATCCAAACTGATCTCGGTTTCAAGGCAGGATATTATCGCAACATTGACGCAGCTCAGCGCTGAGACCATATCCGACGCAATAAAGAGCGTGATGAACGAGGATGACTCATTCACAATTTATGCAAGCGGTGGCGGAGCACATAATCCTGTCCTGATGTCCGGAATTGCCCGCGCCCTAAACCAACCGATTGAGAAAATTGATACATTGGGTGTTTCAGGTGATGCAAAGGAGGCTGTCCTATTTGCGGTTTTGGCGAATGAAGCGGTCGCTGGTCAGCAAATGCATTTTGGGGAAAAAGAAGGAGTTCCTAGCGTTTCCATGGGAAAAATATCGTTTCCTGGCTGATTGCAGGAGCGGAGACTTGCTAAGTTTTGAAAACTTAGCAAGTCTTGTCCCTAACAACCCCAACGATAAAAAACTATGGAGAAACTTACCAAGTTTTGGAAACTTAGCAAGTCTTGTCTCTAACAACCCCGACGATAAAAAACTATAAAGAATAACATGTACGACATTACCATTGTTGGCGGTGGCATCGTTGGTCTGGCCACAGCATTGCGACTAAAAGAGCAAAAGGCTTCCCTGAAAATCTTACTTTTAGAAAAAGAGAACGAAGTTGCAAAACACCAGACCGGCCATAACAGCGGCGTAATCCACTCGGGGTTATATTACAAACCCGGCAGTCTGAAAGCCACAAACTGCATTCGTGGATACCAAATGCTGATCGATTTTTGTAATCGCGAAGGCGTACATTACGACCTTTGCGGCAAAATTGTGGTTGCGACCAGCGAGAACCAGAGCCCATTGCTCAGGAATCTCTTTGAACGAGGCAACCAGAATGGCCTGATAAAAAACAGAATGCTCTCGCAAGGAGAAATTCGTGAAATTGAGCCGCATGTGGCTGGCTTAGAAGGCATTTGGGTTCCTTATACTGGCATTATAGATTATAAAACGGTTTCAGAAAAGTATGCCGAATGTTTTCAAAAGCTGGGCGGAAAAATCCAGTTCGGAGAGAAAGTCATTGACATTAGGAACCGCAATTCACATTCAGAAGTCGTATCGGCGACAGGTAAAATATTTGAAACAAAACTGATCGTAAACTGCGCCGGGCTATATTCCGACAAAGTTGCCCAATTGACTCAACCAGAGAACATTAAGGTTCGTATCATTCCTTTTCGCGGCGAATACTATAAGATCAAACCGGAGAAGCACCATTTGGTTAAAAACCTGATTTATCCGGTTCCCGACCCTAATTTTCCATTCCTGGGTGTACATTTTACGCGCATGATCGAAGGTGGCATTGAGGCCGGACCTAATGCAGTTTTTGCGTTCCGCCGGGAAGGTTATGATAAGCTGGACTTCAATGCTTCGGAACTAATGGAATCACTGGCCTGGCCGGGTTTCCGAAAAGTGGCGATGAAATACTGGAGAACGGGAATGGGGGAATATTACCGATCCTTCTCCAAAGCTGCATTTACCAAAGCGTTACAAGGGCTTATACCTGAGATTCAGAGCGATGATCTTATTCCCGGTGGGGCGGGCGTTCGTGCGCAAGCTTGTGATTACGACGGCGGGCTGCTGGACGATTTTTCAATTATTGAAAACAAACATGCAATCAATGTGTGTAATGCTCCCTCACCAGCGGCAACTTCTTCATTATCAATAGGACAGACAATTTCTGAGCGGGTTTTGGCAAGAATGTAGGCAGCTTTCGGCTGTCGGCTGGCGGCTGGCGGCTGGCGGCTGGCGGCTGGCGGAAAACAGAAAAGGCCCTGCTTTCGTTGCGAGAGCAGGGCCTTTTACATTATATCAAAACCGAAAGCCGACAGCAGATAGCTGATAGCCGACAGCCGATAAACTATTCTTTTCCTAACTTACTATTCTTCTTGCCATAACCGAAGTAAACTGCCAATCCTATTGCCAGCCAGATCGCTAGTCGATACCAGCTTTCCACAGGCAAAGAATACATTAAATAAAGACATACTACAATCCCCATAATAGGCACAAAAGGAACTAAGGGTGTACGGAAAGAGCGCTGGAGATCCGGTCGTTTAACACGCAGCATCCATACGCCCACGCATACGAGGCAGAATGCAAAAAGTGTTCCGATACTCACCATATGTCCCAAATCACTCACAGGAACAAGCCCGGCAAAGATGCTCACAAAGCCCATGAAGAATAAATTGGTTTTCCATGGCGTTGCGAATTTAGGATGCACATCGCTGAAAAATTTCGGCAAAAGTCCGTCCCTGCTCATGGAATAGAACACGCGGCTTTGGCCTAAAAGCATTACAAGCATTACAGACGTGTAACCGGCTAGAATTGCAATGATCAATGCAGTCTGCAATGAATCATACCCTGTTTTGGCAAAAGCAGTTGCAGCAGGTTTAGCGTCGTTAGCGAACTCCGTATATTTAACCAGACCAGTCATTACATGCGCAAAAAGCACATATAGGATCGTACAAACAACCAATGATCCCAGTATACCGATCGGCATTCCTTTCTGTGGATTTTTGGCTTCCTGAGCTGCTGTTGATACTGCATCAAAACCAATAAATGCAAAGAATACGACGGCGGCTCCTGTTGCAATACCCGTCCAGCCAAAGTTTTCGTAGTTTCCTGTGTTTTCAGGAATGTACGGAACATAATTCTGTGGATCGATGTGGCTCCAACCTAATGCTATAAAAATAAGTACAACTGCTACTTTTAAGATAACCAGGAAGTTGTTAAGGAAAGCAGACCCTTGCGTTCCTCTGATCAAAAGCAGTGAAAGCATGCATACAATGAATATGGCAGGCAAATTGATAATTCCGTTGTCGATAACCGTCCCGTTGCTCAACTTCACAACTTCAAAGGGCGAGCAAACAAGCTGTGTAGGAAGGTGAATGTCAAATTTGCTCAAAAATTCAAGCAGGTAACGCGACCAGCTAACCGAAACGGTAGCAGCTCCCAATGCATATTCCAGAACAAGGTCCCATCCGATAATCCAGGCAACAAACTCTCCCATAGTGGCGTAGGAGTAAGTATAAGCGCTTCCTGCTATGGGAATCATGGAAGCAAACTCAGCATAACAAAGGCCGGCAAAGCCACAACCCAATGCTGCAAGTATAAATGAAATGGTAACTGCCGGTCCGGAATGTTCAGCAGCCGCAATTCCGGTTAAGGAAAAAAGACCGGCTCCAATGATCGCGCCTATCCCCAGAGCAACCAAACTGGTTGAGCTAAGTGACCGCTTTAACTGGTTTCCTTCTCCTGTTGATTCTAGTAGTAATTTGTCAATAGGCTTTTTGACCCATAATTGATTTGCCATATAATGCGTTTGTTGTAGTTATAATAACATCCTATAAAACTAAAAAGAAATTTGGCAATTGCGTATATTGACAAAATAAAAAGGGGAAAGTGTAAAACTTAACCCCTTTTTATTCTAAAAAATGCTTATGCTTTGATCTTCTTGCCTGCGACCGGTGCGATAGGCTCCGCAACAGTCAATGCAGGCTCTTTTCTTTTTTCGCGTTGCAGCAAGTCAACTACGATTGGCGCCGCCACGAACAGCGACGAATACGTTCCTACGATTACCCCAAGAAGCATACAGAATGTAAATCCGCGTATTACAGCTCCTCCAAAGATCATCAACACGATCAAAACAAGGATTACAGAAATACCCGTTACGGCCGTACGGCTCAATGTACTGTTAAGCGCATTGTTAATAACCGTTGGCAAGCTTTGACCACGTGCTTTATCATCTTTCAGGTAATCACGAATACGGTCATAAATTACAACCGTGTCATTCATTGAATATCCGATCATGGTAAGAATTGCACCGATGAACGCCTGATCAATGTCAAGCGACCATGGCAGCCAGCCGTTGAACAGCGAGAAGATCGCCAAAATGATGATCACGTCGTGACCCAGGGACACAACCGCTCCATAACTGAACGCAACCCTTTTGAAACGAATAAAAATGTAAACGAAGTTAGCAGCCAGCGCGAGCAGGATTGCGTAAACGGCAGACCAAAGCGTGTCATTCGCCATGGTAGGCCCTACTTTGTTCGAGCTAACGATTTTAGCTGGATTGTTCGGAATTTTCTTAACACCAGCCATAATTTTAGCCTCTGCCTTTTGATCTGCATCCGTAGATGTTTCCTCAATCAGGTAAGCAGTTGTAATTTTCACCTGATCCTGTCCACCGAATGTTTTTACTTCAGTAGTCGAGCCAAGATCCGCATCCATAATGCTTCTCAGCTTATCAGCATCAACGGATTCTTCAAAACGAACCACATAGGAACGTCCGCCTTTGAAGTCGATACCCAGACCAAATCCTTTAAAAATGAATGAACCTATCCCCACGGCAATAATGACTGCGGAGATAATGTAAAAACGACGACGCTGTGAAACGAAATCGAAATGGTTGTCCTTAAACCAGTTTTTGGTTAAGCCTGAATAAAAATGGAAGACTTTTCCGCTTTTGATCTGCTGTTCAAGGAACAAACGTGTAATAAATATTGCGCAGAACAAAGACGTAAGCAAACCCAGAACCAATGTGGTTGCAAATCCAAGAACAAGCCCGGTTCCGAACGTGTAAAGGATGATACCCGTTAGCAACGTCGTAACATTGGAGTCAATGATAGCTGTAAGTGAATGTTTAAAACCATCCCGAACCGCTTGCGCGAAAGGTTTTCCTTCCTCCAGCTCAACTTTAATACCTTCATAAATAAGCACGTTCGCATCCACGGCCATACCAATGGAAAGCACTATACCCGCAATACCCGACAGCGTTAAAACCGCTCCCAAAGAAGCCATGACGCCCAAAAGGAAGAACAAGTTGATCAGCAATGCGATATCGGCGATCCATCCTGCACGGCTGTAATAAGCAACCATGAAAACCAAAACGATCAGCAAACCAACCGCAGATGAAATAAGTCCGTCATTGATAGCCTCAGCTCCCAGCGAAGAACCTACGACCGCTTCTTCAACAATGTGCGTAGGAGCAGGCAACTTACCCGCTTTCAAGACATTGGACATATCTTTTGTCTCTTCCACAGTGAAGCTTCCCGTAATGCTTGAGTTACCATTAGGAATCTCGCCTTGTACAGTTGGAGCCGTGTAAACCAGGTTATCGATGATAATCGCAACCGGACGGCCTACGCTGCGGGCCGTTAATGTACGCCATTTACGTGCGCCTTCGCCATTCATACGCATAGTCACCTCCGGGCGGCCACGCTCATCGTAGTCGTGCGTTGCATCCACGATCACGTCACCTTCCATTGCAGCCTGGCCATTTTGCTTTTTAATAAAATATAATGGCAGGATCAGCTGGTTATTTACACCTTCTGTTCCTTTACGGTCCCACATGAATACAAGATCCGCAGGGAACAGTGATTTCACTTCCGGACGGTTAAGAATTTCGTTTGCGCGTGCCGTATCTTTCAGGAAAACGCCCAGACCTTGTGGCATTGGAACGAATAAGTTGGTCAAAGCAGCACTTTGAGCAGCTAGTGCAGAAGAGTCAGTTGCAGTTGAATCAGAGGTCTTCTGTGCCAATTGGGCAGCCAGGCCTCCGTCTGTTTTCTTGGTTGTATCGGTTGCAGCCGGTGCGCCAACAGCTGGTTTCCCTGTTGCTTTTTTAATTTCTTCCTGCTTAGCCAAATATTTCCCCAAGCCATCCAGTCCAGAAGCCAGTTCGTTGGTCAGGTAAACCTCGGAGAATTCCAGTTTTGCAGCACCGGATAGCAAACGACGCACACGCTCAGGATTATCAACACCCGGAAGCTCAACCAAAATACGGTTCTGGCCAGGCAGACGCTGAATGTTAGGGTTTGTTACACCAAACTTGTCAATACGGGCCTGTGTGATCTGGAATGCACGGTCGATGGAACCATTCACCTCAGTATTAAGCATTTTGATCACATCACCGTCAGACGAGCTGCTGCTGATCTTGCCTCTGTTTGAGCTTGTCGCGAAAATGCCGGCCAGGCTTGAATTAGGAGCCGCTTCTTTATATGCAGCTGCAAAGCGATTGATAAATGCACTGTTGCTGGCCGCTTTATCCTCGCCTGCTTTCCGCAATGCAGTTTGGAACGCCGCGCTGCGCGCATTTCCACCGGCCATTCCTTTCAAAATGTCAGCAGGAGCCACTTCCATCACTACGTGCATACCACCCTGCAAATCAAGACCAAGGTTCAGTTCACGTTCCATTACTTCCTGCAGAGTATGACCGATATACACATCCTCGCGCCACAGCGAGTCGATGTAACGTTGTTTTTTTGCCAGGTCTACTTCCCCTTTCGCATCCGTTGCATAAGCCACCGATTTGGCTTTAATGTTACGTGATACAAATGTAAAGGAGAGATAATAGACGCTAATCAGGGCGATCACGATGGTTAGCCCGATAATTCCGTTCTTATTAGCCATTATTATGTATTGAAAAAATTAAAGTGATATTCCTGAAAGATTAAAAGAAGCATTTCCGCAAGCTTCATGCAGCAGATAGATCAGATGCAACAAACAACAGGCGCTCAGCCCATTAGTAAGATCCAATAATATAAAAGCAGTGAAGTCTGCCGCAGCATGCCTGCGCGGAGAAAACGGCATTAAGGGGCGTTGGTGACTATATACCGACCGAAGATCCTATGGAAATAGGAAAAAAGAAATACAGATTCCCTGAAAACAACCGGGACAACCGATGCACTGGCTACGAAATGCCAGACGGGCTGGGGTAAAAAGTAGAAATAATGGGAAAAATCAAATGATAATGCGGGCGTAATAACCGCGTCCAGGGACAATGCACTAACTTTTGCCTGGCTTTGCTCCGGCGACTGGGAGGCGTTTTTTGTAAGATCCTTACCAATCTCTTTGGCGTGTGCAACGTGTTTTTGCGCTGAATCCGATTGATCAGACCATGAACGCATTCCCGCAACCATCAACAGCATGATGGCAAGCATGAAGCTCATTGTCTGATTAATAACTCTTTGCGCTTTCACTTCGAATTCAGATCTCTTATTAAACGGCAAATTTTAATCTAAAAAATCACAAACGCAAACTATTTTTTTAAACACCGCCGCTATGGCTGGTCGTTGCGACATTATTTCAACCTTCCGTACTTCTTCATAATTTCAAGAAGCTGCTCTTTGGGAAGTTCTTCTACTTTGTGGCCTTGCGTCCCTTCGCTGGTTTGCGCCATCACGAGTGAATTGATGATTGCTTCTTCGGTGGACTCTATAACGGCCAGAAAAAGCGGGCTGATAGCATCGTTATGAAGATAAGTAGCGCCAAAAGTACGTTCCGGCATTTCGTGAAGCATGCGATTGGCCGTTGAAAATGCGATCACATAATCTCCGCTGCCATTCGATGCGATCCCGCCGGTTTGTGCGAGGCCCATAATCGCCCGTTTTGCAAGCCTTTTCAAATTTCTTGCATCCAGCGGCGCATCCGTGGCCACCACCATCATGCACGAGCCGTCGGAAGTTTTATCTAGTGATTCTTTAAATGCAAATTTCCCCAGTTCCTCCCCCACCGGAACGCCGTTGACCTTCAAAACCCCGCCAAAATTTGTTTGCACTAAAACACCAACCGTGTAGCCGCCGAGATTGGCAGGAAGCTTTCTCGATGCGGTTCCAATGCCTCCTTTAAAATTAAAACAAACTGTCCCCGTTCCTGCCCCCACATTACCTTCTGCAACCGGGCCGTTTTGCGCTTGCGCCAATGCATTGAGTACATGCTCCTTACGTACGTGACGCCCGCGAATGTCGTTCAGAAAACCATCATTGGTTTCTCCCACAACCGGGTTCAGCGATCGCACGTTTTCGTTGCCCTGCTGGCCTAATGTCCAGTCAATGATGGCGTCAGCGACGGTTGGGACGCTCAATGTGTTGGTGAGAAGAATAGGCGTTTCAATGGTGCCAAGTTCTTCAACTTGCGAGTAACCCGTGAGTTTGCCAAAGCCGTTGCCGATATAAATGGCTGCCGGCACTTTTTGCTGAAACAAATTTCCATCGTGCGGCATAATGGCTGTTACGCCTGTGCGCACGTCGGCGCCTTCCCGCAATGTCACCTGACCTACTTTCACTCCACCCACATCCGTGATCGCATTCAGTGATCCGGTCGGCAGCACACCGATTTTGATTCCCAGCTCACGCGCGCGTTGTTGCGCGAAAGCAGGCGTTGCAAAAAGTACGAGGAGGATCAGTAAATTTCGTTTCATCATGATATTTTATAAAAATGAAATATAACAAAAATCCACTGGCAAAACGCGTTTACCAGTGGATCAAGAGTGTTTTTCAAGAAATTAATCCTCGTCCGGACGCGCCTTTTCAGGATCAATGATCGTTTGCTTCCGGCTTACCGCCGAAGCGCTGAAAAAGCCCAGTGCCTTCATTCCATTTGGATTCGAGTTTTTGACATTCGACTTGATATTCGAGTTGGGAACAGCAAAAAGTCCTCCATTCGCAGCTTGTTCTCTGATCTGTTTCAAAAACTCAAATGTCTCATTGCTAATGCTGTGCAACTCTACGCCTACAGACGCTCCCGCCGAGTAAAGTGAATCAACTGTGAGCGACTCTCTGATAGGAAGAATGAAAATTAAGCCGTCGGATGGTGCGCCAGCCCCAAAAGCTGCATCATAAGCAATGGAAATGTTGACCGCTTTTTCCGTTGCCGGCTTGCCGTTCACGAGCGGCTTGATCCAGTAAGTGTCACCTTCACCAACAAAGTCCCTGGCATAAAATTGAGCGACATAACCTTCCTTGGGGCCTTTATCCGGCTCAAATGGCAGCTTTTCCTTGCGATACACGATCGAATCGACTGTCGGAACCCGTTTCAGTTCACTGGATGCAGTATAAATATCAGACTGGTTTTTAATCTGCAATGCATAAGTGCGACCAATCCTGCCTAATGTGTCTGTATTGGTTTTCCCCCAAATATACTGACCGTTTCCAGCCAAATCTTCAAACTTGAAGACCTTGCCTTTGTCGTCGGTTACTGTCACTTCGGCACCTAAAACTGGTGTTGCAGGACCGTTGTTGAAATATCCAGCTGACCAGTTCAGCTTTATGGTTTGCGGACCGGGCTGATTAGTGACCCAACCGTCCACCACAAGCTGCTGCGGACCAGTCTCTGTTTCCAGGTCAATAACATCTTCGCAACCAGAAAGGAAGATCAATGATGCCAATAAAACCGGGAGTACGGCTATTTTTTTTATAAATAAAATATCTGATATCTTCTTCATAGCAATGATTTCTACCAATGATGAGTTTACTTTCTTTAAAATTTAAAATTGTAAGTAATAGCCGGAATCATGCTCCCGATCACCGAATAACGAACTGCTTCCGTTTTAAGCGGGGTGTCCTCATTGGCACGGGTGTAGACCGAGAAGGGGTTGCGGCGATTATAAACATTATATATAGAGAAAACCCACTCGCCTTGTCCTGAATTGAAAAGCTTTTTCTTGGATTTCAATGTTGCTGCCAGATCCAGGCGGTGATATGCCGGAATGCGGTTGTTGTTCCTTAAACCATTATAATTATTAGCGATCGGCCAGCCCTGGTAGTCGTAACGGTTTGTCGGGAATGTGGCTGGCGTGCCGGACATGATTGTAAAGTTGGCTGAAAGAGACAAACGTTTACGCATTTCATAAATGGCAACCGAAGTGAAATTATGTGGTTTGTCAAATCTGGCCGGAAACCAATCATTGTTGTTAATGGTCTCAACGAGCCGCTCGGTCCGGGCCAATGTGTAACTCACCCAGCCGGTTAGTTTTCCTTTGTTCTTTTTTAGATAAAATTCAGCTCCGTAGGCCCGACCTTTTCCTGTAAGCAGGTCGCCTGCAACGAATTCATTGAGCAGCAATTCCGAGCCCGGAACATAGTCGATCTGGTTATAAAGTTTTTTGTAATAAACCTCAACAGAAGCCTCATACATGTTGTTGCTGAAATTCTGAAACCAACCCAATGCAACCTGATCCGCCTTTTCAGGCAGGATGGTTGTCGAGCTCAAAGTCCAGACGTCCAATGGTGAGCTGGCAGCTGTGTTGGAAAGCAAATGCAGATATTGTGCGGTCCGGTTGTAGCTGGCTTTGATAGAGGCATCTTTGGTAATCCCAATGTTCAAAGACGCCCGTGGCTCCCAGTTTCCGTAACTTTTGATTACGTCTCCTTTTTTATATGTATTACCGGGAAAAACCGGATACTTCCTTTGCCCTTTTTCAACTTCCAGATAATCATATTCCGTCCCCGGCCCTAAGCTTCTGAAATAAGAATAACGCAAACCATATTGCAGCGAAATCTTGTCACCGAACTTCTGTTCATTGCCTATATACAAAGCGGATTCATCAGCGTAGCGCGGTTCGAGGCTAATATCTGTACTTTGCCCTTCCGAAACTGCAATGGCCTTTCCGGGGCGCGTATCATAATAAATGTATTGCCCGCCGAATGTCAGTTGGTTGTTCGGTGTAATGTAGAATGTAAAATCCGGCTTAATGCTCGTGCTGATGATCTTGGATTTCCAATCAAACCTGTCTTTTGCATCGGGCTTGTTTTGGTTCTGCCCCAGATTGTAATCGTAATTGCTGTAATAACCGGTCAGGTTCATGAATAATTTGTTGGAAAAAACGTGATTCCAGCGCGCTGTGGCGGTTGCATTACCCCATCCGAATCCAAAATCACCGCCACCAAAAACATCTTTACCAAAATAACCCGAGGCAAAGAATGTGTCCTTTTCTCCAATTTTATAATTCACTTTGGCCGTAAGATCATAGAAAAAGAACTTGGAATCTTTCAGGTCCGAATTCAAAAATGGTTTGGCCAAAACATCAATGTAAGACCTGCGACCGGCAACGATGAACGAGCCTTTTCCTTTTGCAAATGGTTGTTCATAGGTTAACCTTGAAAAAATAGACCCGATCCCGCCATTGATCTCCCGCTTCTTAGCATTTCCTTCCTTCATCCTGACATCCAGAATGGAAGAAATACGCCCGCCATAAAGTGAAGGAATTCCGCCTTTTATCAACTTTACATCCTTAACCGCATCGGGATTGAAAACCGAAAAGAATCCGAATAAATGGGAAGAATTGTAAACCGGCGCTTCGTCCAGGAGCACAAGATTTTGAGAAATATCCCCACCCCGCACATTAAAACCGGAAGCACCTTCCCCAACCGAAGTAACCCCAGGCAGTAATTGAATGCTGCGGATCAGATCCACCTCACCTAGTAATGCCGGCATTTTGCGGATTGTCTTCATTTCCACCTTATTAACAGACATTTCAATGCTCTTCACATTTTCGTCTTCCTTTTGTGTAGAGATTGTGACTTCCTGCAAATCGGTGCTTTCATCAGACATTTCGATGCTGACAGTCTTGTCGGAGTCCAGATTGGCAGTTTTTTCAACTTTTTGGTAACCTATATATGAGAATACAAGCGTATAATTCCCCTCCGGAAGAGTCAGGGAATAAAAACCGTAAGGGTTCGTCACTACGCCGGTCTCGGCTTCGCGAACATAGACAGAAACTCCGATCAGACCTTCACCATTTGACTGGTCTTTTACATAACCGCTGACAGTGTGCCGGTTTTGCGCAAATGCGCTGACACAAAAGAAGAGCAAGAGAATACATTGAGCGAGTACTTTGTTTTTCATGGGCTTTGATTTCATTATTGAACTTTTCCTATTCTGATGACAACCTTAGAGACGTATACCCTTTTTAAATACTTCAAAAGTTTTTTTGAGAGTCATGCTAGGAGCCGGTAAAGCACGTGTAAATCAACTTCATATAACAGAAAAAAGTGATGAACCGGCCAAAAAACGGAATAAATGGCTAAAACTCAAAAACCGAAGGCTAAAACGGAAATAGTATTTTTTTATGAAATTTTTGACACAACGCCATCATCCGTGCACATTTGCAACAGTTCAAGAGACGTTTTTTTGAGAAGCGGGTTTATAAAATCAGGAGCAATTTCCGTAAGGGGAATCAGGTTAAAAAGGCGGTCCTGGAGGCGGGGATGGGGTAATGTCAGGCTTGCGCTGTCGAGCACCAATGCATTGTAATACAGCAAATCAATGTCAATGACGCGCGCTCCCCAGCGCTCGTGGCGGACACGGCCGAGTTCGTGCTCGATGTCCAGGATGATCCTTAAAACTTCTTCGGGAGCAAGCGCGGTTTCAACGCGGATAACCTGGTTCAGGAACGCAGGCTGGTCGGCAAGGCCCCAGGGTTCTGTTTCGTAAACGGAAGACTCGCCGGATATCGTGCCGATCCTTTTTGCAATTTCTTCCCGCGCAGACGCAAGCGTAGCTTGCCTGTCGCCCAAATTAGAGCCTAGCGAAAGAAAAATGCCTTCGGAACCCGCCATCTTGCAATCGTTATGGAGTGGAGCGCACGGCGCATGAAAAAAGGACTTCCCGGATAGGAGAAGCCCTTTTCAAACTCGTAAATATTTTTAGAACGTAAGTGTTCCTTTGTCGTATGCTTTTTGAATCGTTGCTTCGATACCATTCTTGTTGATAGTACGAAGTGCAGAAGTAGCTACTTTCAACGTAACCCACTCTCCTGTCGAAGGAAGGAAGAAACGTTTCTTTTGCAAATTCGGGAAGAATTTACGCTTTGTTTTATTGTTAGCGTGAGAAACGTTATTTCCAACGCGAGTTCTTTTACCTGTAATTTGACAAACCTTAGCCATAACTTGCAATTTTTTCCAAATGAGGGTGCAAAGATGCGTTATTAATTTTTTTTGAGCAAACTTTTGTAAAACATATTTTCAAAAAATTGGCTTACCACCTCATTCTGAACCCTACACCGTGAATATTATCAATTTTAATATCCGGATCGGCCGATAAATATTTCCTTAGTCTCGAAATAAACACATCCAGGCTGCGCCCCATAAAATAATCGTCATCGCCCCAGATCGCCTTCAATAATTCATCCCGGCGAATTACCTGATCGGGCCTTTCCGCCAGAAATTTCAGCACTTCCGCTTCTCTGAATGTCAGGTTTTGGCTGCTTCCGTTAATGGCCAATGTCAGCTTTTGAAAGTCGAAAGTATATTTCCCGACCTTGCTGGAATCTGCTTTTGCTACTAAAGGCTCCTCGGATTTGCTGCGCCTTAAAAATACGTCAATACGCAATTTGAGCTCTTCAATGCTGAATGGCTTGGTAATATAATCGTCCGCGCCGAGTTTGAGGCCTTTGATCTTATCTTCCTGCAAAGCGCGCGCGGTGAGAAACAGGATGGGCACCTGGCTGTCGGAATTACGGATTTTTTCGGCTAATGTGAATCCGTCCATCTTAGGGAGCATAATATCCAGCACGCAGATATCGAAATGATCCTTCCCGAAATATTCCAATGCTTTGATGCCGTCGGGCGCGTGAATTACTTCATAATCATACTCTTCCAGGTTGTCTTTCGTCGCAAATGCCAGGTTCGGATCGTCCTCGACGTACAATATTCGTTTTTTCATTTAGGCTTGTTTCTGGGGAATTGATATTTTAAATGTGCTTCCTTTTCCAAGCTCGCTTTCGAGGTCAAGCTTCCAGTGATGCGCACGGACGATCTGTTTCACGTAACTGAGCCCGATGCCGAACCCTTTCGCATTGTGCACATCGCCATATGGAATGCGGAAAAACTGGTTGAAGATCTTTTTACGATATTCCGGCGCAATGCCAATGCCATGATCCTGCACAGCTATAACCAAGCATTTACCTTTATTGTAAGTCTCGATTTTCACGTCAGGCGTTTCGTTGGAATATTTCAATGCATTGTCGATCAGGTTATTGATCATGCATCTGAAATGAAATGGGTCCGCTTCTATCAATGTGTTCGCCGCATGGTTCAGAAAGGTGATCTTGTTTTCAAATGGCAGCAAAACTGATTCGATAATGTCTTCCGAGCGCATCATTTCTTTTTGCAAAGTCAATGCATTCCGTTCTGCTTTTGCCATGGAGAGCACCATTTCTACTTGTCCCTGCAACCGCAAAATCTCATCCTGGACAATCTGGACATATCTTTTATGCCGTTTCGGCTGATTGACAATGTTGTCGGAATTCAGAACATCCGCCGCAATGCGAATGGTTGAAATCGGCGTTTGCAGTTCGTGTGTCATATTATTGACGAAATCCCGCTGCACTTCCGACAATTGTTTTTGTCTCAAAATCACAAAAAGCGCATAAGCAAAAAACGAAACGGCAACTAAAACCAGGACAGAAGACCATATCGCTCCATTGATGGTGCCCGCAAAATACGTGTCCTGTTCAGGAAAGCGCACACCGAAATAATAGGGATATTTATCTGTTTTAATCCAATTGGAAGTGGGCGTAGGGATCTTATCATTGTTTTTCGTGCTCAGCGACATGCCATAGCGCATCCGGTTGGTCGTACAATCGTAAATCCCAACCTCGAAATCAGTGATCAGGTTATTTTTTTGAAAACTGTCTTTGATAAAATTTTCCAGCAGGTCCGGTTGTGTGGTAGCATTGGTATTCACCAAAAAATATTGAGGCGATAATTGTTCCACAGGATTGACGCTTTGCATAACACCATTCACTTTCGCGAGCTTGGTAGCCACATCCTGCAATGCAACGTGCGCATTTTGGTTAAACTGCCTGTGCCTGAGATCCAGCGCCTGCTTCACCCAATAGATCTGCGTAATCACCACACCAATGATGAGCACAGCAGAAAAAATGGTGAGGGACTGAATGGTACGTCTTGACATGGCGCAGGTTAAACGTTCATTGCTTTGATTATTGTGAAAGATCAGGAATAATACTGCAAAAGTCCTTCCAGCGGCGAACGCAGAATGCGTCCCGGCTTCAAATTCAGGATTTCGAGCACATTCTTCAAAATATCCTGATAATAATAGGCAACTGATCCTGTGAAATGAATGGGGACGGTTTGTGCTTCCGGATGTTTACAAATGTATTTTTTGGCAAAAATCGCGAAAGCGCTTGAAACCACGTTTTCTAAAAATGGATCCGATTTGTTCTCTGCTATAAACTTTGAAAAAGAAGCGAAATAACGGTTAGGATAAGGTTTTTTATAAGCATTTTCCAAAACGGAAAGCCGGTTAACCTCTGGAAATTGCGCGGCAAACTTTAAATGTAAATGTTCCGGCAACTCATTTTGTAAAAAGTGAACAACCAATGTTTTCCCTAGGTAGGAACCGCTTCCTTCATCACCCAGCCAGAAACCCAGGGAACCAATCGAGCGAACAATGTTGGTGCCATCATAAAAAGCATTATTGGCACCCGTTCCCAAAATACAGGCCAAACCCGCCTCATGCCCGCACAACCCACGCGCAGCGCCCAGCATATCCGAAGCGACTTCTATCATGTCGGCAGAAGAAATACATTTGGTCAATGCATCAAAAACCGGCCTACTAGTCTTTTCGTCCGCACAACCTGCACCGAAAAAGTAGATTTTACCAACCGTCCCCATTAAATTAGGAATCACTTCTTTTTCCAAAACCGGAATGATTTCCTCCGCAGTTTGATAAAACGGATTGATCCCGGCCGATTGGAACGAATGTTCTCCTGATGAATTTTTAATGACCCAATCCGTCTTCGTCGATCCGCTGTCGGCTATTAAATATGATTTCTGCATGGATTATTTTTCCGGTGACTGCAATTTTCCGATGGCGCTGAAACGCTCAAAAACCTTTTCTGTGTGCGGCGCGTCGCCCAATTCTTTGGTCAGGTCCTGCCCTGCCCAATGTTCGTAATGATGCCCGTTTCGCCAAAGTCTTGATGAGCCCACATCATATATAATGCCTTTATACGCGCACCAGATTTCTTCCCGGTCCTGTCCGTTTCTGAGCGCAAGCTGCGCTTTTGTATATTCTTTCATTACTGCCATTTGGCCCGCAATTTAGTGATAACGGTTTTTCGGTTCGAAATTAAAAATGATCTTGGATGAATATTTTGATAATAAGACTAAAATGTAAGAACTTGGCGTTCTGTAAAAGAAATTCAAGCAATAGAAATATGAAAAAAAGTTACTCTTTAATTTGGTGTACAATACTGGCACTGACCCTGATTGCAACCGGATGTAAGAAAAAAGTGAAACCCGTTTCAGAACGCATTGCGAAGGCCTGGACGGCGGAATCTGTTAAGCACGGGCCAACTGTTGTTTACACCAGAGGAGGTTCCACCAACGCTGTTCCCGCTTACTCGGCTTTCAGGCTGACATTGAATGATGCATCGGGCACCAAAACGGTTTCCTATACGGAGTTCGACGGCAGCACATTCAGCGGGACCTGGGAACTGGACGGAGATTCAAAGCTGATCCTTAAAGAGTTGACTCCTCAGCCAACCGGAAGCGGCGGAACCATTGAATTTACGATCACATCACTGGATGACGCGAGATTGATCCTTACCAGACTGAAAACCAGTCCTAAAACAGGTGGAACAATCAACGAATACACATTAAGCAATCCATAATCTTATCCACTGGCATTTTAAAATGCTTTTGAGATAAACCATCATATAGCGAAGCCATTTCTACCAGAAAGTGGCTTCGCTTTTTTTTAGCTAATTTTGCACCATGGAAACAAGAACTGAAATAAGCAGCCTGGGTGAGTTCGGGCTCATAAAAAGAATAAATAGCGGAATAAAAACGATATTACCGGATACAATCAGGGGAATTGGTGACGATGCGGCGGTCATTGATGCAGGAGAGGAATATGGTTTGCTATCGTCCGATCTGCTGCTGGAAGGCGTGCACTTTGATCTGACATTTTTCCCTTTGAAACATTTGGGTTACAAAGCCATCTCTGTCAATGTTTCGGACATAGCGGCCATGAACGGAATTCCGAGACAAGTTACTGTGAACCTGGCATTGAGCAACCGGTTTTCATTGGAAGCGATAGATGAATTGTATGAAGGAATGAAAGTGGCTTGCGCGGATTTTAATGTGGACCTGGTTGGCGGGGATACATCATCGTCGCGGTCCGGATTGCTTATCTCTGTAAGCGTTTTCGGGAAGGTTAATAAAGATAAAATTACTTACAGGAACACTGCAAAACCCAACGATCTGCTGTGTGTTACGGGTGATTTGGGCGGCGCTTATCTGGGTTTGCAGTTGCTGGAAAGAGAGAAGCAGGTTTTCCTGGCTAACCCTGATATGCAGCCGGAACTGGAAGGAAAGGATTATGTAATTCAGCGCCAGCTTCGGCCGGAAGCGCGTATGGACGTCATATACGAGCTGGCGGAAGCAGGCGTACTGCCCACTTCCATGATCGATGTTTCTGACGGACTGGCTTCGGATCTGCTTCACATATGTGCGCAATCAGGTGTGGGCGCGGTGGTTTTTGAAGAGCGGATTCCTATTGACGAGCAAACTTACCTGGCGGCTTCGGAACTGAACATTGGGCCGATCACTGCGGCCATGAACGGAGGGGAAGATTATGAATTGCTTTTCACCGTTTCACAGGCTTCCTATGATTTGATTAAAAATAATCCCAAAATCAGCTTCATAGGCTATATCACGGGCGATAAAGAAGAAATTGTGCTGCATACCAAAGGTGACAGCCGGGTGCCGATTACTGCCCAGGGTTGGAGTTAAAATCTAAATAATATTGAATGAAAAGCATAGCCACGGTTATGCTTTTTTTGTACGCAACCATCGGACGGCTTTGCTCGTATTCACGACAAACCAATTCATCTCTAACAATAAAAATTTGAATCCGATGAAAATCTTCAACCTTTCCCGTACGGTCTTTGCCCTGGGATTCGTCATGTCCGTCGTCATAGCCTGCTCGGACGATGACCCGAACCCTGATCCAATCCCGGCGGTTACCAACGACATTCAGCTCAAAGACAACGCTACTTTGGGGAAAATTTTGACTGATAAGGATGGCAAAACACTGTATTTCTTTTCGAAAGACGCTAATGGAAACTCCGCATGCTCCGGCAATTGTGAAGTGAACTGGCCGGTTTTTGCTGTGACTGATCTTAGTAAACTCAAAATCGACGGTGGCTTAACTGCCAGTGATTTCGCGAACATTACCCGTGCTGACGGCAAACCACAAACCACTTATAAAGGATGGCCTTTGTATTATTTCAAAGATGATGCAGCTGCTGGCGAAGTGAAAGGTGAGAATGTGAATGGAATATGGTTTGTCGCCAAAACGGATTACACGGTTATGCTGGCCAACGCGCAGCTCGTTGGTAATGACGGGAAATCCTACAAACCCGATTTGACGGAAGGAACCGGAGAAACGCAGTTTTTTGTGGACGGCATGGGAAGAACATTGTATGCGTTTGCACGCGATTCATCAGGAATCAACAACTGGACAACCAATGATCCTGAGAAGGATAAAACCTGGCCAATCTACATTGCAGACGAGATTAAAGGCATTCCAACCGGTGTGGACAAGGCATTGTTTGCAACCATTGATGTTTTTGGAAAAAAACAACTTACCTATAAAGGATGGCCGCTTTACTATTTTGGACCTGACGAGATGAAAAGAGGCATGACCAAAGGCGTCAGCGTTCCGAGACCTGGCGTTTGGCCCATCGTAAACAAAGATTCACCGAATGCGCCTAAATAAATTCTAGCTTATTACAAGAATAGGAAAGTGGCAGCCATCTGGCTCGCCACTTTTTTTATTTACCCCAATCAGCAACAAGCTTTTCGAATAACTGCTGCAAGAAAAGCGTCCGTTTTCCGGCTTCTCCGCTGCCAACCGGCAAGTCGCCAATTTGAACAACGGGCATAACCCACTTGGTAGTGCTGGTCGTAAAAACCTCGTCCGCCAAAATCACCTCTTTATACAAAACCGGCCTGACCTGCACTTCAAAATGTGGTTTCGCAAGCTCCATAACGACTTTTCTTGTAATGCCTTTAAGAATGTTGCGGTCGGAAGTAATGAGCTTGTCGCCCTGGAAAATGAAAATATTGCTTCTCGTCAGCTCACTAACCTCTCCTTCTTTATGAAAAAGCAGGTCGGCCGCCTGCTGACGTCGCAATTCATCCGCCATTAAAACCATATGGACGTAATTTGTCGTTTTTACTTCCGGCAAGTCACGCACATAGTCATAAGGCAAAACTTTAATGCCTTTCAAACGGCCGGCAGGATTGTCCTGTGGCAATGCTTCCGTCCTGATCAAAAAATTAGGCTCCACAACATTCACGCTGTCGGGCGAATAACCGCCGGTCAGGACAAAGCGAAAAGCAACTTCCCGCTCACCCGACAATGCATACAGATCGGCTAGTGCTTTCTCCGTTTCCTGTTGCGTTACGGGCAATGTAAGTTTCAGCAGCCTGGCTGAATTTTCAAACCGCTGCCAGTAATCGTCCCACCGGAAGGGCACGCCATTATAGGTCCTGAAATAGTCAAAAAGCCCAAAACCACGGAGCAATCCAAGATCATTGGTTTTAAAAATCGGACTGTCAATAGGAAGAATTTCTCCGTTGAAATATTGATGAAAAGGCATGCCGGGTGAATTAATATATGATGGGCGGAATCTCAAAGTTATTAATTTTCCCTACTTTGCATACATATCTGATCAAATCAAAACGTTACTATTTTACCCGTCAGATTTATCTGAACGGATCTTTTTTACTCTGCGAATGATTAAACCCGAACAATTACTGCAAACGCTGCAAATTGAATTTGAGAAACAATCCTACGGCGAACATCCCACTGAGCTTTACGAGCCTATCCGCTACATTATGTCGCTTGGCGGGAAACGTTTTCGTCCGTTATTAACCTTGCTTGCCGCTTCTATATATTCCGACAATTGGGAAAATTCCATTAAACCAGCCATGGCGGTGGAGCTTTTTCACAATTTCACTTTAATGCACGACGACATTATGGATCAGGCGCCGCTACGAAGAGGCAAGGCGACGGTTCATGAAAAATGGAATGCAAATACGGCGATTTTATCAGGAGATGTCATGCTGATCAAGGCATATGACCTTTTGCTGGACATTCCGGCCGAAAAACTGCGTCGTGTTTTGGAAAGATTTAATAAAACAGCGGCAGAAGTTTGCGAAGGTCAGCAGTTGGATATGAATTTTGAAACCCGCTGGGACGTTACCGAAGAGGAATATCTGGGAATGATCCGTCTGAAAACATCGGTTTTGCTGGGCTTTGCATTGGAACTCGGTGGAATTATCGGTGGAGCTGATGAAGAATCCATTCAGCTTTTGTATTCTGCCGGCGAAAATATGGGGATTGGTTTTCAATTGAAAGATGATCTTCTGGACGTTTACGGCGATCCCGACAAGTTTGGCAAGCAAGTGGGTGGCGACATTATTTCCAATAAAAAGACATTCCTATTGATTGAAGCATTGTCCAAGGCAGATAACGATTCAAAAATCGAACTGGACAAATGGATCGGTCTGGAAACTTTTGACAAGCAGGAAAAAGTGGCTGGCGTAACGGCCATTTATGAAGAACTAGGCATCCGCGCATTTACGGAACAGAAGATCCAGGAATATTTTACAAAAGGGCTTTCAGGCCTGCACGCACTGAAAATAGATGAAGAAAGAAAACAGCCATTGCTGCAATTTGCAGAGCAATTGGTTGAGCGTGAAAAATAACAGCCATTCAAACATTTAAAAACCGAACATGTCCATAACCCTCATACTCGTCATCATTACATCCGGCATCAGTTATTATGCATTGAACAATTATAGTTTAATGGAAAAACTGATCCTGAATCCCTATAAAGTCACGCAGCGCAACGAATATTACCGTTTCGTAACATCCGGCTTCATTCATGCCGATTTTGGGCATTTGATCTTTAATATGCTGAGTTTATGGTTTGTAGGCGAAGGGATTGAAAGGCTTTTTAGTATGCTTTTCGGGCCGAGCGGAACAATCTATTTCCTGTTCCTGTACATTGTCGGGATCATTGTTTCCGATATTCCAACATTTTTAAAACACCGGAACAACTCTAAATACAATTCACTAGGAGCTTCCGGGGGCGTTTCGGCTGTGCTGTTTGCAGCCATCCTTTATTCTCCGTTAATGCAGGTTTGTCTGTATTTCTTTATCTGTATGCCCGGGTTTATCTTCGGCTTGCTCTTTTTGGGATATTCATTTTACGAATCCAAGCGCGGAACAAGTTATGTGAACCACAGCGCGCACATGGTTGGGGCGATTTTCGGGTTTGTGTTCATGGCTGTGGTTTACCCCAGCGCGGTTCCCGGATTCCTGCAGCAAATTTTGAGCTGGCGATTATTTTAATTCCGCGAGGACAGTTACGCTGCCGACTGTTTTGTCCTGCAAATTAACCTTTACTTCCGCATCCAGCGGCAAGAAAATATCCACACGCGATCCAAACTTGATAAAGCCCATTTCTGTGCTCTGCTCCACCTGATCGCCTTCCTTCACATACCAGCGTATGCGGCGTGCGGCGGCGCCTGCTATTTGGCGGAAAAGAATTTCGATGCCTTCAATGGTTTTAATTACAATGGTTGTACGCTCATTATCCGTGCTTGATTTGGGGTGCCAGGCTACAAGATAAAGTCCTGGATGATATTTAAAATATTGAATTACTCCGCTGATCGGGTTCCAGTTGATATGCACATTCAATGGAGACATAAAAATGCTGATCTGCCTCCTGGGGCCTTTAAAATATTCACTTTCAACCACTTCCTCGATTACAACCACTTTTCCATCACAAGGAGCTACAATTTGCCGGTCGCTTTTATAGACAACACGCGAGGGCACTCGGAAAAACTGAACAACAAGAATGAAAACGATCACACTGCCAACCAACACCAATCTTGGGATCCAATAACCGTCAGGCAGCATATAATATATGCCTAAGTTTATCAGTATCAATATAATGGCTGTAACGGCCATGATGGTGTAACCTTCTTTGTGCAGTCTCATGCAGGGTGATGTTTCGTTAATGACTTGCTGTAAAATACAAATATCGTATAAATACTGATTTCCTTTCAATCAAAAGCCCTGCCAATCCATTCAGAAAGGCAGGGCTTCACAATTTATTAATGTTTTGTGACTGGTTATTCGATCACAACACAGTCTCCGTTCTTCACCTCCTGCTCCACTTTTTTAAATTTCACATCGCGTAAAATCCGGCCATCGCGATATTGAACAGACACTTTCTGATTCCTATCTGCAATTTTAATGGTGCGAACAGGCTGCGCTTTCGTTGTAGACTCCATATTGCGGGCGTACTCGCTCGGGCCGCCATCCAATTCAGCATCAAAGTCCTCTTCGCGGTTCGTATGCAACGCAGGCGCAGGAGCCGGACGACGCACGGTTTGTTGAACCGCAGTTGCCGGAACTTCCTCCTCCTGAGGAATATCTGCCTTCATCAGGAAGGAGATCATATCAAAATTCACTTTGCTCAGGAAGCGCTTAAACAGCTCAACCGATTCGAATTTATAGATCAACAATGGATCTTTTTGTTCAAACACCGCATTCTGAACGGACTGTTTCAGATCATCCATTTCGCGCAAATGCTCTTTCCACTCCTGATCGATCAGCGAAAGGACGATGGCTTTTTCCATCTCGTTCGTAATCTCTTTCCCTTCGTTTTCAATGGCCTTTTTCAAGCCTACAACCACGCCAGTCTGACGGATTCCATCGCTGAATGGAATCATAATCTCGGATATAGTTGCACCGCGTTCAGCATTGATAGAACTCAAAACAGGCAACGCTTTTGCCGCTATTGCCGCGTTTTTGTCCTGGTAGTGTTTCTCAGCCGCATTATAAAGCTTCTGCGAACGATCCGCTGGCTTCAACGATCCGTATTCCGACTCGCTGTATGGAACTTCCATTCCTAATGTGGTGATCACTGCTAATTCAAGCTCGGCATAAGAATTTGCTGTGCTTACAAGCTCGTCACACACATCATATAATGTATTGGCAATGTCAACAGCCAGACGTTCTCCGAACAATGCATTGCGGCGACGTGTATAAATGGCATCACGCTGATAGTTCATGACGTCATCATATTCCAAAAGACGCTTCCGCATGCCGAAGTTGTTTTCCTCAACCTTTTTCTGCGCACGTTCAATGGATTTGGTAATCATTCCGCTTTGGATCACTTCGCCTTCTTCCAATCCCATTCTGTCCATCACCTTCGCCATCCGGTCGGAGCCGAACAAACGCATCAGGTTATCTTCCAACGAAACAAAGAATTGCGATGAACCCGGGTCACCCTGACGACCGGAACGGCCGCGCAGCTGCCTGTCGACGCGACGGCTTTCGTGGCGTTCCGTACCAATAATGGCAAGTCCACCTGATTTTTTGGCTTCCGGCGTCAGCTTAATGTCTGTTCCACGACCGGCCATGTTGGTGGCAATGGTCACAGTTCCGGGTTTACCGGCTTCCGTCACAACTTCCGCCTCACGCTGGTGTTGTTTGGCATTCAAAACCTGGTGCTGGATTTTTCTCAATGTAAGCATCCGGCTGATAATCTCGGAATTTTCAACCGAAGTCGTACCCACCAAAACAGGCCGTCCGGCTTCCACAAGCTCCACGATTTCGTCTGTTACTGCATTGTATTTTTCACGAACCGAACGATAGACTTTATCTTCATGATCTTTCCGAACCGCATTGACATTGGTAGGGATCGAAACCACGTCCAGTTTATAGATTTCCCAGAATTCACCTGCCTCAGTCTCCGCTGTTCCGGTCATACCGGCCAGCTTATGATACATACGGAAGTAATTTTGCAAGGTAACCGTCGCGTAAGTCTGCGTCGCATCTTCAACACGCACATTCTCCTTTGCTTCAATCGCCTGGTGCAAACCGTCAGAGTAACGACGGCCATCCATAATACGACCAGTTTGCTCATCAACGATCTTAACCTTTCCGTCCATGATCACATATTCCACGTCTTTTTCGAAAAGCGTGAACGCTTTCAAAAGTTGGTTAACAGTGTGGATACGGGCAGTTTTAACAGAGTAATCGCGGATTAATGCTTCTTTTCTGATAATGCGTTCCTGCTCATTCAGTGATGCATCTTTTTCAATTGCATCCAAATCAACAGCAATGTCGGGTAGGATAAAGAAGTTGGTCTCTTCGGATTCGCCGGTAAGGAAATCAATCCCTTTTTCAGTTAATTCAATGCTGTTATGACGCTCGTCGATCGTGAAGTAGAGCGGCTCATCGGCCACCGGCATCAGCTTCTGGTTTTCCGCAAGATAAATCGATTCCGATTCCTGCATCAGCGCCTTAATTCCTGATTCACTCAGGTATTTGATCAAAGGTTTATATTTTGGCATCCCGCGATGTGCGCGGAACAGGGAAAGTGCGCCTTCTTTTTTATCACCGGCTGCAATTTTCTTTCTGGCATCATTTAGGAAATCCATCGCCAGCTTTTTCTGCGCCTCAACGATCCTGGATACACGTGGTTTCAACTCCAAATATTCCTGTTCGTCTCCGCGCGGAACCGGCCCGCTGATAATCAATGGCGTACGTGCATCGTCAATCAACACGGAGTCAACCTCATCCACCATTGCGAAATGGTGCTTGCGCTGGACAAGCTCCTCCGGTGTCCGTGACATGTTGTCACGCAGATAGTCAAAACCGAATTCATTGTTGGTTCCGTAGGTTAGCGAAGCTTTGTATGCATTCCTGCGGGCAATGGTGTTGGGCTGGTGGCGGTCGATACAATCAACGCTCATGCCGTGGAATTCGAAAAGCGGTGCGTTCCATTCCGCATCACGTTTTGCCAGATAATCGTTCACTGTTACAATGTGAACGCCATTTCCAGCCAATGCATTAAGAAAAGCAGGAAGGGTTGCAACAAGCGTTTTACCTTCCCCGGTCGCCATTTCGGAGATTTTACCCTGGTGCAGAACCACACCACCGATCAGCTGCACATCATAATGCAGCATATTCCATTTAATAGGCTGACCAATTACATCCCAGGTTGTATTCCAATAAGCCTTGTCACCTTCAATGACAACATGTGACTTTCTGGTAGCCACTTCCCTGTCGAAGAAGGAAGCGGTAACTTCCAGCCTGTCATTCTCTTTAAAACGGCGGGCTGTTTCTTTTACAATGGCAAAGGCTTTTGGTAAAATATCCAAAAGAATCCGCTCAAGTTCTTTATTACGATCCAGGTCCAGCGCATCAATTTTTTTGAAAATCGCTTCTTTGCTGTCCACATTAGGCTCATCAGCAGCCTGTTGTCTTAAAACAGCAATCTGATCGTCAATGGATTTCAGGTTGTCGGCAATATGTTGTTTCAGACCTTCGGATTGTGCCCGTAGGTCGTCATGGGTTAAGGAAGCCAGGAGCACGTATTCGGCATTGACTTTATCAACGTACGGAGTTAACTCTTTTAAATCCCGTTCTGATTTTGTGCCGAACAGCTTTGAAAATATTTTAAACATGATTTTAGTATATGTTTTAACCGATCATTTACAGAAAAATAATTGCGCCTGCCTGATTAACCGTGTCAGATTGTCAGCAAAGCTATCAATTTCAAGCTCAAAGGTAATTCATTGCAAATAGTATTGTATATCAATCCTAAGAATCCTAATGTAACTCTAATCCTTTTTGCCGTTTGCTCAACCAAATCTAGCGCCCATACTCAGGTCTCAGAACCGTTTATACCAAATAATTTCAACTACTATGCAATACATAGTACCTTTAAATCATCAAACAAAAATAAATAGCCATAGCCATGAACAACAACAGATTATTCCGCAATACAAATAGTAAAGTTTTAGGTGGAGTTGCAGCCGGGATCGCCGATTACCTGGACATAGATGTAACGATTGTCCGAGTACTTTTCGTCCTTGGTGTTTTTATCCCCGTCACTTTCCCGATCATCCTGTTTTACATTGTCCTGTGGATCGTCATGCCGGACGGTGCCAGAAGACCCAAACCATTGGAAGGAAACAGGTATTCCGCCTAAAAAAGTAAAGATTCCATCAGTAAAGACTTGGTAATTGCAAACCACCGGAAAACAAATTCCGGTGGTTTGTTGTTTTATGATTAATTGCTATTTTTACAAATGGTATGCAGGCATACTAATCGTCAAATGCCTGTGATTTACTTCAAATTAAAATCAGACATTATGAATGCATACATAGTTGCCGGTTACCGCAGTGCAGTCGGAAAAGCTTCACGAGGAGGTTTCCGTTTCACCCGCCCTGATGACCTTGGAGCAACTGTTATCAAATATTTGCTTGAAAAAATTCCTGGCCTGGATCCTGCACGTGTGGACGACGTCATTGTGGGAAATGCGGTTCCTGAGGCCGAACAAGGCATGCAGATGGGCCGTTATGTAGCATTGCTGGCGCTTCCAAAAAACGTTTCAGGAATTACGATCAACCGTTATTGCGGCAGCGGCGTGGAAGCCATTGCGATGGCATCCGCCAAAATACATGCTGGAATGGCCGATTGCATCATTGCAGGCGGAACAGAATCCATGTCGCTCGTTCCTACAATGGGCTGGAAAACAGCATTGAACTATGACATTGCACACACAAACCCAGACTATTATTTAAGTATGGGCCTGACAGCCGAACAGGTTGCCAAAGACTTTAATATCAGCCGTGAAAAGCAGGATGAATTTGCTTTCAGCTCACACCAAAAAGCATTGAGGGCGCAAAAAGAAGGCTGGTTCGCTGATGGAATTGTGCCTGTAACCGTAAAGGAGACCTATTTCGATGCTGCTTCCGGGAAAAAGAAAACAAAGGAAACAGTAGTAAGCCAGGATGAAGGGCCGCGCGCGGACACAACTTTGGAAGCACTTAATAAATTGAAACCCGTTTTTGCAGCTGGCGGAACAGTAACGGCAGGAAATTCTTCGCAAACTTCCGATGGGGCAGCATTTGTAATGGTCATGTCGGAGAAAATGGTGGAGGAACTCAACCTGAAACCGATCGCGAAAATGCTTTCCTATGCAACCGCAGGTGTTGACCCGCGCATTATGGGCATCGGTCCTGTGGCTGCTATCCCCATCGCATTGAAACAAGCGGGATTGAAGTTGAACGATATCGAACAAATAGAACTGAATGAAGCCTTTGCGGCACAGTCGCTGGCAGTAATTCAGGAGCTGGACATTGATCCGGAAATTGTGAACCCTAATGGCGGCGCCATCGCTTTGGGCCATGCATTAGGTTCGACGGGAGCGCGGCTTTCGGTTCAGTTATTCAATGAAATGGAACGGAGAAATCAAAAATATGGCATGGTAACAGCGTGTGTGGGTGGCGGACAAGGTGTGGCTGGTATTTTTGAAAGATTAAATTAAATCCGCTTAATAACCGGAAAACTAAATTGACGGTCTCCGTTGAAGAATTAACCATCTTCGGCGGAGATTCTTTATTTTTGCCCGCAAACCGACACACCTGTTCATGGATGTATCCATAATCATTATCAATTACCGGACGCCTCAACTCATAATCAATTGCTTAGACTCTATTTACAGGTTCACTTCGGGCATTTCTTTTGAGGTTATTGTTGTTGATAATGATCCCGGAAACGGTGGCGGGGAACTCGTAAGAAAGTCCTATCCGGAAATTAAATGGATCGATTCCCCTTCGAACGAAGGTTTTGGGATTGCCAATAACAGGGGAATGGCCGTAGCGAAAGGAAAATACTTCCTGCTGCTGAATGCGGATACATTAATAACTGACAATGTCATTTACCGCTGCTTCGAACGCCTGAACGTACGAACGGACATTATCGCCTGCGGCGCACTTCAATATTATGCTGATGGCAGCCCGATGCCCTTTTACCAAAGTTTTAATGAATTCAGAAGAACATTCTTCATCCTTCCGATCAGTAATGCCGTAGATAAGGTGATAAAGAAGTTTTATCCCGATCCCCAATATGCCGATCCGGACCAGCACGACTGGCTCGTAGGCGCTTTTATTTTTGTGCGTAGGGAAGGATTTGAGAAAACAGGCGGGTTCAGTGATGATTTCTTTATGTATGGCGAGGACGTTGAATGGTCGGGGCGGCTCGGGAAATTGGGAAAACTTTGCTATTTCAAGGACTGCAAATTCATTCACCTGGAAAATAATAACCCATTCCGCCGCACGAATATTTCCTGGATCAACCGTTTCAGCACGCAAATGCAGATTTCCAACTTCCTCTGGGTGAGGAAACAATATGGAATGTTCCAGTATTTACTGCTAATCGTCCATTATATTTCGATGATCCCGGTTGTTTATATTTGGAAAATGGCTTTGAACTTACGCAAGCACGGAGACCCGTTTATCGAATTGCGCACACAACATATATATGTTCGCAAAACCAGGGTAATCCTGAAATATTTTTGGCGAACACTCCTATTGAAAAAAGGGCTCTACAAAATAAAGCCCGAAGAAAATATTGATCTGCTAACAGCTGTACATGAACAACGTTAAGAAAAAGATCCTCTTTTTTACTCCTTATGCTACCCGGACAGGATCAGAAATGATGCTGCTTTATATCGTAAAAAAAATTGACCGAAGCCGGTTTGACATTGGAATCGTAAGTTTTGCCAATGGCGAATTGTTAAAAGAATTCCCTTCGGACATTCCGGTTTATATAGCGCCCAAAACTTTCAACATGGTGGAAAAAATATCTTTTCACCTTGGAATTCATCCCACATTGAAATATCTGAGGAAGCTCGCAAAGGATTTTAAAGCAGATTTTTGGTATGTAAACACCACCATGATGCCGGAAACGATCGTGGTAGCGAAGGAATTTTCTATTCCGGTTATCACGCATTTTCACGAAATGCCGTTGACTTACACTTATTTGAGCTCACCGGATTTCAAAAGCATTATCGATTATTCGAGCCTGCTTCTCGGTTGCTCCCAAACAACCTGCGAGCCCATTAAAGATGCTGGCGGGAAGAATGTGGAGTTGCTTTACTCCTTTATTGATCACACGCTCGTAAAAAAAGATGAAAAGCGGACAGCCGAGTTAAAACGCGCACTAGGGATTCCCGCTGACGATTTTGTCTGGATTTTATCCGGAATGACATCCGAAAGAAAAGGTTTTGATATGTTACCCGATCTCGCACAAGAACTTAACGATCCGCGCGTTCACTTGATATGGGTTGGGGCGAGCATTGACGACGGGCTGGTTTATTATACAGAACAACGTTGCAAAAATTCCAAATCCGCGACCAAAATTCACCTTGTAGGAAAGCAAAAAGAAGATTATTATAATTACCTTAACATGGGAAACGGGTTTTTACTGACATCCCGCCAGGACCCTTTTCCTTTGGTGATGATTGAAGCTGCGCTGCTCGGCAAGCCTATTGTTTCATTCCCTTCCGGCGGTGTTTCTGAGTTTATAAAAGAAGGAATGGGCATTGTAACCCAGGATATTAGTATAAAACAAATGGTAAAAGCAATCCGCTCGATTATGCGTGGTGAAACGGTTACCGACAGTGAAAAAAGCATTGAAGTGGCGAGCCAATTTAACATTGACAATGGCTACAACGAATGGATCAGATTAATTGATAAAAACTATTAGCATGCATAATTCTACGTACGGGTCCAAACTGCTCACGAAAATTTTTTTTGTGGTTTTGGCTTGGACCATTTCTTTCCAATCCCTTAACGCCCAGTCTAATCCGGCACCAACCGAAGCGGACAATCAGCGTTATCTGGCATTGATGTTGCTCAATGTCCTGGACAAAGATGAAAAAGGACCGGAGCTTGATCTGATCCGTTCGGCGCATGCGTACGGAATGAATGCGGTTTATCTTACCATTCCCTGGGATAAAGTTTATTACACTTCACCTAATGAGAAGCCGCTTTGGGACAAATTTGATCAACAGATCAAAACTGCCACAGACCTGGGCATGAAAGTGGCGCTGCGTATTCACCTCGGCAGGCATAGTACAAGAATTAAGGGCTTCTGGGAGCCGTCTGACAGCCATATGAGCTCCACGGGCAAGCCTGTTCTCAGCGGATATCAGGACACTTCATTCGGATTTGATAATCAGCCTGTTGTAAGCAGAGCACAGGCATTTGTAAAAGAAACCGTTACGCGTTACAAGCATCTTCATACCAATAAGCAGCTCCTTTTTATCTCCATTACCAACACCGGAACGCAGGAAGGTGAATATCCGGGTGGATTGATAGAAAACGGCAAGGAAAGTGCTGCGATTTACGATTATTCCAGATCGATGATCTCTGGCTTTCGCGAATTTTTGAAAACACATTATAAAAAACTGCAACGGCTTAATTATCTATGGGGCGTCGAGCATAAGAGCTATGAAGAAGTGCTTCCACCAGCAACGCCTTGGGAACCAGGCGAGACATTCCGCCAGCGTGCCGGAAAAGACTGGTACATTTACCGGCACCTCATCCTGAAACGCTACACCGAGCAAATGATCTCCACAGTGAAGTCAGTTGACCCGAATATAAAGTTTGTATCCGATTATGGCTCCGTTTTCGACAAACCTTCCAGTGTACGCGGTACGCTGGGTTTCAGAAGTTTAAATGAAAAATCGGATGGCATTAAAATTAATGATGATCTGGCCAGTGATCACCGGTGGTCAGTTGACATCATTAAAAGTTCATCTCCTCCCAACTTCATAGCAGCTAATGAGCTGTTTATCAACGCCTCGGTTGATAACAATGCGCATTTGAGGCAGATCAATGAGAATTTTGCGCACGGCGCGAATGTCGTTGCAGTTGTGGCTTCTGTTCAAAACACGATGAACAGAGCCGAGCCATTTCTCCGGCAGGCCGCACAAACGTGGCTTGGTCAGGCTATGAAGCCTATTGTATACACCGATTCCGTGCGTTACAGACTTTCGGCGGCCGTGGAAAAAGGAGGGCCGATCAATGTTATTTTTGATGAGTGGAGAAAACGCGCTTATGCCGATCCTGCGAACCCAAAACCAGTTTGGATTGGCTTGCAGGAGGATATTCTTGCGCCTGAGTATTGGAACGACGCAGCCAATTATCCTCCATATGTGTTCCGGCCGGTGCCGATGCAGATCGTTGCGGTAAACAAAGATTTTGCCTACAAATTGCCGATCGATACATTTTCGGACGTCGACGGAACGATCGCAAAAATGGAAGTAGGCGCTTTGCCAGGCTGGTTACGTTTCGAAAATGGCCAGTTAAGAGGCAGGCCAACAACATTGGGCGATTACCGGATCCAGGTGAAGGGAATCGACGATGAAGGCGGAATAACTGAAGCCTTTTTGACAATTCGTGTGGATACGCGTGAAAACGCAAACAAACCGCCGATTGTTGACGCCAACTTCTCCAATCAGACAATTGCGCTGAACAAGCCATTTTCTTTGCCTATTGCCGAGGGCGCATTTGAGGATGTGGATGGTGAAGTGACAAAAATCGAAGCGAGCGAGCTTCCGAACTGGCTTAAATTTACAAATGGTGTCCTGACAGGAACGCCCACAAAACTGGGCGAATACAGGATCAGCCTGAAGGCATATGATGATCTGAATGCATTTGTGGAAACCTACTTTACGATCAAAGTCGTTGAGCCGCAGTTCCTGAATGCGCCGCCTTATGCCAGCAGCTCGCTGCCCGTAAAATACGCGCAGCTGAATATGCCATTCAATTACATTTTACCAAGCGAAATTTTTGGCGATCCGGACGGTTATATCTCTTCCATTTCATTACAGAACCGCCCTTCCTGGCTGAATTTCCAACTGAATGTTTTTTCCGGAACGCCTACGGAAGAGGGAGATTACAGGCTCATTATCAGGGCTTATGATAATGCAGGAGCTTATGTTGAAGTGCCATTTATTTTGAAAGTAGAAATCCCCCAAGTGCGCTTCGAGCTTGTACAGGGCGGAAACAAAGTGGACCAGCGTGTGATCCGGAAGCTGGACGGCGACGATGTCATTCCTTATAACGAACTGCCGCAACTGCTGAACATCTTCGCCTACGGGAATTTTGAATATGACAGAGTCGATTTCAATATGACTGGTCCGTATAACAAGAAATCACAGACCAAAACCTTCCCGTTTGCGCTTTATGAAAACGCAGGCGGATTTGCGCCTTACATTGGCCGCTACACATTGACCGTCACCGCCACGAAAGAGGATTCCGTCATTGTTACGAATTCTATTCAGTTCAGCATTTCCTTTGGCGACTCTGTTAACATTACCAAAGACCTGGAAGACTGGCGCTTTTTCCCAAATCCGGTTGAAAGTGTTTTCAATGTAAAGCTCCCGGCAGACCTGGTTGCTAATGATATCACTTACGAACTGATCACGGTTTCCGGCAAGCGGATCCATTTTCCAAAAGAATTTGTCACTGTTTCCGACGACCTGGCCAACATTGATTTATCGAAATTGAACATTTCTTCCGGCATGTATTTTATCCGCCTGAACAGCAACGGCGCGCTTCTGAAACAATTTAAGATCTTCAAAAAGTAAGTTTCAAACACCGGAAACATCCTCTTTCGATTTTTGCGAAAGGTATGCTTGCATAATAATGCGAATGATTTATATTTGCAATACACAAAGTAGTATGCAAGCATACCTTTAATTCAAATCTTAATCATTAATAAAAATTAACGAATATGGCCGTTGCAGAAGTGAACAAGACGTCTATTAAGGGAGGGGAATTTTTGATAAAAGAAACCTCATCTTCACAAATTTTTATTCCTGAGGAGTTTTCGGAAGAACAGCGTATGATTGCAGACACTTGCAGGGAATTTCTCGGCAAGGAAATATGGCCGATCCTGGACGAAATAGATCATGCAAAAAGCCCAGATCTGATCTCAGGGTTAATGGATAAGGCAGGTGAATTAGGCTTGCTGGGAACCGCGGTTCCGGAGGAATATGGTGGATTTGGCATGAATTTCAACACTTCCATGCTGGTTGCGGAAACCACTGGCGCCGGGAATTCATTTTCCGTCGCACTTTCGGCGCACACGGGAATTGGCACATTGCCTATCCTTTACTACGGTAACGACGAACAAAAAAGTAAATATTTGCCCAAGCTGGCAACAGGCGAATGGAAAGCAGCCTATTGTTTAACAGAGCCAGATTCCGGCTCGGATGCCAACTCCGGGAAAACCAAAGCGATACTCACCTCCGACGGCCAACACTACTCCATTACTGGCCAGAAAATGTGGATTACCAACGGCGGTTTCGCGGATGTATTTATTGTCTTTGCCAAAATTGAGGAGAATGGTCAAGCCGATAAAAACCTGAGCGCTTTCATCATAGAAAAATCCTTTGGCGGAATTACGATGAATGCGTCGGAGCATAAAATGGGCATTAAGGGCTCGGATACGCGCCAAATCTTCTTTAATGATTGCCTGGTCCCGGTTGAGAACATGCTTTCCGAGCGCGGAAACGGTTTCAAAATCGCAGTTAACATTCTGAATATTGGCCGGATAAAATTGGCTGCCGCAGCATTGGGCGGCGCTAAAAGAGTGACGCAACAAGCCATTCAATATGCCAACGAAAGAAAACAATTCGGAACGGCGATAGCGCAATTTGGCGCGATCAAGCATAAGCTGGCAGAAATGGCCACGCAAATGTTCGCAACGGAATCAGCGGCTTACCGGGTTGGACAGAATATCGATGACCTGATTTCTGCTTTTCAGGAGAAAGGAATGTCGGACGCTGAATCCAAACTAAAAGCACTTGAAGAACTGGCCATTGAATGTGCCATCATGAAAGTACACGGCTCCGAAGTGCTTGATTATGTGGTAGATGAAGGTGTTCAAATTTATGGTGGAATGGGTTTTTCAGCCGATGCGCCGATGGACCGTGCCTACCGCGACAGCCGCATTAACCGGATCTTTGAAGGAACCAATGAGATCAACAGACTGCTTGTCGTGGATATGCTTTTGAAGCGCGCGATGAAAGGCCAGATCGACCTGATGGGACCTGCAATGGCGGTTGGGAAAGAGATTATGTCCATTCCCGATTTTAGCATAAATGAAGATGAAACGCTTTTTGCGGCGGAAAAAAAGGTCATTCAGAATCTCAAAAAAGCAGCGTTAATGGTTGCCGGAGCAGCGGTGCAGAAATTTATGATGAAACTTTCCGAGGAACAGGAAATTATCATGAATTTGGCTGATATGGTTATTGAAATTTACGCAGCCGAATCGGTTCTCCTGCGTGTTGAAAAAAGGATTGATCTGCTGGGAGCGGAAGCAAACAAATTGCACGCGGACATGGCCATGATCTATCTGCATAGGGCCGTGGAGAAAGTAAACAATGCCGGAAAAGCCGCTATAACAAGTTTTGCAGAAAGTGACGAGCTGCGGGTCATGCTTATGGGATTGAAAAGATTCACGAAAATTGAACCGGTTAACCTCAAAGATGCCCGCCGAAGAATTGCCGACGAGCTGATTGCCAAAAATGACTATGTTTTTTAAATATGATATTTCAGGCGGATAGCCCGGGCGGAAAGTCCTGAGCTAATGCCTGCACAACTGAAAACCAAATGAATTCCCGAAAGCCGTATCTGAATCAGGTCCGGCTTTTTTGTTGTGATGAAAGGTTTTTTATTCTACCCCAAAATGCGCAAATTTGGGAAACCAATGTCCGTTGTTTTCACGTTAGGTTATCGGTTTGTTTGAATAAAATATCGCTAAATAATTTACGTTGGATTCTCTACTAGCTACTGAAAAACCACCTTTCATGACCCTGCATTCCCTGGATCTTCGTACAACGGGCCAATTTCCTGCATTACTGCTTGATTATCTCGATCAAAAACCGGCATTGGAATCGTTTTACAGTATTTATCCAACATTGGAGAATGCAAAAGAAGCCATCATTAGCAAGCAGAATTTCGATATTGAGAAGCGTAAAACGCTGGTTGAAGTTTTAGAAAAACAATACACGGGGCTTCCCTATCTCCCTGATTTTTCAATCCTTTTAAAGGAAAATACATTCACTGTAACAACCGGCCACCAGCTGAACATTTTTACCGGGCCGCTTTACATTATTTATAAGATTGTAACGACCGTGAAGCTCGCGAGAGCGCTGAAAGAGGCATACCCTGAGTACAATTTTGTGCCCATTTACTGGATGGCTTCCGAAGACCATGATTTTGAGGAGATTGCCACTTTTCATCTGTTTGGACAAACGCATAAATGGACAGGTGAGCACAAAGGAGCCGTGGGCAGGCTAAATCCGAAAGAATTGGAAAGCATTATCAAGCAAATGCCGGACAAGCCGCTGTTGTTTGCAAAGGCTTATCTGGAAAATACGACGCTGGCCAATGCGGTTCGATGTTATATGCACGAATTGTTTGGAAAGCAGGGCTTAATCACGCTTGATGCAGATAATGCAGATTTAAAACGCCACTTCCTCCCGGTTATTCAAGAAGAGCTGACCCACTCCGTTTCGGAAAAACTGGTCACGGAAACCACCGGCAAACTCAATGCACTGGGTTATCACACGCCGCTTCACGCAAGAGAAATCAACCTTTTTTACCTGGCCGACGGACTTCGCGAGCGCATTACGCGCGACGGCAACGATTTCCAGGTTTTGAACACCGACATTACATTTACTGAGTCAGAAATCCTCGATCTGGCTTCAAAAAACCCAGAATTTTTCAGTCCGAACGTCGTTCTCAGACCACTATACGAAGAAGTGATTTTGCCAAATCTTGCGTATATAGGCGGGCCGTCAGAAGTGCCTTACTGGATGCAGCTGAAAGGCGTTTTTGAGCATTTCCATGTGCCTTTCCCGATGTTAATGCCGCGTAACTTTGCTTTGTATATTAATAACCAGCAGTGTAAAAAGGCGCAGAAGCTGAAGATCAATTACAAAGATCTTTTCCTGGACGAAGTTGCGCTGCGAAAAACATTTATTGAAAGAAATTCAGAGCATATGTTAAGTCTGGAAGAGCAGAAAAATGCCTTTAATGATATCTTCGAAGCGATTTTAGGCAAAGCGACTGCGGTGGATCAAACTATGCACGGTGCAGTTAAAGCGGAGCAAACGCGTTTACTGAATTCATTAAAACATTTGGAAAAACGCATTATCAAGGCCGAGGAGCGCAATCATGAGTCTGAAATTACGCAACTGATCAGCCTTAAAAACAAGCTGTTCCCGAACGGAATCGCCCAGGAACGCTATGATAATTTGCTGAATTTCTACATTAATGATCCGGAATTCATCGAAAAACTATTCGACCTTTTCGATCCGCTGGATTTCAGATATAATGTGATTGTTGAAGATAAATAGCTAATTAACAGCTGTTTAATCTTTCAATTTCACATCTCCAAACCTCGAAACGACGGTTATTCTTGTCCCGGAGCCAGTGCCAACCTTTCCCTGATATTGCTTCTGTTTATAAGCTTTGTCATCCTTCGCAGGCTGCATTGAAAAATTGACGTTTGAGGAAGGATAACTGAAATTCCCGTAAGTAACCGTCACATTGAACTGGTTAGCATCTGCCGGCAAGATAATTGAGGAGTAAGATGCCTGAATGTCAATATCTTCCGCAGAATTGGTCAGCTGATCGATCTTGAAATTCCCTGAATAATTCAGCTTTATTTTCCCCGATCCGCGCATGGTCCCGATTTTCGCTCCGGAATAATCAATATCCGCATCCAGATTCGTGACGTCGCCAATGTTCAGCTCACCGAATTTATTGGTTATAAAAACTTTTTTAGCCAAATCCAGCTTCAAGTTTGAATACTGACATTCCAGCTTTCCACCATCCATTCTGCCAATTTTGGCACTTCCATAACGCACGTCAATGATGTTTTCGGCATTATCCAAAAGATTGGCAACAAAGTTTCCGTAACGGGAATCAATGGTCAGCGGCGCATGAAACGAAGGAATGTCCGTGTCGCCAAACTTGTTGCGAACGACCAACGCGTTTTCTTTGGGCATGTAAACTGTGTAATCGATCTGTATGAAGTTCTTTTCGCCTTTCCGGTTATTCCAGCCATTATTTCCAAACTGGCTTCGGTCAATATGAGTGGTGAGGTTAATCTGGTTCTTAACCCGTTTTTCATCAATTTTAATCGCTCCCAAATATTCCGACGCCCGGCCGTCCGTTGGCGCATTGGCCGTTATAATGATCTCAACCTTAATCTCTTCCTTATTCCAAAGATTGATTTTGACCTGACCGAACTGGTTATCAACCACAAGCTGGTCATTATTTTTAACATCAAAAACCTTTACTATATTCCTTCGCTTTTCTACGAGTCCGTTCTGTTCCGGATCCGGGTTTGCTGCCAGCGCCATCTGCGGCAGCACGACCAGCATGCTAAATAACAGGTGCGCTGTTAACTTCTTTATCGTCTCCATTTTTTACTTTGTTAATCCGTTGCAAAATTTCTAATTGTTGGTTGAGCAGGTCAACCTGCCATTGTAAGTTCTGGACCATCGCTTCCAGCAACGCTTCCTGGTTGGGAGCATTGGATAAGTTGGAACGCAGGTTTTGATAACTCACTTCCAGACTTTCCAGATCAGCAGAGAAATCTTTGTACAACTCCGGATTGTTCCGTGCGAGCTTAATGATTTCCTCTCTTTTCTGGTCTATTGCAACATTGTAAGCATTGAATTCACGGGCATAGGTGGGGACTTTGAGCGCCACTTTCGGATCGCGGGTTATGCCGTATTCATTATTAAGGTAAACTAAAAATCCGATTCCGAGGGCCAGAAACACACCGGCGGCTATGCGCCAGTCGAAATAGGGGCTGCTCAACCTCCTAATTTTTTTTTTGGATTTCTCCGGCACTATCGGAATCTCGCTATGTAATTTGCTATCGATCTGGCTCCATAAAGAATCCTGCGGTAAGAAAGTATCAAATCCATCCCTGTTATCTCGCACAAACCGCTCCAATCGATCTTTTTTATCAGAAGAATTTTTCATAAAATCATTAACTTGTCATGTGTAAATAATGTTCTCAAATCCTTGTTTGTTTAGATGGAACTCAAACGATTAAGTTTAAAATTATTGCTACAACTATTTTGAAAGCATTTCTGTAAGTTTTCTTTTAGCCCGCATATATTGCGTCCGCGAAGTAGTTTCGCTGATCCCCAGCACCTCCCCTATTTCCTCGTGATCGTAACCTTCAAATAAATAAAGGCTTAAAACCACTCTGTAACCATCCGGCAGTTTCTGGACCGTGTTGCGCACCCGCTCCACTTCCAGATTTGTCTCATGCTCGTCCATTCCGAAATAGCTATCATTCCGGTCGCTGTCTTCCATCGTTTCCTGCCATTCTTCAATCTCCACCCACTTCACTTTCCGGCTCCGCATGTGGTTAATCGCCTTATTAACGACGATCTGCTTCAACCACGCACCAAATGTCGACTGCTGCCTGAACTGGTGCAGGTTGGTGAATGCATCCACGAATGCCTCCTGTAAAGCGTCCTCTGCCTCCCCCATATGATTCAAAATCCGCATGCAGATGTTGAACATGGCTTTCGAATACGACTTATAAAGCTCGTATTGCGCTTTGCGCTCACCGAGTTTACAACGTTCCACCAGTTCGACGTGCCGGTCAGGGTAAAATTGTGTTTTCAAGCAGCAGGCTAATATATATTTTGAACGTTCTGTATAAAGGACAGTAGATGAGACTACATGTTGCATCAACAGGAAAAAAATTTTCCGGAAACGTCGTTCGAACAATGTCGGGTCAACCGTTGTTCTTAAAAAAGGCGCGCATATTTTTGATTTTTGGTCATAATATACCCTAATTTGTTAACTGCAATCTACCAATTTAGTCAATGAAAACGTTCAACATTCCTGATTTTTACCGGAGCAGGATTATTACGCCGATTAAGGAGTTCCGTCGTAAAAATGATAAGCTGAAACGTGACTATGCGCCTACTTTGCTGGATTTTGGCCCGGTCCAGTTCCTGATTGCACGCCATTTTGGATTTTGTTATGGGGTTGAAAACGCCATTGACATTGCCTACAAGGCCATTGCCGAAAACCCGGATAAACGAATTTTCCTGCTCAGTGAAATGATCCATAACCCCGACGTAAACCGTGATCTGGTGGATCGCGGCGTCCGTTTTATTATGGATACGAAGGGAAACCCTTTAATTCCCTGGGAAACCCTTACTTCTGAGGACATTGTGATTGTTCCTGCATTTGGAACGACCGTTGAAAACCAGCAAAAACTGACTGAACTGGGCATTAACGCGTATGTTTATGATACAACCTGTCCTTTTGTAGAAAAAGTCTGGAACCGCGCCGCGCAGATCGGAGAGAAAAATTATACGATCATTGTCCACGGCAAACCCAATCACGAAGAGACACGTGCCACATTCTCGCACAGCAAGGAAAATGCGCCGACGGTTGTTGTGGAAAATATGGCGCAGGCCGAACGTCTTGCAGAATATATGAAAGGCACATTGTCGGCAGCGCAGTTTTTTCAGGATTTCAAAGACCAGTATTCCAATGGCTTTGATCCCGAAAAAGATTTGCAGCGTATAGGCGTCGTGAACCAGACAACCATGCTGGCTTCCGATACACAAGGCATTGCGGATTTTTTAAAAAATGTAATGATCAAACATTACAGCCTCCGCCCCGAACAGGTGGAAGATCGTTTTGCCAATACACGCGATACATTGTGCTACGCAACGAATGATAATCAGGATGCAACTTATGCATTGCTGACGCATGAGGCTGATCTGGTGATTGTTGCGGGTGGATATAACAGCTCAAACACCACCCATTTGGTGGAGCTTTGCGAACAGAAATTCCCGACTTATTTCATTGAGTCAGTGAATAAAATTTTGGATAAGCAGCTTATACGCCACTTCAACATGCATTCCAAAGAAGAAATAGTTACAGAAAATTACCTCCCCAAGCACACGCCTGCCCGCATTATGCTCACATGCGGCGCCTCCTGCCCGGATGCGGTCGTGGAAGGGATTCTGACCAGGTTACTGTCCTTTTACGAAGGCACAAAGGACATTAACGAGGTGATGGAACAATTTTGAATTTGAACCGAAAAAACATTTAGCTTACCGTTCGCTCAATTAAATGGACTTGCGGATTTTACTAAAATTATATTCGTAGGATGGCTCAGAACGGCCGTCCTTTTTTCGTTTCTTACGCGTGTTCTCACTTACGTTTACTCCCTTCGTGATTATGAAAAAGACTTCTGCTTTTGCATTCTTTTTATCCCTTTTTATTCCAATACTATTCAACAGCTGCTCTTCTCTAAATGAAATTCGCGTCGCAGGGACCAACTTTACAGATGAGATCAGCCAGTCGCAAAATCTGGTTTTTACATTCAACAAAGACATTGTTCCCGAAAACGAGTTGAATGATTGGGATTCCACACAATATGTGCAGTTTGAGCCCGCAGTGCGCGGGAAATTCAAATGGTCGGCGCCTAACGAGCTCGTTTTCTCACCCGTAGCCGGATTTGGGGCCGCTACCAAATATACAGCCAAACTGACCGATCAACTGATTGAAAAGGCTGATAAAGACACAAAATTATCCATTTCAAAAGACCCGCTCGATTTCCATACACCTTATCTTCAACTGGTTGAAACAGAAAGCTGGTGGGCACTTTCCCAGGAAAGCGGCAAGCAGGAGGCCCGGTTGAGGTTGATCTTTAATTATCCGGTTAGCAGTCAGAATGTTGCCGAAAAACTGAAAGTGACGATTGCAGATAAGTCTTTGGATTACAAAATATTGCCGGTTACAAATGAGCATTCGGTCACGCTCGCCATCAGCAACCCTGGCAAGACGGACAACAATCCAATTCCCGTTAACATTGCCATTGAAAAGGGCCTCAAAGTTCAAAACACTTCATACATAAGTGAAGATGCGATTACGAAAAGTGCCAGTTTGCCTTCGCCTCTTCACCTTGAAATCGTTGATATAAAAACCGGTTTTGAGAACAATTCAGGTTATGCTCGCATTGTCACAACCCAGGAACTGGACAAGGAAAGCATTGCGAACGGCTTCAAACTAAGCCCCGAAATCCAGGTGCAGACGGAGCCAACAGAAAATGGCTTCACCATCCGTGGCGAATTCAACGAGACAGAAACATATAATTTACTGATTAACAAAACATTGAAAGGTGTTCTGGGTGCTTTCCTGGAAAATGAAACTTCTAAGGACCTGTTTTTTGGAAAAATGCCTGCGTCCATTGCCTTCGCTAATAAAAAAGCACTTTATATGACGCCTCGGGGCTCCAAAAACCTGGGCGTTCAGATTGTCAATATTCCCAAAGTACAAGTTAAAATTTCAAAATTATTTGCCAATAATATCCTGAGCTACGTCCGCAATAACCGCTGGAACGAGTATGGCTATTCCGGCGATGATTGGGTGGAAACGGGGGCATTTAATTATAGCGACGACCGGGATAATGAGCTGAGCGACGTGATCGTAGACAAAACAGTTGAAACCGAAAACCTGCCAAAAAGTAAAGGAATAGCGGCATTGAATGTTGCCTTACCCGAAGATAATCAGCGAAAAGGCGTTTATCTGGTGTCGGTCAATTCAAAAGAAGAGGCTTATTTGGGCGCAACCAAGTTGGTGTCCATTTCCGACATTGGTTTAATCGCGAAACAGGGCAAGGACGAAATGTGGATTTTTGCCAATTCCATTAAAACAAATGAGCCCCTTGGCGATATAGAAATCACGCTCATCAGTTCCAATAACCAGACTGTGCACACCGCAAATACAAACGGAGAAGGCATTGCACACATTGAGAAGCTCAGCGAAAAAGCGCCGGGATTCAAGATCGCCATGCTCACGGCCAGCGTCAAGGAAGACTTTAACTATCTGATTTTAGAAGACACACAAGTTGAAACATCGCGTTTTGAAGTGGAAGGTTTGCGGGATAATGTATCTGGCTTACAGGCTTTTATTTATGGCCAAAGAGACATTTACCGCCCAGGCGAGACCATGCATTTCAACACGGTCGTCCGCACAAAAAAATGGGATAGCGCCAAAGAAATTCCGCTTAAACTGCGCATGGTTACGCCCAATGGGCGCGAATATCGCACCTGGCGCAAAAATACGAATGACCAGGGCGCAGTAGAAATTGAAGTTCCGATTGACGCGGCCGGACTTACCGGAACCTATGTGCTGGAAGTTTACAACGGCAATGACATTCTGCTCGCGTCGCATGCAGTTAGCGTTGAAGAATTTATGCCGGATCGGATAAAAGTGGATCTAAGTGGTGCGGCAAAGGAATATCCTTCCGGCAGCAATGTATCGCTAACTGCAACCACGACCAACTTATTTGGCCCGCCAGCCAGCAACCGGACTTACCAAATGGATGCCCAATTCAAAAGAAAGGGATTTTCTGCCACTGCTTTTCCTGAATACATCTTCGACATTCCCGGAGAAACCGCATTTGAAAAACAAAGCCGCCAGGGCGTAACCAATGAGCAGGGACAGGCGACAGAAAGCTTCCCAATATCTGCTGATTTAAAAGACATTGGCGTGCTGGAAGGCAAAATTTTCGTCACTGTTTTTGACGAAAATGGCCGCCCGGTCAATCGTTTGCAAAGATTTGACGTTTTCACGCAGTCCACATTCTACGGAATCCGCCTTCCGGACGCGTACGTCGGCACCAATGCCCCGGTTCCGGTTGGAATCATTGGTGTGAACAATAAGGGTGTTTTGAAAAAAAGCGCCGCAAAAATCGAGATCGTTCGACTTGAATATCAGACGGTTGTCGAGAAAAGATATGATGTGCTGCAATACACTTCCAGAAAAAGTGAAAAGACGGTTTATTCCACGACATTGGACCTCAAAACCGGAAAAGGCAGCATTCAATATGTGCCGACGGTTTCGGGAGAATATGAAGTGCGCGTGCGTAGGCCGGGCGCAGAGCATTATACGCTCGCTCATTTTTATGCGTACGGCTACGGTTACACGCAGTATTCTTCATTTGAAGTGAGTAATGAGGGACGCGTGCTGATGGAAACGGATAAAAGCAATTATAAGGTTGGAGAATCGGCCAAAGTTTTGTTTAAAACACCTTTTGACGGGAAACTTCTGGTCACGGTCGAGCGCAATAATGTGCTCGAACAGCATATTTTAAAGACTGAGAAAAAGGCTGCGGAATTAACATTAAAGTTGAAAGAAGAACATTTACCCAATGTCTTTATCACCGCCACGTTAATCCGCCCGTTCGACACCACGGACATGCCGCTCACCGTTGCGCACGGATTCACACCAATCCTCGTAGAAGATCCTCACAGAAAGCTGCCCATTGCCATAACGGCGATTGAAAAATCCAGATCTAAGACAAAACAACAAATCAAAATTAAGACCTCGCCTAATGCGCAGGTTACGCTGGCGGTTGTGGACGAAGGCATTTTACAGATTAAGAACTCCAAAACGCCGGACATTCATGGCCATTTTTATCAGAAATGTGCCCTGGAAGTAACCACACACGATCTATACGCTCAATTGTTTCCTGAACTTACCATAAGCGGTTCTTCCAGCTTTGGTGGCGATGGTTATGATCTGGAAAGAAGGATTAATCCTCTGAGTAATGGCCGGACAGAACTGGTTTCCTTTTGGAGCGGCTTATTAACCGCCAATAGCAGTGGTGAAGTCACGTTTGACGTCAATCTGCCGCAATTTAGCGGTGATCTCAGGATTATGGCTGTGGCTTATAAAGACAATGCGTTTGGTTCAGCAACCAAAAATATGAAAGTGGCGGATCCGGTGGTGATCAGCGCAGGTTTACCCAGATTTTTGAGTCCAGGCGACGAACTGACATTGCCCGTTAACATTAGCAATACAGAAAACAAAGCTGCGAATGCAACCGTCTCCGTGCAACTAAGTGGCCCGCTTGCCTCAGGAGCGGTTCCTTTGATCCAAAAGATGACGATCTTGCCTGGCAAAGAAGCACGTGCCGTTTTCTCCGTGAAAGCCCTGCCATCCATCGGACTTGCGAACATTACGGTAAAGGTTTCGGCATTTGGCGAGACTTTCACAAATCAAACAAACATTACAGTTCGTCCGGCATCGCCTCTTTTAAAATCGAGTAATTCGGGTCAGATTGCGGCTGGTAAATCTGGGTTCATTAATCTTTCCTCCACATTCATTCCCTCGACCACCAGAAGTCAGATTGTTTTGAGCCGGTCACCGTTGGTGCAGGGCGGCGGGAAAGCGCTTTCTACATTGCTTGGTTATCCTTATGGCTGCCTGGAACAGACTGTTTCAAAGGCTTTTCCTCAGATTTACTTTGCTGATCTTACCAAAGCGATGGCCGCGCCGGTTTACACGGTCAAAAGTGGCGCCAGCGACTTCAATCCCATGACGAATGTGCAACAAGCGATCAGGAAAGTGGAATCGCTGCAATTGTTTAATGGCGGCTTGGGCATGTGGCCCGGCGCCACGCAGGAAGATTGGTGGGCAACGGCATATGCCGCTCATTTCCTTGAAGAAGCCAGAAGAGCCGGCTTTGAAATCAATGCAAAAACGCTCAGCCGGGCATTGGATTACCTTAAATCACAAACCGGAAATACTGCAAACAAAGAAGTGGTGACAGCGAGCACAGGAAATAGCTTGAATTACGGAAGTGAGCAGTCACCCGGATCGCAATCCCGCAAAACGGTGGCACGCAGAGAGGCCATCTATTCGCTTTATGTCCTGGCACTGAATAGCCGGCCGAACCGCGCTTCTATGAATTATTACAAGCAAAACCCCCATTTGCTCACGTTGGATTCTAAATATTTACTTGCAGCTGCATTTCAGCTGGCAGGCGACACCAGAAGTTTTAATGCTTTATTGCCTAAAAAATATGTACCTGAAAACGGCACGCAGGGTTTTGACAACAGCTATTCGTCTCCATTGCGAAATATGTCATTGGTTTTAAATACGCTTTTAGAATCAGATCCGGATAATCCGCAGATCTCTGTGTTAGCGCGTCAATTGTCCAAAACTGTTCAATCAGCGGCCTATCTCAACACGCAGGAGGCTGCATTCTCAGTTTTGGCACTGGGGAAATTGGCTAAAAAGACCGCGGGATCAACAGTCACAGCGACGGTTTCAGCCAACGGAAAGAACCTGGCGTCATTCACCGGCAAAGAACTTAAAGTTTCCAAAGGAATAAACAACCAGAAAGTCGCTATTCAAACGCAGGGATCGGGTGATTTATATTGGTTTTCACAATCTGAAGGCATGTCGGCCAGCGGCGCATACGCGGAGGAGGATCAGGGATTAAGCATTCGCCGTCAGTTCCTTACCCGCGACGGCGCACCAGTTCAGACATTTAAACAAAATGACCTGGTTGTTGTGAAGCTGACATTAACCAGCACAAATGGTCTGCCGATCGAGAACATCGTGGTAACCGATATGTTGCCATCCGGTTTTGAAATTGAAAACCCAAGAATTACCGAGCCACGCGATATGCCCTGGATCAAAAACGCATCAAGCCCTGAATATCTGGACATTCGTGATGACCGCATTCACTTTTTCACCACGGCAAATAATGTGGCCAAGACATTCTATTATCAGGTCCGCATTGTTTCCAAAGGAACATTTACCGTAGGTCCGGCCGCTGCGGATGCGATGTATCAAGGCGAATACCGCAGCTATTCAGGTGGCGGAAAAATAACAGTGGAGTAATTAGAAATAGAAAAAACGCAAGATCAACCCGCCGGCGATGGCTCCTAAAACGGGGCCCGCCACGGGGACCCAGCCATATGACCAGTCTGAGCTGCCCTTATTGGGAATGGGCAAAATAGCATGGGCGATCCTCGGCCCCAAATCCCGGACCGGATTAATAGCATAACCCGTGGTGCCGCCTAATGATAATCCAATGCTCCAAACAAGCATTCCGACCAGATATGGAGTGACACCGGAAGGAATTCCGCCCTTATCGGGATCAGATGTGCCGGCATAGCCGATGGCAACAACGCCGACTATCAGGATGATGGTAGCAATGAATTCACTAACAAAATTGGAACCGGAAGATCTGATGGCAGGGCCAGTAGCAAAACAAGCCAGCTTGGAGCCTGCGTCTTCGGTAGCTTTCCAATGTGGTAAATATTGCAGCCAAACAAGCACAGCGCCCAAAAAAGCACCAATCAATTGCGCGGGAAGGTAACTTGCGAGCAAGCTATAATCCTGACGTAGGAATGCAAACGCAATGGTTACAGCAGGGTTCAGATGCGCAGCTGCACTTCCAAAAGCATTGGCAGTGAAAATTCCGATCATCACTGCAAAGCCCCAACCCGCCGTAATAACGATCCATCCGGCATTTTCACCCTTGGTTTGTTTGAGAACAACATTGGCGACGACGCCGTTACCTAATAAAATGAGGACCATCGTACCAATTAATTCTCCAAGAAAGGGTGAAGGTTGCATAAGTTACAAATATGGTTGGATCAGCGAATATGCGAATAGTTTCATAATTTCTGGCATCGATACTAAAAAGAATATTTCACAAATTTTTTACCAATTTTCGACGCTGATTTCTACTAACTTTGCCTAATAATCTATTTTTGTATTGAAAATCATGTCATTAAACCAACTTACGGCTATCTCTCCCGTTGACGGCCGTTACTACAAGCAAGTATCCGAGCTTTCTGCTTATTTCTCCGAATATGCCCTAATTTATTACAGAGTTTATGTGGAGATCGAATACTTTATTGCGCTTTGCGAAATTCCATTGCCTCAATTAGCGGAGTTTGACAAGAAACATTATGCTTCCCTGCGCAAGATATATGAGGATTTTAGTGAAGACGACGCGCTGCATATCAAGGATATAGAAAAAGTTACGAATCACGACGTTAAGGCCGTTGAGTATTTTATAAAAGAACAGTTCGAGAAACTGGGCATTGAATCCTGCCAGGAATTCATCCATTTTGGACTTACATCACAGGATATCAACAACACCGCGATCCCGCTTTCATTGAAAGATGCGCTGGAACGTCAGATCAAACCATTGTTCCGGCAGGTTCTTTTTGTATTAAAAAGAATGTCGATCGAATGGAAAAATGTTCCTATGCTGGCATTCACGCACGGGCAACCGGCATCGCCTACACGTGTAGGAAAAGAATTCCTTGTTTTCGTGGAAAGGCTTGAACGTCAGTTGGAAATGTTGGATAAAATTCCGCATTCGGCAAAATTCGGTGGCGCAACAGGAAACTTCAATGCGCATCACGTGGCTTATCCGAAACACGATTGGATGGCGTTTGCCAACCATTTTGTAGAAGGTTTGGGATTAAAAAGAAGCCGCCACACGACGCAAATTGAACATTACGATAACCTCGCCGCCACTTTTGACTGCCTGAAAAGACTGAACACGATCCTGACCGACTTGAACCGGGATATGTGGACGTACATTTCAATGGGTTATTTCAAACAAAAAATCAAGGCTGGTGAAGTGGGTTCGTCTGCTATGCCGCACAAGGTAAATCCGATCGATTTTGAAAACTCAGAAGGAAATCTTGGCTTGGCAACGGCGTTATTTGAGCATTTCGCCGGTAAACTTCCGATTTCCCGTTTACAGCGTGACTTGACTGATTCCACTGTGCTAAGGAACATCGGTGTGCCGCTTGCACATTTGGCCATTGCATTGAATTCATTGCTGAAAGGTTTGGGAAAAGTGGAGCTCAACGGAGAGATCCTGAAAGCCGAACTGGAAGAAAACTGGGCCGTGGTTTCAGAAGCGATTCAAACCATCCTGCGCCGCGAAAGTTACCCAAAACCTTACGAGGCCTTGAAAGAACTAACAAGGACCAACGAAAAAATCACGCACGATTCAATTTCGCGCTTTATTGAAACATTAGATGTTTCGGAAAAAATAAGGGAAGAATTGCGCGCAATCTCCCCATTTAATTATCTGGGCGTTGTAGAGGATACGCATTAAGCGATGTGTAGACTTTCCAAGTCTTGAAGACTTGGAAAGTCTCTCCTATCACCCACACTTCGAAGATCCGCAATCCTTGCAAGTCAAACACCCTTCCTGATATAGCAAGTTCGTAGAATTACAATTCTGGCATTTCTGCTTTTTTGCCTCGGTTCCGTCTGGGATATATTGTTTCAATGCTCTGGCTACGCCATTTTTCCAGGTGTTAATGGATTCGTCCAGTTGCAGACTGCTGATCAGATCCACGACCTTCTCGATCTGCATTCCATGACGTAATGTGCTGGAAATCAACTTTGCGTAATTCCAATATTCCGGATTGAACTTGTAAGAAAGTCCTTCGATAGTAGTTTTATAACCCCGGGTGTTTTTATATTGAAAATCATAACGTGAACTGCCATCTGCCTCCCGATTTTTGATAATGACCCCCTCATTAACCCATCTCGGCAACAATATGCCATCTTCATCATCGGCTAAACCTGTGAAAATCTCATAAGGTTGATTATCGATCAAGCCCACGAATGCAATCCATTTGTCTTTTTTATTCTGAAAACGAACAACATCCGCTTCCAGAATTTGCGGTCTGATTGTTGGAAAAGGCACATGACCGGCAACGGTTTCCTCTTTTTTCTCCGTATTTGCGATCAGCACGCCAGATCTTGAACCATCGCGATAAACTGTAACTCCTTTACAACCAGCTTTCCAAGCTTCCATATAACATTCGCCAACCAATTCTTCGGTAACGTCATTGGGCATGTTAATGGTTACGCTGATCGAGTGGTCAACCCATTTCTGAATTGCGCCCTGCATTTTGACCTTTTTCAGATAATCCACATCATTGGAGGTCGCTTTGTAATAAGGCGATTTTTTTACAAGATCGTCCAGTTCTTTCTGCGCGTAATTTTTGCTGATATCAAAGCCATTGATCTCCATCCATTCCTTGAAACGATGGTGGAAAACGACATATTCTTCCCAGGAATCACCCACTTCGTCTACGAAATCCACCCGGACGTCTTTGTCATTTGGATTAACTTTCCTTCTTCTTTTATAAACAGGCAGGAAAACCGGCTCAATGCCCGACGTGGTTTGCGACATTAAGCTCGTTGTTCCGGTTGGCGCAATGGTCAGCATGGCAATGTTACGGCGGCCATATTCCAGCATTTCGTAATAAAGCTGCGCATCAGCCTCCTTCAACCTCAGAATGAACGGGTTATTTTTTTCCCTTTCAGAATCAAATATGGCAAAAGCGCCCCTTTCCTTGGCTGTATGGACAGATCCACGATAAGCTTCAAGCGCAACGGTTTTGTGTATCTCAACGGCGAATTCGGTCCCTTCGTCACTTCCGTAACGCAGGCCTAGCGCTGCCAGCATATCGCCTTCGGCAGTGATGCCGATTCCTGTTCTTCTGCCTTCCTTAGCTTTGGTTTGAATGTTCAGCCACAGATTGCGCTCCACTCTTTTCACCTCTTCATCTTCCGGATCCTCGTCGATTTTTTGAAGAATCGCATCCACTTTTTCTAGTTCAAGATCAATAATGTCGTCCATCATGCGCTGGGCAGCAGCGACGTGCTTTTTGAACAAATCCCAATTGAATGTTGCCGCGTTGGTGAAAGGCTTGTCCACATAGGAAAACAAATTGATCGCCAGCAAACGACAGGAATCGTACGGACACAATGGAATTTCGCCGCAAGGATTGGTAGAAACCGTTTCATAACCCAGATCTGCATAGCAATCGGGCACAGACTCGCGAATGATGGTGTCCCAAAACAAAATGCCCGGTTCAGCCGACTGCCACGCATTATGCACAATTTTCTTCCACAAAGCCGTCGCGTCAATGTCCTTAATGTGCGTTGGTGTTGCGCTTTTGATCGGATATTGCTGTTTGTACGTCTCGCCGGATTCAACGGCCCTCATAAATTCATCATCGATGCGGACAGAAACATTGGCGCCGGTCACTTTGCCTTGTTCCAGTTTTGCATTGATAAAATCCTCAGAATCGGGATGCCTGATCGCCACTGAAAGCATTAATGCGCCTCTGCGACCATCCTGGGCCACTTCACGGGTTGAATTCGAAAATCTTTCCATGAAGGGCACAATGCCAGTGGAAGTGAGCGCTGAATTTTTCACAGGCGATCCTTTCGGACGAATGTGCGACAAGTCATGGCCTACGCCACCGCGCCTTTTCATCAGCTGCACTTGCTCCTGATCAATTTTCATAATGCCGCCGTATGAGTCAGAAGCACCATTGTTGCCGATCACAAAACAGTTGGATAGCGACGCAATTTGGTAGGGATTGCCAATGCCGGTCATGGGGCTTCCTTGCGGAATAATGTATTTGAAATCTTTAATCAGATCAAACACTTCGTCTTCGCTCAGTGGGTTTGGATAAATTGCCTCTATGCGCGCAATTTCTTTCGCAATGCGTCTGTGCATGTCGTCCGGCGTCGCTTCATATATCGCACCGTATGAATCTTTCAATGCATATTTATTCACCCAAACGCGCGCCGCCAGATCGTCGCCTTTAAAGTATTGAAGAGAAGCTTGATACGCCTCGTCTGTGGTGTAAGTTTGCGCAGTGTGCGAAGGTTTTATTGTTTCCATGTTAATTTTATATGAAGAACATTGTATAAAGTCGAATGATAAATTTACATCATTTAAAACTTTAATGTTCATTTTAATTACTAATGTTTACAGAAAAGATTTTTAATGCTTTGATAATGAAATAATTAAAAATTATTGAACCGAAAAAAGTTTACAAAAAATTTATTCCAAATAGTAAAGCAAAAATACATGAAACAAAAAAATCCGGCTCAAATTGAAACCGGAGATTTTTTAATTACTATGGCGAAATTTTATCTTAACTCAATCCATACGGAGCTCTTTTGGAATAATTACAACCGGTTAACTGATTTCTCAATCAATGCCGGCCACTCAGGCAGCTCGGGAATCCCTGGCTTTCTTTTTCCAAAAAACTGATTGAACATTGTCCCCTCTTTATCGATTAGTTCAATGCCTGTCACAACACCATCCTCTGTCGGTTTTCTCACAACCCAGGCCTCATCAATAGCATCCTGACGCAGGTGCAGGTTGAATTCCGGGTCCATAATGTTCAACCAGGGTCCCATGACAAAAATCTTGTTGATCGGACCGGTGTGAATTTGAATGCAGTTTGGATTGGAGACAAACACCATAATCGGTAATTGTTCCTCCGAAGCGGCCTCGAAAACGGGCTTCATGCTTTCCGGAGTGATCCTGTATGCATAACCCTCCGGCGCATTGCGCAAAGCTTGCTTACGGCTCAGATTGTATTTGCGAAGCAGTGTGAAAAAATCATGCGTGTCTTTTAAAGCGAGCCATTCCGCCTGAAATGCTGCCCTATCTATTTCCACAACCGTCTCCGATTCGGCTGGTTTCGGCGTTTTTTCCGAAATCGCGAGGCTAACGTCCTGATCCGGCTCGCTGTATTTGGTTACTAATGCGTCGTAGGCATCTTTATCGCTTTTTTCGGTTAAATAAATCTTATGCGTTGCGTCTCCGAAACTATTAAAAAATTGCAAGCTGTGGCGGTCGTTTTCAGAAACAGCGAAGCCGAATTTCCAGTCGCCCAGAAAAAGCCGCAGGTCAATGTCCTCTCCTAAAACCAACCCTACGTGATCATTAAAAGATATTTTTTCATAAACTCCCTTCCGCTCGTGCACGACGTGATCATTACGGGTAAGCGCCATCACGTGCCCCAGCGAGCCCACTTCTTTGATCAATTCACGAAAATCTCCGACCAGCAATGTTGCATTTTCACCGATCCCCGTGGCCACGAGCTCTGCTTCAGTAGTATTCAATTCCTTCGCAGCGTCCCGGATTCGGGTTTTGGGGTTGATAGCCTTGAATTCAGACCAACGTTCTTTCAGCTCAGTTCTTTCTGGTGACAGGGTAGATTTCATTTTGATATTTTGTTATAATGATCTTTAATAATCCATGGAAACCATTGGCACATCCGGCACAATGACTGGATAACTCAAATTTTCGGACTGGACAATTTTTACCGGCAATCCAAAAACATCCTTAATAACGTGCTCATTCAGAACCTCTTCCGGTGAGCCGATTGCATAACGCTGTCCGTTCTTCAACATTAAAACCTGGTCTGCATATTGCAAAGCCTGATTCAGGTCATGAACCACCGCAACTATTGAAAACCCCTTGGCGGCCAGTTCTTTGGCCAAATGAAATGTTTCAAACTGGTGCAAAAGGTCCATTCCTGTTGTCGGCTCGTCCAATAGCAAAAGCCCGTTTTCAGTTTCCCAAATCTGCGCCAATGCCCTTGCAAGCTGCACACGCTGCTGTTCTCCGCCCGAAAGCGTTGGGTAAGGTTGATTTTTTAAAGCGCTAATCCCTACTTTTTTAAGACATACTTCAACGATTTCCAAATCTTTCTGCGCAGGCTCGGCTTCGTAAAACGGATATCTGCCCATTAACACAATCTCCTGCACAGTAAATGACAAACTGATCACATTTTGTTGAGATAAAACCGCCCGTTTCCTTGCCAGATCTCTCAACTTATGCTTTTTCAAATCCTTTCCATTCAGGAAAACGGAACCTGATGTGGGCGAAAGCTCAGCAGAAAGTATTTTAATCAGCGTAGATTTCCCCGCACCATTAGCGCCAACGACCGCCCAGAACTGGCCAGGCGAGACATTGAAACTGATATCCTTTAAAAGCGACTTTTTCCGGACTTCAAAACCAACATTCATAATCTCAATCATAGCCGCTTCCGTTTTTGCTCCCAAAGAATATATATGAAAAACGGCGTACCCAGTAATGCTGTGAGAATCCCGATGGGAAGTTCCGAAGGCGCTACAATTGTTCTTGAAAGTGTGTCTGCTAATGTTAAGACGATAGAACCAGCCAATGCTGAGCCAATCAGCAGCGTTTTATGATTAGGGCCAAATGTTGTGCGTATCATGTGCGGGACGACAAGTCCCACAAATCCGATCGTGCCTGCGACAGCCACGGACGCGCCGACGCCCAAAGTTGCCAGGATAATAACTTGCCGCTTTAAAACCTTTAAGTTAACACCCAGACTCCCAGCCTGGCTTTCGCCGAGCACCAGCAAGTTCAACGCTTTGGAAAGGTAAGGCATGAAAAATACCGAAATGCCTACAAAGGGTAACACGGCCAGCACGGAGGCCCAGTTGGCCCCACCCAAACTTCCCAGGTTCCAGAATGTGATGGAACGAAGCTGCGCGTCGTCGGCCAGATAAGTCATAAGCCCGGTCATTGCGCCTACGAAAGCATTAATGGCAATTCCGCAAAGCAGCAACGTCGTGACGCCGCCGTCGCCGGTGATTTTTGATAGTTGATAAACCAATAATGTAGTTAGCGCCGCGCCCACAAATGCCACAAAAGAAATGCCGTAAACGCCGACCCATTCATTTATTATCCCAAAATATTTGACATTAAGCATGATTACGAACACAGCAAACAGGGATGCACCCGAGGTCACGCCAATCAATGTTGAATCTGCAATAGGGTTTCGGAAAAGTCCCTGTAATGATGCTCCTGCAATACCCAAACCCGCCCCTATCAGCACTGCCAGACAAACCCGCGGCAAACGGATGACCCAAAAAACGATTGATTTTTGCTCTTCCACTCGCGTTTCCTGGATAAAGCCGAGTTTCAGCGCGATAATTTGCCAGAGCTCAGTGGGCGAAATCGATAATGCGCCCGTGCAGGCTGAAAACACTACGCAAGCGAACAAAAGCGAACCCAGTATCCACGACATTTTTCCCGTCAGCGACGGAAGTTGCAACTGTTTTACAGATGCCTTTTTCGTAAACTGATCCGGTTCCTTTGTGATTTCAGCCAACATTCAATGCTATTTTACTTTTTGCGATAATTCAAGGGCTGCTTTGCCAAGCCGTGGCCCGAAGCCGGTCAGCAACTGGCCATCCATCGAGATCACTTTTCGGTTTTTACCTGCATTTGTATTCGCAACGCCCGGCACTTTCAGCAATCCGTCCATGCCTTGCAAGCTTTCCAGCCCACTCGAAAACAGCACAAGCACATCGGGATTGGCCGTTATTAAGGATTCTGCGGTTAGTGGTTTGTATTCTGTAAATCCGTTGACTGCATTTTTATGGCCTGCCAGCGTGAACATTTTATCAATAGAAGTGCCTGTCCCGGAAACCATCAATGTCCCCGTTCCCCTGGCATATATAAAAAGGAGTTTTTTGGGTGCAGCATTAGGTTTAACCTTCGTGAGATCCGTCTGAAGTGATTTTACGAGCTTTTCCGCCTGTGGCTTTGCATTAAAATAGTCACCCACCTCCCGTATCAGCTTAATCGCACCTTCTTTGGAATATTCATGCTTGAACTCGACCACTTTTTTGCCGCTGCTGCTGAGCTGTTTTACTACCGTGGGCAACAACAAGCTTTGGTCTGTATAAATGATCACATCCGGGTTTAATGTCAAGATCCCTTCCGCCGCAATGGTCCTGTTATGACCTATTTTAGGGATTTTTTCCAGAGAAGCGGGATAAGTGCTTGTTACATCTACCCCAACTAATTGATTTTCCAGTCCCAACCCACATAAGATCTCACTCAAAGTTCCATTTGCCGACACAATGCGCTGTCCCGGACCTGCCAATGCGTGGATCATTGTTATGCTAAACAGCAAAATAATGGTTAAGGCCCGGCGGAAATAATTCGTTCGCATGGAGGTGTTACTGTCTTTTTAACATTCGGTTGTGAGGCAAATATAAAATTATAATTTAGACCAAATATAAATAATTAAGAAAAATTTACTTTTCCATTCTTGAAACAATTCCTCGGACTTTTATTATTGTAACTTCAAAACTTGCGCGAACCGCTCCGACCTTAGACCCGTATCCTATTGAAAAAGTTATTCACCAATCTTACCTTCTGGGTTCTTACAGCCATAACGGCCGGCGCCTTAATGGGACATTATTTTCCTGAGCAGGCCGTGAAAATGGAGATTCTCGGGAAGGGTTTTATTTCAATTGTCAAAATCTTCATCAATCCGATCATTTTCCTGACCATTACATTAGGGATCATCGGGATGGGCGACTTGAAAAAGGTGGGGAAAGTAGGCGCTAAGGCGCTGATTTATTTTGAAGTGGTGACGACGTTGGCATTGATCGTGGGTATAGTGGTTGCGAATGTGATCCGGCCGGGTGAAGGCGTGGTGACGAGCAATTTACAAAAGGGCGATGCGTCTGCATTTACCAGCAAAGTGCAGGATTTCAGCTGGTTGCAATTTTTCCTGGACAATGTGACGCTGCAAGTATTGCTGTTTTCATTGGTGCTGGGAACTGTTTTAAGTAAATATTCGGGTAAAGAAAAAGTCACGGAATGGCTGAACTTCGCTTCCAAATACGTTTTCCGCGCTTTGCACCTGGTCATGATCTTCGCACCGATCGGAGCATTCGGCGGGATGGCTTATACAATCGGGAAATACGGCATTGATACATTATTACCGCTTGCCAAGCTGATGGGAACGGTTTATGCAACAATGGCGATCTTTATTTTCGGTATTCTCGGGCTTGTTTTGAGGACATATAAGATTAGCCTGTGGTCGTATTTAAAATACATTCGCGAAGAATTGCTGATCGTGCTTGGCACATCGTCCTCGGAAGCCGGTTTACCTTCCTTAATGGTCAAACTGGAACGGATGGGCTGTTCTAAACCGGTTGTCGGGCTTGTAGTTCCGGCGGGTTACTCCTTTAATCTGGACGGAACGACAATATATCTTTCCATGGCCACCATTTTTCTTGCGCAGGTTTTCAATGTACACCTAACATTCGGGCAGATCCTTTCGCTGATCGGCATCCTTATGGTGACTTCCAAAGGCGCTGCGGGTGTTACGGGAAGCGGGTTTGTAGTGCTTGCGTCTACATTAACGGCCATCAAAGTGATTCCTGTGGAAGGACTGGCCCTGCTTTTAGGCGTAGACCGTTTCATGTCCGAAGCCCGTGCGATCACCAATTTTATAGGAAACGGCGTGGCGACGATCTGGCTGGCCAACAATGAAAAAGAATTTGACCGAAGCAAAATGGAATACGCCTTCGCGAATGTTAACCAAACGGAGAATGTTTACCGATAACCTGACGGACACAACGCAACGGGCGGATTCGGTTTAGAAATTTGCAATTCGGTTTTAACTTTGAAAAAACAGTAATAAGCTTTTTAAAAAATGACAACGGATAATATTGACATACTGACCCGGGGAAAGCGGGTTTTCATAGGAGAAGAATTTGATTTGAAAAAATGGGAAGATGTTGAGCCGTTTTTTGAAAATCTGAAAAACAGGGAGATCAATTCTGCGGAAGATTTGCAGCAATGGTTTCTGGACCGCAGTGAAATTGAATCTTATTTGTCGGAAAACTTTGCCTGGCGCTATATTCGGCAGACTTGCGACACGGCTAACACGAGCCTGATCAACGCATTGCAATTTTTCATCACCGAAATCCAGCCCAAACTGGCGGAATATGGCAATGCTCTGGACAAAAAAGTGGTCGACAGCCCTTATCTGAGCGAATTAACAGAGCCTGGCTTCGACATTACGTTGCGGGGCATGAAGAAAGCCATCGAGATCTTCCGCGATGAGAACATTCCGCTGATCACCGAAATGCAGACCAAAGAGCGCCGTTACGGAGCTATTGCCGGCGCTATGACGGTGACATTGGATGGCGAAGAAATGACTTTGCAAAAGGCAGCGGACCGCCTGCAATCCACCGACCGGAGCATCCGTGAAGAAGCCTGGCGCGCCATCAGCGGCAGGCGCTACGACGACCACGAGCAACTGGACGAGCTGCTGGGCAAGCTGGTAACATTGCGCGATCAGGTTGGTACAAATGCTGGTTTTGCTAATTACCGCGATTATATGTTTGCTGCCATGGGCCGCTTCGATTACACGCCCCAGGATTGTTTTAATTTCCATGGTTCGGTAAAAAAAGCGGTTGTGCCGATGCTGGACGAAATGGCTGCGAGCAGGAAAGCTGCTTTGAAAGTAGATCAGCTCCGCCCGTGGGATATAAAAGTGGATCCGCAGGGATTGGCACCATTGAAGCCTTTTGCGACGGGAGAAGAGTTGCTGGACAAAACAATCCGCTGCTTTTCAAGGCTGGATCCTTTTCTGGGAAACTGTCTGACCACAATGAAAAACATGAAACACCTTGACCTGGAATCCAGGAAAGGAAAAGCGCCGGGCGGTTATAATTATCCGCTGGATGAAATCGGTGTTCCGTTTATTTTCATGAATGCGACTTCCAATCTGCGTGATATGGTTACGTTACTCCACGAAGGCGGTCACGCGGTGCATTCGCTAGTTACGCGGAATTTGAAGCTGAATTCATTCAAACACACACCTTCCGAAGTTGCGGAGCTTGCTTCGATGTCGATGGAATTGATCACAATGGATTATTGGGATGAGTTCTTTGAAAACGAAAATGACTTAAAAAGAGCGAAAATCCAGCATTTGGAATCCATTCTGGAAACGCTTCCCTGGGTCGCGACGGTGGATAAATTCCAGCATTGGATGTACGAAAACCCACAACATTCAGCTGTTGAGCGCACAGATGCATGGGTTCGGATCTATGAAGAATTTACAGATCATGTGATGGATTGGAACGGTCTTGAAATTTATAAAAAGTATCTGTGGCAGCGCCAGTTGCACATTTACGAAGTGCCTTTCTATTATATTGAGTATGGAATTGCGCAATTGGGAGCGATCGGCGTTTGGAAAAATTACCGCCAGGACCCTGCAAAAGGGCTTAAAGGATATCTAGATGCCCTGAAACTGGGCTATACGGCCACGATCGGGGAGATTTACCAGGCCGCTGACATTCCGTTTGACTTCTCGGAACAGCATATCACTGATCTGATGCAATTTGTACGCGATGAACTGGCCGAATTAAAAAAGTAACATTTCACCCGGGCTGATTTGGTGGTTATGAAAATGACGGTTATTTTTGCCCATATTACATATGAACGATCAAAGAAATGAAATTCAATAAAATTGTTGCATTTGTTGCCGGTCTTGCATTGCTTTCATCATGTGACTATCAAAAATACAATCACATCGAGCAAAAAGACCTGAATACTGGCAACGAATTGGTTTATGGCGTAAGCCCGGATTCATTGCCACGCCAAATGTCTTTGAAATACGAAGCGAAGCCTGAACTGGAAACGCGTGTAAATGATATCCGTGCCAAATTGTATAGCGGCACAACGAATGCAGTTGTAAAACAATAATTTTTTCCTGCCAAATATTGAAGATATCCTCACCGAAATGAGGATATCTTTTTTTTGAAAGAGTGTTTATATCGTATTGAACAATTTTAATATTGCTTTTGGCGTATAATCCTTTTAGTAAGCTCCTTTGAATAATCGAAGTTGTGACAATTGAACAATTTTAATTTACTTTACGTATTCGAGGCAGGATACATTTGTATTTAATAAGCAAGAACAGGCAATTAAAAGTATACAAAAACATGAATATAGCTTTGGTAACCGGCTCAGCCGGACTGATAGGAAGTGAATCGGTTGCTTTTTTAGCGGACAAATTTGATCTGGTAATTGGTGTTGATAATAATTTAAGAGAATACTTTTTCGGCGCTGACGGAAATACCGAATGGAACCGTAACAGGATCCAGGACCAGTTCAATAACTACAAACATTACTCTGCTGATATTCGCGAAGTAAGCCAGCTGGAACCCATTTTTAAAGAATACGGAACAGACATTAAGCTGATTATCCACGCAGCCGCACAGCCAAGCCACGACTGGGCAGCGAAAGAACCATTCACAGATTTTGGTGTAAATGCGGTCGGAACGCTTAATATGCTGGAAATGACACGCTTGCATACGCCGGAAGCTGTGTTTATCTTCACTTCTACTAATAAGGTTTACGGTGATAATCCTAATTATCTGCCATTAATCGAGCTGGAAACACGCTGGGAAATCGATCAGAACCATCCTTATTTCGAGAACGGGATCGACGAGCAACACAGCATTGATCATACAAAACATTCAGTTTTTGGTGCTTCCAAAGTGGCTGCTGACATCATGGTGCAGGAATATGGTCGTTATTTCGGCATGAAAACGGCAGTTTTCCGTGGCGGATGCCTTACCGGCCCGAATCACTCCGGTGCACAGCTGCACGGATTCCTTGCTTATCTGATGAAATGTGCGATCACTGGCAACCATTATACGATTTTTGGTTACAAAGGAAAGCAGGTTCGCGACAACATTCACAGCCATGACCTTGTAAATATGTTCTGGCATTTTTACCAAAATCCACGTCCGGGTGAAGTTTATAATGCGGGCGGCGGTCGTTTTGCCAACTGCTCTATGCTGGAAGCCATTGCGCTTTGCGAAGAGATTACAGGAAACAAATTATCTTATTCTTACTCAGAAACAAACAGGATCGGTGATCACATCTGGTATGTGAGCGACCTTTCTAAATTCAAGTCACATTATCCAGGCTGGAACTGGGAATACGGCTTGACTGAGACATTGACCCAAATTCACGACGGCATTTCTTCGAGATTAGGAGTAAAAACCGTTTAAAATCATTTCAGAAGCCTCCGAATGTTATCTTTCGGAGGCTTTCAAATTCCTCCCACATGCCAGAAAATTTTGTCATTATCATTCCTCAATTCAACGACTGGGAGGCGCTGAACCTGCTTATAAAAAAGATTAATGCGGATCTCAACGCCTCAATCTTAGAGAACACTACGCTATTTATCGTTGACGATTGTTCGTCCAAAGACAGAACGCAGCCGTTTGCTGGTTTTGGAGGAAAAGAAATAAAAGTCCTGCGCTTATACCGCAACCTGGGCCATCAAAAAGCGATTGCAATAGGCCTCTCTTACGTCGCCGAACACATGGCCACTGATAAAGTGATCGTTATGGACGCTGATGGGGAAGACGCCCCGGCAGACATTAATTTACTGGCTGAAAGGTCATTACAAGAACCCGGCAAGATCATTTTTGCAGAGCGTAACAAGCGCACGGAAAATTTGCTGTTCCGTTCTTTTTATGTGATCTATAAAATGCTTTTCAAATTGTTAACCGGGAAAGTGATCACTTTCGGTAATTTCAGTCTTGTTCCGCAGAACCGTTTGCAAAATCTGGTTCGTGTTTCGGAGATCTGGAACAATTATCCTGGCGGCATCATTAAATCCAGAATTCCTTACGATTCGGTGCTGACCAACCGCGCGAAAAGATTAGCGGGGGAAAGCAAAATGAACTTTGTTTCCCTTGTTTTACACGGATTAAGCGCCATTTCAGTTTTGGTTGATACGACCGCAGTCCGCATCCTGATTTTTTCCATTTTCATGTCAGGCGTGGCGATCGCATTTATCATTTTCATCATTTTCTTGAAACTGATCGGCAATGCAACACCGGGCTGGGCATCCACATTAGGTAGCACATTAATGATCCTGATGCTGCAATCCTTTCTGATTTCGCTGTTTTTGGTTTTCATGGTGTTACAATATCGCTCCCAGCAACATTTTATCCCAGCCGTTCACTATCGCGATTTTGTGGAGAAGGTAGACACTTTCAGTTAAGCCTATGCTCACTTTCGACAACTCCCCGCCGGTCTATTGGTTTATTGGATACGCGTTAGCGGCGTTTGTTGTCTTCTCGGCTTTTTTCAAACCCATTCCTACCAAAATTTACCTTGCATCAGCCATTTTGCTGCTGATTATCATGCGTTTACCAGTCATCGTTTTCAACCGGGAGCTTAATCCCGACGAGAGCCAGATGCTGAGTCACGCCATTACATTTTTCAAAGATCCGGTTTATTGGCGTTCGGTAGACGGGACTACAATTGGCCCACTGGACAATTATCTGCTGGCAATTCCCAGATTATTGGGTTTCCAGATCAACTACACTTCCGGGCGGATCATGGGCCTTTTGTGCTCCGGAGGCGCTTTGCTCCTGCTTTTTTACTCACTGAAAAATTGGTTTGGTGCTGCAATTGCACGCAAAATATCGGTTGTACCCATTCTGTTTCTGGCTTTTACGCAGGAAGTGGATTTCGTGCATTATTCCAGCGAGCAGCTGCCTGTTCTTTTACTTGCCGTGTGCGTCTGGTGCCTGTCAAAAGCAACATCAAATTTGGGGAATCTCAAAAGCGATTTATATTTCCTTGGGTTAGCGGCTGGCACCATTCCTTTTGCAAAGTTACAAGCCGTCCCCCAGGCGCTGGTTTTGGCGGTCGCAGGATTATGGGTTGGTTTTCAATATTTTAAATCAAAAAAAGAATCGAAACCACTTATTTTCCTGATCCTGGGAGGTTTGACTTTCCCGCTCCTAATGCTAATCTGGACACTCGCTTTTAATGTGTTTTCGGATCTGATCGAATTTTACATTTTAGGGAATGCGATCTATGCGGACGGAAAAGGTTTTTTCGAAATCCCTGGTCAGTTTCTAAGAATTTTTAGATTAACCACTGATTTTCAAATCTTTACATTAGCATTAATTGTTCCAATCATCTGCGCTTTCTACCAGATTTTCAGAAAGCCGAATGCTGATAAAACGAACCTGGTTATTCCCGTAACTATTCTTTTGCTGCTATTTTCAAGCATTTATGCGGTTACCAAATCCGGCAATGATTTTATACATTATCTCAATTTCTGCATCATTCCCTGGACATTAATGGCGGGTTATGGTTTGTCGCGGATTGAGAAATGGTCGGTTGCTTTTCCTGCGGTTGTTCTAATCTGGTTTGCTTCAAATGATGCTTATCACTTCATTAAGGAACGCCGGTTAAATGCTTTCGATTCTGTAAATGCGCGCACATTAGCACAGAGTCCGGTTGTTTTGGAATTGAAAAAATATAGCCAGCCAGATGACTACATGGTCGTATGGGGCTGGCAATGTGTGTATTATGTTGAAGCGCAACTGGCACAGGGAACGGCTGAGAACCATTCGGAACGTTCCATTTTCAGCCATCCGATGCAGGAGAAATATAAAAGCCGTTATCTGTCCGACATTGAGCGGAACAAGCCGGCGATTGTGCTGGATGCGGTGGGAAAAAATAGTATGTGGGTGCAAAACAAAAAAGCCCAGGGAATTGAGAGTTACCCTGCGCTTTTTCAATATATCCTAAACAATTACAAGCTGATCGGCGACTTCGATGACACACGCTTGTATGTGCGTAAAGACCGCCTATAATTGTGACAAAACATCCGTTTGCTGTGCGTTTTCAGCTTGAAGCAAGTCGTTTAATGTCGTTTGGTCCAGAACAGCGAGGTTAGCATCACGCCATCTTTCGAGCACGGAACGCAGGCTGCACGTTTCTTCATCCTTACAATCGTCGCAACGACCGTAAAAAAACATCGAAACGCAAAGTGCCGGTGCAATGGGGCCGTCGATAATCCGCAGGACCTTTGAAAAATTGACTTCGCCGGGTGGGATACGCAGCAGATATCCGCCGCCTTTTCCTTTCTGACTTTGCAAAACACCATTATTACGCAAGTCAAGCAATATCGCTTCCAGAAATTTCTTTGGAATCTTCTCTTTTTCAGCAATATAGGAGATCAGCACAGGGCCTTTCCCATATTGTTCAGCCAAAACCTTTAAAGCCTTCAGCGCGTATTTTGCTTTTTTTGAAATCATTGTCCTTAAATGTACTTTATAGTCGATGTAGCATATAGGCGAATCGGCTCCATCCCGTATTCAGGATGATCAACTCTAAATATCGAACATTTCACCGAATATCCTGCTAATTGCAGAACATTAATTGGTCAAACAATAATTCCCTTGAAAATTTCCGAATGAAATCGAAATCACCGTTTGACTAGTTTCTAGGCGGTTTACCACCATTCAGCAAGCCTTGCATTCTTTCCAGTGTTTTCTTTTCACCGCAAAGCGACAGGAAGGCTTCCCTTTCCAGATCGAGCAGATATTGTTCGGTAACATTCTGCGCATAGCTCAGATCACCGCCATTAATTACATAAGCAAGTTTGTTGGCGATTTTAGCGTCGTGATCGGAAATATAATTTGCCAGACGCATCTGCGCGATACCGGCCATGAACAATGCGATGCCTGTTTTTCCCTGCACTTTAATGTCATTACGCTGCTTAGGCTGCGTATATCCATTGTTTGCCAGCTCAATTGCCGCTTGCTTCGCCTCCACGATCAATCTCGACCGGTTTAAAACGATCTGGTCTTTGTCCTGCAGATAATTCATTTCACGCGCTTCCTGAGCCGAGGTCGAAACTTTCGCCTGCGCAATGTTCATGAATGCGGTTTGCAAAATGTTCAATTCCGTGTCTCCCGCATGATACATATCCGAGCACCTGAGCGCCATTTCCTTCGTGCCGCCGCCCGCGGGAATAATGCCAACGCCGAATTCCACCAGTCCCATGTAAGTTTCAGCGTGCGCCACAACCTTGTCCGCATGTAAATTAAGCTCGCAACCACCACCCAGCGCCAATGTATGCGGCGCAGTGACCACCGGAATGGCAGAATAGCGCGCCCGCATCATGGTTTGCTGGAATTGCGCAATGACCATATTAATTTCATCAAATTCCTGCTCGATAGCGAACATGAACAGCATTGCCAGGTTCGCACCCGCAGAGAACGCCTCACTGGACTCGTTACCGATCACCAATCCACGGAAATCTTTTTCTGCCAGACTAATGCCTTTATTGATTCCCTCAATCACCTCGGAACCCATTGTATTCATCTTTGACTTGAATTCCAGGTTCAGAATTCCGTCGCCAATGTCATACAGATTTGCCCCTGCATTCTTCCATACAATGTTGTTAGTGAGATTACTAAGCAGGATAAAGCTCTCCTGACCAGGAATTTTCCTATATGTTTTTGAAACAATGTCGTAATACGAACGCTTGCCGTTTTCCACTTTATAAAATGACTCATTGCCAGCTGCGACCATTTCGTAAACCCAGTCCGCCGGCTTCATATCCAGGCCTTCCATGACAGAGAGCATATTTTGCACACCAATGGCATCCCACGTTTCAAAAAGGCCATATTGCCAGCCAAATCCCGCGGAAATAGCCTGATCGATCCGGAAGATTTCATCTGATATTTCAGGGATTCGCAAGGATGCATATCTGAAAATGTCCGAGAAAGTCTTTCTGTAAAACGCTCCCGCTTTGTCCCTTCCCGCGATCAGCACCGGGAAACGCTTCGAAACGTCGCTGATGGCCTTGGTGCCCTCTAATGTTTCAAACTTGACTTTTTCAGAAGGCTTGTACTCTAATGTATCGAAATCCAATGCAAGAATGACGGATTTGCCTTTGTCATCCTTTATTTTTTTATAAAAACCCTGTCCCGATTTGTCTCCAAGCCATTTGTTATCATATAATTTCTGCATCACATCCGGAACTACAAAGGCATCTCGCGATTCATCTTTTCCTTCGCCCGAAGCATATAAATTATTGGCAACATGAACCGTCGTATCCAATCCCACAACGTCCGAAAGGCGATATGTGCCTGACTTTGGACGTCCGGCAACAGGACCAGTAAGCTTATCCACTTCATCCACACTCAGCCCCATTTCAGCCGCAACACGGATTGTTTGGATCAATGCGTAGATTCCCAGCCTGTTAGCAATGAAACCCGGTGTGTCTTTCGCCAAAACGGTCGTTTTACCCAGGAAAAGATCGCCGTAATGCATCAGAAAATCGACAATTTCCTGATCGGTTTCCGGCGTCGGGATGATTTCAAGTAAGCGTAAATATCTCGGTGGGTTAAAGAAGTGCGTTCCGCAGAAATGCTTCCGGAAGTCATCGCTACGGCCTTCGGCCATTAAATGGATCGGGATTCCGGATGTGTTGGATGTTACCAGCGTTCCGGGCCTGCGTAAGGCATCCACTTTTTCGAAAATACTTTTCTTAATATCAAGCCGTTCCACAACGACTTCCATCACCCAATCATAATTTTTGATATCGGCCAGGTTATCGTCGAAGTTTCCCGTTTTAATGCGTGAGGCAAAAGCCGGGCTGTAAAGTGGCGCCGGGGATGCTTTTATAGCTTGTTGTAATGCATCATTCACGATCCTGTTTCGGAAAGCAGGGTGTTCGTTGGTAATTCCTTTTGCTTTTTCGGCGTCGTTAAGCTCTTTCGGAACAATGTCGAGTAATAAAACTTCCACACCGATATTGGCAAAGTGGCAAGCAATGCGCGATCCCATAATGCCCGAGCCCAAAACGGCTACTTTACGAATTGAACGATTCATTATTTAAAGGTTTGGTTTAAAGCTCTTCTTCTATTTCGCCGGCTTTGAGTTTTTGATTTTCCTCTTCCACCAGTTTGTTGATATCCTTAATTACATCAAAAAAAACGACCAGTTTATCCAGCGGAATTTTATCCCTGATCATAGTATTGAAAGAAATAACGCCTTCCCGCGCCAGTTCCCGTTTTTCTTTTCCTAAATCCGTCAGCACGATCCGGACAAACCGCTTATCCTGTTCACTTACCTCCCGTTTGATCAGCCCGCGTTCTTCCAGGTTTTTCAGCATCCGCACCAGACTTCGTGGCTCCATGCCGAGCAAAGGGGCTATTTTGGTTGCGGGCGTGCCGTTTTCAATGTCAATGTTGAGCAATACATAGCCCACAGCCATGGTTGTATCAAAACGTGCGGCATAAGCATTGTACATTCTGGAAATCGAATGCCAGGCCCATTTTATCTGGAAATCAATCGTTTTTTCCTTGCGCATCGTCGGAGAAAGCTTAATGGTGTCAGGAGTGCCCCTTGTCACAAATGTAAGAAATCAGCTCACTATTATGCAAGCATACTAATTTTAGTTTCATAAAAAACGCACCGCCCGGAGTTGGACAGTGCGTTTTTAAATGAACAATATTAAATTTATTTTTCTGCGATCAGCTTGTCCATCAGGCCATTAAAATCAGTCACAAATTCATCAAAATATGCGCCCGTCCCCTGACCAGAGAAACCTGTGTGGATCTCGCGCACTTTTCCTTTTCTGTCTATAAAAATCGTTGTAGGATAAGACATTACCTTGTTCAGCATGGGTAATGCTTTCGCAGTCGCTTCGTCGGTGTTGGTTCCCGCCAAAAGGATTGGATAATCGATTCCCATGCGTTCAATCATGCGTTTGATCTTGGGATTGGAAACTTTTGGATCATCGGATCTTTCAAAGGACAAGCCAACAACCTCAACACCGCGGTCCTTATTCTTTTTGTACCAGGGCGCTACGAAATTAGTTTCGTCCATACAATTCGGGCACCACGAGCCCATAATCTGAATGATCACGACTTTGTCCTTAAATCTTGGATCTTTCAATGAAACAGGCTTGCCTTCCGAGTCGGGAAATGTGAAGTCAACCGTCTCATAACCTGGCTTTAAGTAAGTGAGGCTCGCAGCATCAGGCAGTTTCGCTTTATCGTTTTTCGAGGCAGTAAAGCTTCGCAAACTTTTCACGCCCGACCACATGGAGCCTTTTAACGAGCCGTCGCTTTGGATGGCTGCTTTGAAAAGCTTGGCATTGGAGCCGTCAAATGTGGACAAAAACAGACTGTCACCATTTACATTGCCAGTCAGGAAGCGATAATCGCCCGTTGTAGTCAGTATAGAACCTTTCACATCCGTTCCATTCTGGATAAATGTCCCTACGGATTGCGTCGTGTCGCCTGTTGACTCTGTTATAAATGTGGCATCCCACTTCCCGGCAACGGTTTTTGTGCTCTTTGCCTCACCTGATTTGAAAAATTTATAGTCCTTTCCAAACTCCGCTTCGAAAGGGATTGAACCTGCCACTACGCCTTTTGCATAGCGATAATAAGTTCCTTTCAGCTTTTCTCCTTCTGCTTTTGCAATGATTTTCATATCAAAAAGCTCCATAGGTATCACCAGCGAATCGTTTTGAAAGAATGCGGTGTCCATTTTGAGCCTTTCTGTATCATTGATAACCACAACAGAATAAGTTTTCCCGTCCGGGTTTTTAGACACATCCATAATGAATGGAATCCTGTTCACATCCCTGCTCAATGTTGCGCGCCAGGTGCCGGTTTTCAGGTCCGGCTGTTCGGTAGAATTACAGCTGATCAATACAGATAAAATCAGGCTTGCAGCAATCTGACCAATTAGTCTCATATACAGTGGGTTGTTATTAATTTGACGAAAAGCGGCCGAAATTAAATCCTTTGCCGACAGCCATTCGTACGCTTGAAAATTGCTAAGTTTGTAACTGCCTCCTGGCAAGAATTAGTTCCTAAGTACGTTGCTTTTAACAAATGGATTTACAAAGTACATATCACGAGCCTGTCATGTTGTCCGAATGCCTGGAAGGGCTTAACATTCAACCGGAGGGTGTTTACGTGGATGTGACTTTTGGCGGCGGCGGACATTCGCGGGCCATTCTTGAAAAACTGACGACAGGCAGACTGCTGGTTTTCGATCAGGATCCCGATGCCGCAGCCAATGCAGCGGAATTCAACGACGACAAACGATTTACATTCATAGCGGCCAATTTCAGGCATTTGAAGCGCTATCTCAAACTGCATAAGGCCGAAAAAGTGGACGGAATCCTGGGAGACCTGGGCGTTTCTTCACACCAGATCAACACCCCGGAAAGAGGCTTTTCCACCCGGTTTGATGCGGATTTGGACATGCGTATGAACCCGAACATTGAAAAAACGGCCAGAGAAGTGATCAATACACGGTCTTCGGCTGAATTACAGCGGATTTTGGGCATGTATGGCGAGGTTACCAATGCCCGAACAGCGGCCGAAGCAATATTTACTTCCAGACATAGCACGCCGATTGACACAGTCGCGGATTTGAAAGGGATTTTGCTCAAATATGCCCCTAAGCACCGTGAAAACAAGTATTTTGCTCAGGTGTTCCAGGCATTAAGGATTGAAGTGAATGATGAGCTGGCGGTTCTGGAAGAGTTTCTGACGCAGGTCCCGGAAGTGCTTAATCCAGGCGGGCGATTGGTTGTGATGTCCTATCATTCGCTGGAAGATCGTTTGGTCAAAAATTTTATTTTAAAAGGAAAATTTGACGGAGAGTTAGAAAAGGACTTCTATGGAAATGCGATTAGGCCCCTTAGCAGCGTTACCAGAAAGCCGGTGGAAGCATCCGATGAAGAAGTTGCACGAAATCCGAGGGCCAGGAGCGCGAAGCTCAGAATAGCAGAGAAAATATAATTTCAAAAATCCCACTTGAGAAATGTCGGAAAACAAAAGAAGACCTAAGCCCATTCCGCCTAAGCCTCCAAAGCCTGCGAAGCGCAAGCGGGAATATCATTTATTCAACTGGCTGAACAAGTTTTTGCCGCTGGACAAGGTTTTTGGTGAAAAAGCACCGGGTAAAGAAGAGCGGCTTCCGGTTAAATATTTCTATTATTTTGGCTGGATTGTGATTCTGCTCGTGGCTTACGAACGGATTGGTTTTCAGTCTGAACAATATGTCCGCAACAGCATTAAGCTAAAAAAAGAAGTGGACGATCTCCGGGCTGAGTACACGTCCATTCACGCTGAATACATGAAAAGCGGGTTGCAGTCGGTGATCATTGAAAAAGTAAAATCCGAAGGTTTGGAAGAAAACCTTATCCCTCCCAAAAAGATCATTATCAAGTCGGAAGAAGACGATTAGTCGGCCCCGGCACCTGAAATATACTCAATCTTTATAAGCTCAAATTTCTTCTAAGAAGTAATGAAGAACGACGTTGAAAGCGGTCAGAATAATAAGAAAGCGCTGATTGCCCGCGCAAGAACTGTGGGCTGGCTTTTGTTTTTACTGGCCATAGCGGTTTTTGGTAAACTGATCCGTGTTCAGTATTACGATGAATTCAAAGGCAAAACATGGGCGGAATATTCGGCCAAAAATGACTTAAAAATCGACACCATTCCGGCCATGCGCGGGAACATTTATTCAGTTGATGACCGTCTTCTGGCCACGTCGCTCCCTTATTATTATGTCGGTTTGGATACGAAAGTGGCTGATTCGGCTTATTTCAGAAATAACATTGATGAGCTGTCGTCCTTACTTGCCAAAAGTTTTGGAGAGCATACTGCGGCCGGTTATAAAAACAAGATCATGCGCTATCGCGTGAGCAAAAATAAACGCTATCTAAGGCTTAAATCCCGTCAGATTAGCCATCTGGATCGTGAAAAGATCAAGAAATGGCCGTTTTTTGTCAAAAACAGAAAAGGCGGCGGCGGTAAATTTGAAACGATCTACAAACGCTATAAACCATTTAGCCCAATGGCGGACAGGACCATTGGTGGCATCGACCCGAAAAGCGGACGCGGCTACATCGGGCTGGAATCCAGTTTTGACAAAAATCTTGAAGGAAAAGCGGGCATAGGATGGGTTGAAATGGTGGAAGGCGGCATGAAAATCCCAGTCGGCGATGCGCTGAATGTACAGCCCGAAGCCGGAAGGGATATTTATACAACGCTGGATATGAATTTCCAGGATCGGGCAGAAATTGCTTTGCGCAGAAAACTTATCGAAAGCAAAGCCAATTACGGTTGCGTGATCATTATGGAAGTAGCAACCGGCGAAATCCGTGCGATGGCCAATTTGACAAAACGCGGAGAAGGCAAATATGAGGAGGTTTTTAATTATGCCGTTGCCGGCGGAGCAGATCCAGGCTCAACTTTCAAATTGCCGACCATGATGGCACTTCTGGAAGAAACAAAAATGAACCCGGATCAGATCACGGTGAATACAGGAGCTGGCTCGGTCCGTTTCCGAGGAACGTCTATTAATGATTCCAAAAGAGGCGGACACGGCGTTCTGACAGCCACACAGGTTTTTGAAAAATCGTCCAACATTGGCGTGCATTTACTCATGCAGCGCTATTTCTTTTCAAAACCAGACGCATATCTTTCCTATTTGAAAAAATTCCACCTGACTACACCGACAGGCATTCACATGAAAGGAGAAAAACCTCCTTACATTAAAGACCGCACATCCAAGCAATGGAGCGCCTATTCATTGACCTTTATGTCGTACGGCTACGAGATGTCAATGACCCCGCTGCAAACCCTTGCTCTTTACAATGCAGTTGCTAATGACGGTTATTGGGTGAGGCCGATGATCGTGCGGGAGATCAGAAATGCAGAAGGCGTTGAGGACAAAATCCCGCCATACGTTGAAGATAAGCCTATTGCCTCTCCCGAGACCATTAAAAAAGTGAAGCAAATGCTGGAAGGCGTTGTCAAAGCTGGTTCGGCGAAAAACATCAGCTCTGAACTTTACCAGATCGCTGGCAAAACCGGAACAGCACAGAAACTGATCAATGGCATTTATACGCCCGGAAAATATTACACTTCGTTTGCCGGTTATTTCCCTGCCGATAAGCCAAAGTACAGCGCTATTGTGATCATCGACACACCGCAAGGGTCGGGTGCCAATTACACATTATATGCAGGAAGCGTTGCGGCGCCTGTTTTCAAAGAAGTGGCTGACCGCATTTATGCGTACGATATGAGCATCCAGAAACCGATCAAAGATTCGTTGCCGGAGGTTTCCAAAGACGTGAAATGGGCTGGGCGCTCGGAAGATCTGAATGTAATCAGCAAAGAGTTGAAACTGACACCCGTTCCGGCAGGCAGTGAATATGCCGCTGCGTCTCTTTTGAAAAAAGGAAAAACCAATTGGCAGAAGCGCCATATGAATTCCCCGGATGTGCCTGATCTCCAAGGATTAGCAATGCGCGATGCATTGTATATTTTGGAAAACAAAGGATTCAATGTCACATTTAAAGGCTCGGGCAAAGTGGTGGAACAATCGCTGCCACCTGGCACCAACCCCGGAAGCAACAAAACGATCCTATTAACATTACAGTAATTCCTGCATGGAGAGCACCCCAGAGAAAATTTTAAGTGATATCCTGATAGGCGTGGCCGGGGCCAATGTTACCGGTTCTGATATAGTAGTAATAAAAAGCATTATCCTGGATTCCAGAAAAGTGCTGCCGGGAAGCTTTTTCGTAGCCCTCAGGGGAACACAAACGGATGGACATCAATACATTGGCACTGCAGTGCAGCTTGGCGCAGCAGCGATTTTGTGTGAACAGTTACCTGAAAGCCTGAGTGACAATGTTACTTACATTCAGGTTCCGGATTCAGCGGAAGCGATGGGGCTAATTGCCGCTGCCTTTTATGATAACCCATCACAAAGGCTCACACTTGTTGGCGTAACGGGAACAAATGGTAAAACATCTGTTGCGACATTCCTATTCCAACTTTTCCGCGCGCTGGGTTATCGCTGCGGCCTGATTTCGACCGTTCAAAACCAGGTTGAGGACGAAGTGATTCCATCCACGCACACCACGCCGGACGCAGTTGCATTGAACCAGCTGTTGTCCCAAATGCAGAAAAAGAATTGCAGCCACGTGTTCATGGAAGTGAGCTCTCACGCCGTTGCACAACACCGCATTACCGGTCTGCATTTTGCAGGAGGCATTTTTACCAACATTACCCACGATCATCTCGACTTTCACAAGACATTCGATAATTACATTAAGGCAAAAAAGGGCTTCTTCGACCAGCTTCCTAAAACAGCTTTCGCACTTGTAAATCTGGATGACCGGCGTGGAGCTGTAATGGTGCAGAATACAAGAGCCAAGGTGGAAACCTATTCTTTGCAAACACTGGCGAATTTTAAAGGAAAAATTATTTCGGATACGCTGGCTGGGATGCATATGGACATCAATATGCAGGAGGTCTGGTTTCGGGTGATCGGGCGATTTAATGCTTATAACTTGCTTTCCGTTTATGGTGCGGCGGTTCTTTTGGGAGAAAGACCGGAATCGGTGCTCACGGAGCTTTCCAACCTGAAAAGTCCTCCGGGACGTTTTGAGCAGTTTCATTCAACTGACAACATTGTCGGGATCGTGGACTACGCGCATACGCCCGACGCACTGGAAAATGTGTTGGAAACGATCAACCATTTGCGGAGCGGCAATGAAAAGGTGATCACAGTTGTGGGTTGCGGGGGAAACCGGGATGCTGAAAAACGGCCCAAAATGGCTGCTATTGCTTGCAAATTCAGTAACCGCGTTATTCTTACATCCGACAATCCGCGTTACGAAGATCCTCTGGATATTTTGGAACAAATGCGAAAAGGCGTTCCGCCATTGGATTACAAAAAAACTTCTGTGATTGAGGATCGGCATGAGGCCATTAACCGGGCTTATGAAGAAGCGCATCCCGGGGACATTATTTTAATAGCGGGAAAGGGTCATGAAAATTATCAGGAAATCAAGGGCGTAAAACATCATTTCGACGATAAGGAAGTTTTGCTTGAAGCTTTTGCTGAGCGTAATTCCTGATATCGGCGTTAAAAATCCAATTGCCTTTTTGCGTAGTCTTTGAAAAGAACCAACTTTGCAAAGTCATTCCCAATACATTATTCATGCTCTATTACTTATTCGATTATCTCGACAAGCACTTCAATATCCCGGGAGCGGGTGTTTTCCAATACATTTCTTTCAGGGCGCTGGGAGCCACGGTTTTATCCCTTTTCATCGCCGCGACTTACGGAAAAACCATCATTAACTTTCTGAGGAAGAAGCAAATGGGCGAGACAATCCGGGATTTGGGATTGGCCGGTCAGATGGAAAAGGCAGGAACGCCGACTATGGGCGGTTTTATTATTCTGGCTTCCTTGCTCATTCCCGTGCTGCTTTTTGCAAAACTGAGTAATGTTTACATTGTCCTGCTCATTATCACAGCGCTTTGGACAGGGATGATCGGTTTTGTGGACGATTATCTAAAAAAATTCAAGAACAACAAAGACGGCCTTCATGGACGATTCAAGATTGTTGGCCAGGTTGGATTGGGTTTGATCGTCGGCCTTACACTTTCTTTCAATGATAATGTAAGGATCCGGATCTACGAGCAGCCGTTGCTAAGCTCCAATTTAGGAGAAATCCAGCGTTACCGCGACATTATTCACCCGACGGTAACGACAATCCCATTCATAAAAAATAACGAATTTGATTACAAAGCATTACTTTTCGGCTGGTTACCAGAAGAATACACCTGGGTTATTTACACTATTATTGCCATTTTCATCATCACGGCCGTCTCCAACGGAGCCAACATTACCGATGGGATCGACGGTCTCGCAGCAGGCGTTTCCGGGATTATTGCGCTTACACTGGGCGTTTTAGCCTATTTGTCAGGAAACACGAAGTTCTCGCAGTATCTGAACATCATGTACATCCCGAATTCTGGTGAGCTCGTGATCTTTTGCGCGGCATTTATAGGGGCCTGCGTCGGGTTTCTCTGGTATAATGCTTATCCCGCCCAGGTTTTCATGGGCGACACAGGAAGCTTAATGCTTGGCGGAGTAATCGCAGTTATTGCGCTGGCAATCCGTAAAGAATGGTTGATCCCGTTTATGTGCGGGATTTTCATAGCTGAAAACATGTCTGTAATTGTCCAGGTCAGCTATTTCAAATACACCAAGCGAAAATACGGCGAAGGCCGAAGAGTCCTCCTAATGTCCCCGCTACACCATCATTACCAAAAAAAGGGCATTCATGAATCGAAGATTGTTACCCGCTTCTGGATTGTAGGGATTATTTTGGCGATTTTGACGCTGGCGACTTTGAAGTTGAGATAAATTACTTGACTTGTCACACTGAGCGGAGTCGAAGTGCTTGCACGATGTACCTGCACTTCGACTCCGCTCAGTGTGACAAGGGAGGTTATGCTTAGGCTGACAGTTTAAATTACCGCCCTACCGCCTCGCTGTAACGTCTCGGATCGTAACCTTTCGCAAACAGCGGATATTGGTCAAAAATCCTTCTGACAACACTTCTATAATGGTTATTGGAGTTTTCGACGCCTTTGAAAATTCCGGATGCATAGCCTCTCCATACAACCTGGTCGCTTTCGGCATCGATCAGGGAGACGATGAGCGTTCCTTTATCTAATGCGTATTTGATGGGTTCATAACGGAAACCGTCGTTTTCCGTATCCACCCAGTTTTTGATGACGGGCTGCATATAACCCTGATAACGCAGGTTATCATAGAAAATACCATAGTTAACGAGTAACGTGGGCTTTTCAGCGGTAAGCTTGTAGCCTCTTACTTGCATTTGACGGCGGATCGCCTCGTAAATTTCTGTGCAGAGATTGTTAGTGTCTCGCTCACATTCCAAAAATGTATAAGAAGAGTAATCCTTAAAATTGGTTTCATAACTGTAATCGTGCTCCACAAACACTTTCCGACCACTGGAGCACCCCGCTACAATAATAACCAGGAGTAAAGCGACATAAGTAAAAATTGACCTTAGCATAAGTATTTAAATTGTCAGGTTGTGAATAATATATATCAAGAATGTATTTTTACAATCCTACAAACCAATAACTTATGCCAGATATCTTTTAAAACTATCCCAAATAATAAGCTATTGATTTACGCATTTCAGAAGCAGAAACCACTATATCAAAATCACATTGCCCTGCTCCTTTAAGCAATGAAAACCGCACTTCGTTACCCTTATTCTTCTTATCCTGACGTGTCAGGGCAATGATTTCTTCAATATCCTCAGATTCGATGTTCACCTTGCCATAGGTGGCAAACAAGAACTCTTCAATATTGGTAAGTGTCTGTTGGTCAATCATCTTTCTTGAAAAAGAAAGATAACTTTCCATAATCATACCTACTGCAATCGCTTCACCGTGATATAGTCTCTGGCTAGCCGGTTTGTTCAGAAAACAAGTTTCTACTGCGTGCCCAAGTGTGTGTCCAAAATTCAATATTTTTCGCAAACCTTTTTCCGTAGGATCTTGATCTACAACCGATTGCTTAATTTTTACCGAATGTGCAATCAGATCCGTCCAGTTTTGCTCTTCAAAATCATTTTGTCTGATCTCATGCCACTTCGCAGCATCCGCAATCAGACAATGCTTAATGATTTCTGCAAAGCCAGACCTGATTTCTCTTTCCGGCAATGTCTTTAAAAAAACGGGGTCGATCAGCACTCTTTCAGGTAAATTAAAAACACCTAAATGATTTTTAAACCCCTGGAAATCAATCCCCAATTTACCTCCAACGCTTGCATCCACCTGCGAAAGCAAAGTCGTCGGCACCTGTATAAAATCTATTCCACGCTTGTAAACCGCGGCACAAAATCCGCCCATATCTCCGATCACCCCACCTCCGACATTGATGACCAAAGCATGTCTGTCCAAACCTTCCTTTGTCATCGCATCCCAAATTTTCTCACAGGTCAACAACGATTTATTCGATTCTCCACTAGGGACGGTGACAACACTATGTCCTGGCAAAACCGCTTTTAAATGAGGATAACAATGCTTCTTGGTCTGATTATCCGTTATTATAAATACTTTGGAATACTCAGACGAACTCAAAAATGTATTCAAACTTTCACTGATCGGGGCAATAATAACAGACTCGTTCATTCTACTATTTAGTGAGACGGCGCTCGTAACACATACGATGAATGCGCCATAATGGATGCGTTGATTGTCAGGTTTTTAAAATAATATTCTGAAAATCTCATTTAAAGATATGAATTATTATGTTTATCAAATAACCAATTATGTTTTGTATCCTAAGAAATTTTTTCCACACCTCACATTTTCGCCGCAATTGCGTTTACTGGTGCCTGGTTTGCATTAAATTTTGTAAAATTGCCTTCCGCTTCACGCGGACTTCATATTTTTTAAGCCCAAAATAACCTTTATTTGAGAATGAGTGCTCCGCTGATTTCAGGAATTCAACAAGTGGGAATTGGTGTCCAAAATGTGCCGGACGCTTGGAAATGGTATCGAAAGATGCTGGGTTTCGATGTTCCTGTTTTCGATGAAAAAGCGGAAGCGCCGCTCATGACGCCTTACACGGGCGGCGAGGTGCATAAAAGACACGCTGTTTTGGCCATTAATCTGGCCGGCGGAGGGGGATTGGAGATCTGGTCATTTACGAGCAGGAGGTCTCAACCTGCAAATTTCAAAGTTGAGATTGGCGACTTAGGCATCAACGCAATCCGTTTCAAAGCGCCAGACGTTAAAAAGGCACATGAATGGTTGAAAAGTCAGTCGAAAGAAGCCGTTGGACCATTGGTTGCATTGCCGGAGGGAGAAGGGTTCTGGGCCAGCGACCCCTATGGAAATACATTTCAGATTACGAGCGATGAGACTTGGTTTCAGCAAACGGGAAAACCAGTTGGTGGCGTAGCAGGTGTCGTTGTAGGGGTTTCGAACATTGATGAATCGCTGGTTTTTTATGAAAATCTCCTTCAACCACTGGAAGTTGTTTACGATCAATCGGGTGTTTTCGAAGACATTCCGGCTTCTATCAAAGGGCAGCGTTTCAGAAGGGTTTTATTGAGAAAAACATTTACGCCGCATGGCGCATTCAGTCGGTTGCTGGGCAATGTTCAAATTGAGCTCGTACAGGCACTTGATCGTACGCCTAAGAAAATCTTTGAGAACCGGTTCTGGGGTGATTGCGGCTTTATCCATTTGTGCTTTGACACCATTGATATGGACACATTGAAATCCAAACTGCAGGCACAAGGATATCCTTTCACGATTGACAGCGAAAGCTCATTCGGCATGGAATCGGCCGCGGGACGTTTTGCCTATTTGGAAGATCCGGACGGAACGCTGATAGAGCTCGTGGAAACGCATAAGCTGCCTATTTTGAAAAAAATTGGCTGGTTCCTGGATATTCAGAAAAGAAAAAATCAAAAGCCGCTGCCCGATTGGATGCTGAAATTGATGGGTTTGAGCCGGGTAAAGGACTGATTCGGTGAGCGTTTAGACTTTCCAAGTTTCCAAAACTTGGAAAGTCTCTTCCTAGTAACGGCTTCCCAATAAAGCCAGGATTGGCAATGCAAAAAACAATGCTAATCCTGCCTGCCAGCCAGCAATTGCGCCTATGATAACGGATAGCAAAACAACAATAGTGGGATACAAATACATTAACATTCCGAAAAGCACAGAATCATAAAAAACCGATCTTGCTGTAAGTTTTGCAGTTTTTCGTTCAAACAAGTTATAAACAGGACGATGAATTGCGCGTCCAAACCAACCGATTGCCTTCTGAATTGCATTGCCCTCAGCGGGAACCGGGCAATCGCCAAACAATGCATCCAATCGCTGAGCCTTCTCTTCCTTTGATAATTCAGCCGGAATTGACCAAACTTCTGCACTCATTTTCCGCTCCAAAATTTCATTGAATTCACGCAGCCATCTCTCGTATTCCAGCGGATCCGTTTTGATATCATTGATCAAAATAGCTTCACCGAAGCGCAGAGAAACTCTTTTTCCCGGTCCACGAAAGTGTTCGTAGTTAACTCCGGTGGGCACGACACCCATGTTTTTCAGTGCATTATCGCCATGCCAGGTATGGTAAGCCATTCTTGCTGTTCCTTTTCCAAGCGGACGCAACCGCCATTCATTCACGCAAACGCCTTCCGAAAATATGATCACCGCGCCGCCGCCCTTCATGGCATCATAACCTTCCTGAACGGTAACATCGTGATTTTTAACATATTGACGGCCTTCTGAACCTCTGAATACCGGAATTAGCTTGATCTGCCGGAGCCAGAATGCTGCGGCTTTTTTCTTAAAAACGTCGCCGCGGGTAAGCGTGAATATGGGCTGCTGCACAATGGAGCCTATAACCACGGCGTCAAAAAACGAACCTGAGTGATTGGAAGCTAGCAGCACCGGACCCTTGTGCAGCTTATCGAAGCCTTTTACACAAAGCTTTTTCAAATAAATCGGCAATGCTAGTCGGACCAGAAAACGGGAGAAGTAGAAGAACAAAGTATATAAGGTAAAATTGCCCTGCAAAATTATTCAAAGTTTCGATATATGCCTCGTGTCGGCTCAGGTGAAGTTGCTAACTTTGACACCAAATTGAGATTCTAAAGAGCATAGCATCAACATTTTGCAATGCTGAAATAAATATATAAATGCGTTTAAAAGATTATCCTGAAATTATCCGAAAAGCCTGGGCGGGGTTTGATAATTCCATTGGAGTAAAATTTGTTGAAGATATAAGTGCCAAAGTATCAACGAATCACGTCTTTCGCGTGACGCTGGATAACGATGATATTGTTGTTGCAAAACTCTCCTATTTTGGCAAATACGAGCATTTCAAAGAGGATCACAGGATCATTCAGGCGCTTGCCAATAATTTGCTTTACCCGTTTGAGAATGTGCTAGCGAGGTCACTTGTAAAAAACAATCAGGTTTATACTTACCGATATCAGGAAGATTTTGTGGACACCTGGGTGGTTTTTTACAACCCGATCAGAGCTATGAACCGGCTTCCGAAAAGGCTCAACGAAGATCATATCAAGAAGCTAGGCAATGAGACGGCGAAATTCCATTTGGCTTGTCTGCGGGCTGGAAAATCCATTCCAAAATCTTCCAAAAACCTGCGCACGGACATTCAGCATTTACTGGAAATTCTTGACACTGATACGGGCCAGTACGAACATCGCGGTTATATCCAGCTTCTGAAAAGGCAATGCGATATTTTCATGAAGAACATCCAGCGACTGAATGTTAGCTCATTTGATAAAATGCCTGTTTTCGTAGACTGGAACATTGGGAATTTCTCGGTTACGGATGATTTGAAGCTGTATTCCAGGTGGGATTACGACTGGTTCCGGGTTTCTTCGCGCATTATGGATTTCTACTTTTTCGCCCGCGTCTGCTCGAATGTAGGCGACAGAACGGTTTTTAGCTATCTCCTGGGGCCGTTAATGGAAGATCGTTTTATGATTTTCCTGAAAGAATACCACCAGGTTTACCCACTGACGGTCAATGAAGTCCGGTTTATGAAAGAAGCTTACCGGTTTTTTATTTTGAATTATGTAATCAAATACGGCAAATATTTTTTCCACAGATCTTACTGCGCCAAACTACAAAAGGAAGCTTATGAACTTTATTTCCCTTCAATTGATGGTTTTGACGAAGACAAAATCCTGAGAGCGCTCGATTTATAGCAACATTTCCGCTCTCATTTTATTCACTCCAAGACACCAGCACGAATGATCCTCGACAATTTTAAGTCTGTAATATCCAAATATGAAGTTATTTTCTTCGACGCTTTCGGCGTTTTAAAAACATATAATGGCCTTATTCCGGGCATTGAGAATACATTTGCCTATTTACGGGAAACTAACAAAGATTTTTATGTGGTTACCAACGACGCCTCCCGCAGCCCGGAACAATTGGCTGAATCCTATGTAAAACTGGGGATCAACGACGTTACGCCCGACCGCATCATTTCATCCGGAATGCTGGCAAGGGAATATCTCGAATTAAAAGTAAGAAAAGGTGTCGTGGCGTATTTGGGCACCGACAATTCTGCACATTACATTGGATCAACTGACTTGCAAACCTTGTCAATCAGAGAATTAGACCTGAACGCAGTAAATGATGTAAATGCGCTGGTCTTCCTGGATGACGAAGGCTTCGACTGGAATACAGATTTGACAAAAACATTGAATTTGCTGCGCAAACGCAACATTCCGGTTATCGTGGCCAATACAGACAAAACCTATCCTGCCTCCAAAAGCCGTTTGTCCATTGCCGTTGGTGCATTGGCAAAAATGATCGAGGACACCATTGGCCGGCAATTCATCCGCTTCGGAAAGCCTGATCCCCAGATGTTTATCTTTGCTTATCAGCACATTAAAAACTACCCGGATGTCAATAAGCAGAACATTCTCATGGTCGGTGACACATTGCACACGGACATTCTGGGCGGAAATAAATTTGGCCTGGATACTGCGCTTGTCCTCACAGGAAATACGCAAGCCGAAGATGCAGAGGTTCGTATAAGGGCCACCGGGATTATCCCCACGTACATTTGCGTTTCAGCAGTTGTTGAATAACAGCACATTAGCTATCTACGAAAATTTACGTAGTATTCATTTACACGCTGCGCTTCCTGAGCTGCTTCTGTATTTTTGCTCTGCAATGCCAGGATCTTGGCGCGGCTTGCATGACATTGTGCCGCAACCGGCGAATCCGGAAAAGAACGTGCTGATCTTGTAAACAAGTCATAAGCCGTATTTAACGACGCAGGATCTTCCCTGGTCATCAGGTGCTCAGCATCTAAGAAGTCCTGTTTCCAGCGTTTGGCAATGGGCGTCATCCGCTCGGCTTCCTGGAATACAATGAAGGGAGGGATAGCAGGAACTTTGGAATTTTTTACTTCAATTTTTGCTATTGGTTTGGTAAAAAAAGCTTCCAATGCTTCCATGTAAGCTTTCGCCTCATGGCGGTTGTGCGATTCTTGTTTCAACTTTTGCTCTTCTCCGGCATTTGTAAAAAACGAAGCCTCAGCCAGAATTGCCGGAATGCCGTAAGTATTTCTCAGAACAGAAGCGCCCGAAGTGGCAAAAACGGTAAAATCCGAAACCAGTGAAACGGGTGAATCTGGTTGATGTAAGTGGATTAGCAATCGCGAGGCTAGCGCTTTTCCCAAATCCACGCTAGCTGCATTTTCCGAAGCGTTCCCATGAAAATAAATGATCGGGAAGTTCACGGATGAGTCTGCGGTTGCATTATGGTGAATGGAAACGAAAACATCAGCCTTGTTATCCACTGCGATTTTAGCCCTTTCGGGCAGTGTAACCACTTTATCTTCCGTTCTCGTCATGATGACTGTTGCGCCTTTTTCCTGCAACATTTTTTGAAGCATAGACCCTACTCTCAGATTGACCCATTCTTCGCGCTCGCCTGTGGGGCCAACGCGGTAACTGTCGGTTAATGCGGTCCCTCCATGACCCGGATCAATGCAGATGGTCTTGCCTTTCAATGATTGAGTGGTTTTCTGCGAAAATCCGGCAGTGGCAAGCGCCATCAGAATTAGCAACAACAGGAAGAACTTTTTCATTAGTAGGATTGATTTTGTCGATAAAATAGGCATTTTTGCTGAAATTAAAATTACACACACATGCTTGCGAAAACTTACGGAAGCGCCGTTTACGGCGTGGATGCGACAATCACAACGATTGAAGTGAATGTGGCCCAGGGAATGGGCTTTTATATGGTCGGGCTGGCCGATAGTTCTGTGAAAGAAAGCCAGCAGCGTGTTGAGGCCTCGCTCAAATATTACGGCTACAAAATGCCCCGGCAAAAACTGGTGGTGAACCTCGCCCCTGCCGACATTCGCAAAGAAGGTTCCGCCTATGACCTGCCTATTGCGCTCTGCGTGCTCCAATCGTCGGAACAGCTGAATTGCCAACTCAATCTTGAAGACTACATTATTCTTGGAGAACTTTCGCTGGATGGTATTTTGCGACCAATTAAAGGTGTTCTGCCCATTGCCATTGAAGCGCGCAAACAAGGTTACAAAGGTTTTGTCCTGCCCGCCGAAAATGCCCACGAAGCCGCGATTGTCAACAACATTGACGTCATTCCAGTGGAAACACTCGTGGATGCGATCGCCTTTTTTGAAGGTAAATCCAATGTTCAGCCTTTAGTTGTGGATACACGTGATTTATTCTTCACATCACAGAATGAGTATGACGCCGATTTCGAGCATGTTCAGGGACAGGAAAATATCAAAAGGGCTTTGGAAATTACGGCCGCAGGCGGGCACAATGCGATTATGATAGGCCCTCCCGGCGCTGGTAAAACAATGTTGGCCAAGCGCATTCCAAGCATTTTGCCGCCGTTAAGTTTGCCGGAAGCATTGGAAACGACGAAAATACATTCTGTTGCCGGGAAGTTAGGCAAAAGGGCTACGCTTGTTTCGCGCCGGCCTTTTCGGTCACCGCATCATTCTATAAGTGACGTTGCGCTGGTGGGTGGTGGCAGCTTTCCGCAGCCTGGTGAAATTTCCCTTTCCCATAATGGTGTGCTGTTTCTCGATGAACTGCCCGAATTCAAACGTTCGGTGCTGGAAGTGATGCGTCAGCCGCTGGAAGAACGGAAAGTGACCATTTCCAGGGCAAAAATGACGGTTGAATTTCCTGCTAACTTTATGCTCATTGCGAGCATGAATCCCTGTCCGTGCGGCTACTACAACCATCCGGAAAAGCAATGTGTTTGCGGAACGGGTGTTGTACAAAAATATCTCAACAAAATCAGCGGTCCGCTCCTGGACCGCATTGACCTGCATGTGGAAGTTACGCCCGTTTCCTTTGACCAAATTGCCTCAACGCGCAAATCGGAAAGCAGTGAACAAATTCGTGCACGTGTGATCAAAGCACGTGAAATGCAGACCGAGCGGTTCAAAAACCACAAAGAAATTTACTCCAACGCCATGATGTCCCCCGAAATGGTTAAGGAGATCTGCATCATCAGCGACCCTGGAAAAGCCCTCCTACGCACCGCCATGGAACGCCTCGGCCTCTCCGCCCGAGCTTATGACCGCATTCTGAAAGTATCCCGAACCATTGCCGACCTCGCGGGAAGCGCTGACATTAAAGTAGAACATCTCGCCGAAGCGATTCAATATCGGAGCCTGGATCGGGAGAATTGGGCTGGGTAACACAACACTATTTAATCTACAAAAACATGAACCAAGATTACAAGCAATTAAGAGAAAATGCGATTGCAAGACTTCTCGATCAGCCAGACGCATACTTAATTATTGAAAAGATTAATGATCTTTTAAGGGACGAACAGATTCTGCTTTCTAACTTCTACATTAATAATCTAAATGGAGAAAAGAGCGAATTCATCAATGGTTCTATCATACCAATTTCGTCGTCCTCCTCGCAAGAAGCAGTCGGCCTGTTTCTTGCGAGGTTACTTGATGAATTCATAATCGACATTTCCACGAGCTTCCTAATTTTTGATGCTATGGTTGCTTTTACAAGAAATTGCTATCGACCCAACATATGCTTTTACCGTAAAGAAAAAACACTTTTTATCGAGTCATTACCGGTTCTTCCGCCCCCAAACTTTGTGGTTGAAATACTTGGTTTTTCGACACAAGTATCACATAGGATACTGAAGTTTCTCGATTATCAAGCTCACAAAATTGAGGAATATTGGATCGTTGACCCTGAAAACCAAACGATCGAACAGTATCACCTTGTAGATGATGAATATAATCTTATACTAAAATCTTCCCAAGGCCATATTGAGAGCTTTGTAATTGAAGGGTTTAAAATTCCTATTGCCGCCATGTTCAACGACGCGGAGAACTTAAAAGCACTTCAAAATTTCTGATAACCTAACTCAAAGTTCCTCTACACTTACCCCGCCCAGTTCCTGGAATAATGTTTGCCAATAATGTGTTACGTGCGGGTTGTTTTCTTTGCTGGATGCAGTTGGTTCGAATGGGGAGACGATTGTTACTTGTGGTGAGCCAATAGCGTATTTCTCTAATTGCTTGGTGTCTTCTTTTGCGTCTTGCTCTGCTTCGGAGTCATTTTTGGGAGGCTTAATGTGGAAATCGCGGCGGTTAGCCCCTTTTACACTTTCTACCATATCGCTGAAATAGTAAACCTTTACTTCTGAGCCACTTTCGCCTGCTTTTGCAATTACGGGCAGACTAGCCCAAATGTCTGTTGATTGATTGGAAGCGCCTGTGTTTTGCTGATTGAGCTTGGCTAGCAATTGTCTCAAATAAATGCCCTTTTCCTTTTGCAATGAAAGCTGAAATGCCGTCTCGATTCCCTCGCGGTCGGTTGCACTTGCCCCTTCTACATTGTCTTTTTCACTTCTGACAGTCAATGACAAAGCGCGCGCCTTTGATGTGTTTTCATGAATAAAATAGACTTCCAGCTTATCGCCCTTATTCTTCATGTTGGTTTCGATAATGTCCGTTAACGTCTGGCGATATTTGTCGTTGACATATTGCTTATCAACGTGCACGCTTTGCGTTTTATCCAAAAAAACCAATGTATAAACCGGCGCATCCGGAGCCGCAGGCTTTTCTTCTTTTTCACCTCCGCAAGAAGCAAGCGAAAGCGTCATAACCGAAAGCAAGATAAGCTTCCACCGAACATTAAAATCCTTCATAAAAGGCATATTTACCTTGAAATCCATAGGGTCAAATTATTTGGCTAAAACTAACTGGTTCACAAATATTACACAACGCGAAACGGACGATCGGTTGCATTATTTTACATAAAAAAAGAAACCCTTCAAAACATGTGCCTTGAAGGGTTTCAAAATTTTATTCCAGTATATGTTATTTGTGCTGATTCTGGATCATTGTAACCAGTTCCTCGGAAATCCCTGTTGACGAATATCCGCCATCGTGATACAGATTTTGCATAGTAACAAAGCGCGTCAGGTCGGAGAACAATGTGATGGCGTAATTCGCACAATCATCGGCTGTTGCGTTCCCTAATGGGCTCATTTTCTCTGCAAAATCATAAAATGCATCGAAACCTTCAATTCCTGAACCTGCTTTTGTCTTGGTAGGCGACTGTGAAATGGTGTTAACACGCACATTCTTGGCTTTTCCGTAACGGTAACCATAGCTGCGCGCAATGCTTTCCAACATCGCTTTTGCCTCAGCCATATCGCTGTAAAAAGAATATGTGCGCTGCGCTGCAATGTAGGATAATGCTACAACCGATCCCCAATCATTGATCGCGTCCAGCTTTTCGCCAACCTGCAAAAATTTATGAAGGGAAATAGCCGAGATATCAATGCCTTTTTGAAACCATTCGTAATTCAGATCGCCGTAAGACTTGCCCTTACGAACATTAACAGACATGCCAATCGAATGCAGGACGAAATCAACTTTTCCGCCCAGGATCTCCATGGATTGTGTATAAAGATTTTCGATATCCTCGACAGAAGTGGCATCGGCGGGAATGATCTGTGCGTCGCATTGTTTGGCCAGATCATTAATAGCGCCCATACGCATGGCAATCGGCGCATTTGTTAATGTAAATGTGGCTCCTTCCTCTTTCGCTTTCAGTGCTACTTTCCAGGCAATGGAATTTTCATCCAATGCGCCTGAAATAATTCCTCTTTTTCCTTTTAATAAACCGTAAGCCATGTTTTCCTTTTATAATTGATTAATTAGGATAGTCCATTTGAGGCGGCAAAGTAAAGCATTTTTGGCTTGTTAAACCAGATCCTCTGCCCGATCCGCTATTTCAAAGCCCTAAAATCAAGGCTGTAAAACGCTATTTTCTACTGGTTTAAGATGCAGCTTTTGCTGAAAAAACGAATCCGTGGCATCATACACACCTTTTAAATCTTTGGATCGCAACTTTGAGGCAATAACGTGGTCGCCACTTTCGGGAAATGCTTTCAAAACTTTCTGATCATCGGGCGTGCCGATCTTTGGAAACATATCCTCAATGGCCTTCACGGAAACCACTTTGTCCTGCTCCTCTTCGTTTTTGTAATAATAACCTACAAAAATGGGCATCTTGATCTTCTCAAAAACTTCCGGCCGGGAAATGGCGTCCATCATTTGCTGCAATGTGATCAGGCCATTGGTATGGTAACCCTGTAACCAGAATTGCGCGCGCTCGGGAATCGTGTCCCTCGACTTGCTGTATTCGCCAATTGCCTTATGCAAAATCTGCTTGCCCCAGGGACGGGTTATGAGTTTCAACGTTGAATTTTTCACTTCAATACAAGGCGAATAAAGTACGACGCCTTTGATTTCAGGATGGGTTGCTGCCAGGTAAGTGGTTAGCAAGCCTCCTGCTGATGTTCCGATTACGATCACACTGTCTCCTAATACTTTACCAATGGCTAATGCGCGTTTCGCGCCTTCCAAAAAGTTTTCAGGCGTCAGATCCTGCAATGCATTCGTATCCGCAATGCCGGCATCGTGCATACGCGCCAGGTAAAGGTTCGCACCGTATTTTTTGGCCAATTCTTTGTGAATCGGATCGCCTTCTGCCCAGCTGGCGCCGAAGCCGTGAATGTAGACGACGCTGTAAGGTGTTTTCTGCTTTTTAAAAGAATCAGCCCAGATAATGCGGGCTTCGTTGTCTGGTTTTAAGTCGGGCGTGGCCTTTTCGGTGCTGGTCACTTCCTTTTCCAATGCTGGCAAATCGGATGTTACTGTGGGTAAATTCGGCGTAAGGTTTGCCTCTGGAACTTTCGGGCCGACCATGTAGACGATGCCCAAAACCGCGATGATTCCAATGATCCAAAGAAGGAATTTTAACATTTTTTATGAGTTAAGAAGGTTTATCATAATTATCTTGCAAACATAATTTAATTATCCTTTCCCATGCCCAATCTTTTACTCGTTGAGGACGATGCCAACCTGGGTTCCTTGCTTCAGGAATATTTGATAGATAAAGGCTTCCCCACCGATTTAGCTACTGATGGGCAAAAGGGCTGGCAATCATTTGTCGATAAAACTTATGACCTCTGCATTTTCGACGTAATGATGCCGAAAAAAGATGGATTTTCACTTGCCAAGGAAGTGCGCATGAGCGGCCGCGATGTGCCGATCATCTTTTTGACAGCCAAATCGATGAAAGAGGACACGATGCAGGGTTTTCGCGTCGGTGCGGACGATTATGTTACCAAGCCTTTTGACCGGGAAGAACTGCTCCTGCGCATTGAAGCTATTCTGCGGCGCTACAAGAAACAGCCTGAAGGTCAGGAAGAAGCGAAAATATATCAGGTTGGTCAATATTCCTTCGATTACAGCCATCAACAGCTTTCTGCGAACGACAAATCAGTGAGATTAACGAGCAAGGAATCAGAACTGCTTAAACTTTTTTGCCAAAACCTAAACCAGCCGATCAGCCGCAGTTTCGCGTTGAAAACCATTTGGGGCGATGATTCCTATTTCAATGCGCGGAGCATGGATGTGTACATTACTAAATTGCGAAAATATTTGCGTGAGGACACTTCTATCCAGATTATGAACCTGCACGGCGAGGGTTTTAAGCTAATGGTTGGATAAAAAGCGAAGAAATTGGAAAAAACGCTTCGCAAAGAAACTCTAACATTTTCCCGATGGTTCTTTCCTTAGTAAAACAGTAAAAAAGCCGACAGCCGACCGCTGATCGCCGCCAGCCAATCCATCATGATCAATTTAGCCCGTCGGCCACGACGCAACAGGAAATCCTCCGGAATCAGAGACCTGGTTCAGGAAACGACGCTTCAGGTTTCCGATTTTATTTATCCAATGTTCGTTCAGGAAGGTTCTAACCTTAAAATTGAGGTTAAGTCGATGCCTGGAATCCACCGTTTTTCTCTGGATAATCTGCTTGAAGAACTGAAAGAAGTCACAGATCTTGGCATTCGCGCCATTGATCTTTTTCCCAATTATCCCGAAAGTAAAAAGGACAGGTTTGCCTCTGAAAGTTATCATGAGCATACATTCTATCTAAAAGCGATAACCGCCATAAAGGAAAAATTCCCTGAATTGGTGATTATGACGGACGTCGCGATGGATCCTTACAGTTTAGACGGTCACGACGGACTCGTGGAGCATGGTAAAATATTGAATGATGCAACGCTGGAAATCCTTGGAAATATGTCGCTGGCGCAAGCAAAAGCAGGTGCCGACATTCTGGGACCCAGCGATATGATGGACGGGCGGGTTGGTTATATTCGAAAACATCTTGATAACCATGGATTTACCGATGTAAGCATCATGTCTTATTCGGCTAAATATGCCAGCGCATTTTACGGCCCTTTCCGCGATGCATTAGAATCCGCTCCGAAATTTGGTGATAAAAAAACCTACCAGATGAATCCGGCCAATAAGCGGGAGGCATTGCTCGAAGCGCAGCTGGATTTCGAAGAAGGCGCTGATATGCTCATGGTTAAGCCTGCATTGTCCTATCTCGACATTATCCGCATGCTGGACGAAAATTTCGACATTCCCATCGCTGCCTACAATGTCTCCGGCGAATACGCCATGATCAAAGCCGCAGCCCAAAACGGCTGGCTTGACGGCGACCGCGCCATGATGGAAGTTCTCACGAGCATCCGCCGGGCAGGAGCAAAATGTATATTGACATACTTTGCGAAGGATGCGGCGGTGATTTTGAATGGTGCTCGGTAAGAGGTTGATTTCAATTTGTTGTGGAAAAAGCTATATTTGTTAGAACAAGAAATACAGCTATGCAACACACCATTCAAATCAATACGTCTCAGCTCGATGCCAAGTTTTTGACATCTATAAAGTCACTTTTTGGTAAAAGGGATATTAAAATTATTGTTGAAGATGTTGATGTAAATAATTCTGATTCAACCGATTTAGAAACTAAGCGATTTCTTGCCCACAGGGAAAATCACCCATCAGTCATTATTTCTGACAAGCGGGATTTCAATTCAGTGGTTGACGACATTAACATCTAGTCAATGTATTATTTTGACTCCGATGTGATCTTTAATTATGTTGTAATTCAAGATCCAGTAAAGCACGAACAGGCAAATCAACTGATTTTTGAGGCGATTGCACAGGATCGGTTTGTTATTTCCACACTAGTCATTCAGGAAGTAGGTTACGGACTGGCAAGGTTTGAGCTCAAAAGCGATGTAATCAAATATGAGCTTGATTATTTGCTTTCTCTCAACATTACCAACATTCAAAAGCAACACCTTTCGAGAGCTTTGCAATTATCCGAGACAATCGGCTTCAAGCACATTAATGATTGTCTTCATGCAGCGGTGGCGGAAAGCCTTAGTTGCGATGTCTTTTACACTTACAATAAATCTGACTTTCGGCGTATCCAAAATCTTACTTCGCTGGATATCATTATTTTATGAATTATTTATTATTCAGCCTTGATATTACCCTTATGAAATTAACATTCCGTCCGCTTTTTTTTGCTGGCTGTTTGCTGTTAACCCAAACAGCCTTCTCCCAAAAGAAAACCAACTCCCTACCCGAGTTTCAAATCAAAAAATCCGAAACGGAAGCGCATATGCGGTTTTTGGCGGCGGATGAGTTGCTGGGTAGGAGGACTGGAGAGCAGGGAAATTTGGTGGCGGCGCGATATATTGCCGAGCAGTTCCGGAAGCTTGGCGTGGTTCCGGTTCCAGGGAATGCCGGGACTAATAATGCAACGTATTTTCAACGTGTGCCTTTTGAGAAAATGGGCTCTAATGGAAGCGGAGAGATTATTGCGGACGCGGAGATCATGAAAAGCGGTGAAGACTGGATCCTGATGAATGGCGAAGCCATGAGTGTCAAGGCACCGATTGTTTATGCGAGTTTTGGTTTGGAAAATGCCGCTAAAAATCAGGACGATTACAAAGGCCTGGATGTAAAAGGCAAGATTGTCCTTGTAGAAAGCGGCACAACGGAAACGCAAACGCCTCGCGAAATCATCAACACATCAAACGAAAAGCGGAAAATTGCGATGGACAAAGGTGCCATTGCAGTCATAGAACTGTTTAATGCCCCCATTCCATGGAATATTGTCGTCAAAAATTTTGCGACAGAAAAACTGGCACTTCTCGAAGGCGATGCGGCCGCGAAGACCATTCCGCATGCTTGGGTTAACGGCAAGGAAGCCAAATATGCGCGTGCATTGCGGGCTGTTAAGGAGGTGGAATTCAAGACGGAAGGCAGAAAATCGCAGATAATCGGCAGCTACAATGTGGCAGGTTACATTCCCGGCAGCGATCCTAAGCTGAAAGAAGAGTATGTCTTGTTAAGTGCTCATTATGACCATATTGGCATTGGCAAGCAGGGCGACCAGCCTTACACGCCTGAGGATAGCATTTTCAATGGTGCGCGTGATAATGCATTTGGCACCGTTGCATTGCTGACGGCCGCAGAGGCATTGTCCAAAAATCCACCAAAGAGATCAGTCCTGATTGTGGCCTTGACGGGCGAGGAAATCGGGTTGCTAGGCAGTAAATATTACGCGGCGCATCCGTTGCTGCCTTTGAACAAATGTATTTTCAACATTAACTCCGATGGTGCAGGTTACAATGACACTACCATCGTTTCTGTAATGGGATTGGACCGAACTGGCGCTCGCGCAGAAATTGAAATGGCTTGCAAAGCATTCGGACTTGGCATTTTCGCAGATCCTTCGCCGGAACAAGGCTTATTTGACAGGTCGGATAATGTAAATTTTGCCAAAGAAGGAATTCCAGCACCGACATTCACGCCCGGTTTCAAAGAATTCAATGGTGACATTATGAAAAATTACCACCAGGTTTCTGACAATCCTGAGACAATCGACTTCAATTATTTACTGAAATTTAGCCAGGCTTACACGTATGCAACGCGCCTGATCGCAGATCGGAAAGTAGCTCCGCAATGGAGTGTGGGGGATAAATATGAAGCGGCCGGGAAGAAGTTGTACGGGAAGTAACCTTGTCCTGCTGAGCGGAGTCGAAGCACGCTACTTGCAAGTGACGTGCTTCGACTCCGCTCAGCAGGACAACGCGAGTGGCGCTCAGCAGGACAAGGCTAGTGGCGCTCAGCTTAACAGGCTAGTGGACAACCTACATTTTATTATAGAAGTTGAAGACGCTTTTCAAATCTAAGTCACTTTTGAGCCCAACCTTATTTTCGTTTAAGTAGGCTTCCACCTCCTTCTCTTTATCCCCCATTACAGCCAAAACAGCCTTTTTACTGGCGTTGAATTTCTCTGGCTTGCCATTTGAGACAATGTAATAATCACTATCCAGGCGCACGATTGTGCTTTTCTGGCCGGTTCCAAAGCCCGGATTGTAGTTGGGTTTTGTGATTTTTGGTTTATAGTGTTTTACTAATGTGAGTTTGCCGGAGCTTAGCACTTCGCATATGCCTTTGAGTCCCGTGCTCGGAATGAGTGACCTGATGCTTATGAAGCGTTGCGGGTTGCCATTGTTTTTTGTCTCAAAACTTTTTAAATAACTGGCCTTGATAACGCGAATGTCGTTCTTGCTGGCCAGCACTTCCAATTCGTCATTTAGTACATTATAGCGAACGGTAATGCCTGCAAGGCTGTCTGATTCCATGCCCCCAAACTGGGCCATAGGTGCATTAAGCTTGACAGATCCCTCGTGCCACAACGAGTCAATGTAAAAGTCGCCGATTACATTGGACGACTCAGTAAGCGACGACCAGAAAACGCCGGATCTATCTGTATTAAGGCCTTTTCCGGTTGCTATGCCAACCTTTGTCCCGTCGCTGAATTGCGCGTGAACAGCGCCAGCAGACAAGGCCAGTGCTGCTAAGATGCTAAAAACGTCTTTTATCCGATTCAACATTATCTCGCTCCCGGAGGGCAGTTCTTTTTAAGATAGTCTGTGAATAAGCTCCTCAAATGCTGTGAAGTTCCTTCGCCTTCCGAAATTCCGTGAGAGCGGTTGGGGTAAGGCATAAACTGGAATACTTTGTCATATTTAATTAGCTCGTTTACAAGCATTTCGGCGTTTTGATAATGTACATTATCGTCACCAGTTCCGTGAATGTAAAGCAAATTTCCTCTTAAATTCTTGGCATGCGTAATCGGCGAGCCTTTCACAAAATCCTCCCGGTTCTCCTGCGGAACACCCATATACCGCTCCTGGTAAATGTTGTCGTAAGTAAGCTGATTGGCCACGGCAGCCACCGCAATGCCGGTTTTGAAGTGGTGCGGATATTGGAACAACAAATTTAATGTAGACGAACCGCCGCCGCTCCATCCATGCACGGCAACGCGGCTGGTGTCAATGAATGCATATTGCTTGAACATCGCCGTCGCTGCGCCGTCGATATCCTTAATGTTTATGGTGCCAATGTTTTTATAAATCGCTTTACGCCAGGCGGCTCCTTTTGGAGACGGCGTTCCACGGTTATCGACAGAAGCGTAAATGTAACCGTCATCGGCCATGCTTCCTGCATACAAGCGGTTGCGGCCGGTTCCATATGAGTCTTTTACGGTGCTTCCTGCCGGCTCTCCATAAACCATAAATACGATTGGATATTTTTTAGCCGGATCGAAATTCGTTGGCTTCACCATCCAGGCATCAATTTCGACTCCTTCATCCGTTTTGACTTTGAAAAACTCAATGTTTAATTTCGCAGCATCGATCTTGTCGGCAGATTGTGCAATCGAATTTGTCGGGTCAATAGAAACGTGTTTTGGCAAAGATATCCACTCCTGCATCGGGGCGGTTTTGGCGTTGGAGAACTGATGTCTTGCAAATTTTCCACCCGGAGAAATTTCATAACTGTGCGTTCCTGATTGGTTAGCAGGCGTTATGCGCTCTGCTTTTCCTTTTCCGTCCAGTGAAATTTTATAAAGATATGTCTGCGTGGCATTATCCGGAGATGCGGTGAAATAGTAAGCATTATTTTTTTCATCAATGCGCACCGGATTGATCATATCAAAATTTCCGATGGTTATCAATGTTTCCTTCTTCCCGTCGCGGCTCACGCGATACGTGTGACGCCAGCCGTCTTTTTCGCTTACCCAAAGAAATTCCTTGCCATTATTGATCCAGTCCCAGCCCATCGGGTCGTTTTCCCAGCGGCTTTTAATGTCTATCCAGGCTGCGTCTTTTTCTGTGTAAAAAGGTTTTGCACTGCCATCGGTTGTGTTGATGTATAAAAGCGTGCTTTCATTTTGCTTGCGGTTCAATTGCTGGATAACCAGCTCATCAGGCATACCTGACCATTCCATTCTGGGAACATAAGTATTTTGCGGATCGCCCGGAATGTTCATCCATTTTGTCTGCGCGCTGGCAATGTTCACAACCCCGATTTTATAGGGAGAGGGCGTTTCACCTACCTTGGGGTATTCCACCGGAACATTGAATGAATAAATAGAGTCCGTTGTGTTGATCATCAGAAAGTTACGGATCTTGCGCGCGTCCAGCTGCCAGTAAGCAATGGATTTGCTGTCTCCGCTCCACCGAAACCCGTCGCGGCAATCGAATTCCTCTTCATATGCCCAGTCGAATGTCCCGTTAATAACGCGGTCGGTTCCATCGGTGGTAAGCTGCTTTATCTCACCACTTTGAATGTCCTCTGCATATACATTATGCTTGCTGACGTAAGCTGCTTTTTTTCCATCGGGAGAGAATTTGGCAAACATTAATGACGAGGCCGGCAATCCTTTCCCGAGTTGCTTCAGTGTTTTACCGGCAATATCGAAAACCCAATAATCACCGCGCGTCTGATAGCGCCACACACGCTTGGAATTGGTGTATATCAACACTTTATCGCCAGCCTGGCTGATCGTGTAACTTCTGATGTCCATTGGAGACCCGTCGGCTTTTTTAAGCAAATCCTGTGGAACGATCACCTTTTCCTGCCGGGAGGGCAATGCAGTTTCCACTATGCCTTGCTCGGTTACATCCCGGTAACCTGCACCGTCCGGGAGCCACTGAAATGTATCGGGGATTTGTGAAAAAAGTTGAAAGGAAAGAAATGTCAGTATTAAAGTGATGACAAAGTGCTTCATAAGAGCTTTAAAATATCAGATAGTAAGACAACTAAGTTAGGCATTTTTGAAATAATGATGAACAAAAATACCATTAGCCTGCTTCATCTGCGTCCTCCGCCTTGCTGTCTTTTTGCTTTGCACGTTTCTGTTTTTTCAACGCTTCGCTCAGCAGATATTCAATCTGGCCGTTCAAACTGCGGAAATCCTGCTGTGCCCAAGCTTCGAGTTCTTTGAGCATATCAGGATTTACGCGTAACACAAATGCTTTTTTTTCTGCCATATTAAGGATACAAAGTGCCCGCGTTCAGGATCGGGGTTGCCGCCTTTTCACCGCAAAGTACGACAAGCAAATTGCTTACCATAGCCGCCTTCCGCTCTTCATCCAGCTGAACAATTCCCTTTTCAGAAAGCATTGCCAATGCCATATCCACCATTCCCACTGCTCCGTTCACGATTTGGCGGCGCGCCGCCACCACTGCCGAGGCTTGCTGGCGCTGTAACATGGCTCCGGCAATTTCGGGTGCATAAGCGAGGTGACTAATGCGCGATTCCAGCACGTCGATGCCTGCGCGGCTCAAGCGTTCGGTAAGTTCGGCTTCCAGCATTTCATTGATCTTGCCGCTTCCGTCCCTTAATGTGACTTCCTGAATTTGCAGGTCTTCATCTTCCATGGTGTCGTACGCATACACGCCGGCCAGATGCCTTACTGCTGCTTCGGACTGGATCTCGACATATTTTACATAATCATCCACTTCAAATGATGCCTTCGCCGTGTCGCCCACGCGCCAGACTACAACCGCGGCGATTTCGATGGGGTTACCAAGCTTATCATTAACCTTCAATTTCTGACCATTGAGGTTTCTGGCACGCAGACTTATTTTTTTGCGACGAAACAACGGGTTGACCCAACGCAAACCGCTCTGCTTCATCGTACCCATATAATCACCAAAGAAAGTAGTCACAACAGCTTCATTGGGATTAATGACTGTCAGGCCTATCAGAATGACAAAGCCGATTCCAAAAACAAGAACGCCGCCAAGCAGGCTGCCAGCTGCCGCGACGAAACCAACACCACTAAACATTAAAAGCAGGCCGAGGCCAAAGAGCGCGAAGCCTGAGGATGATCGTAATTCTTTCTCATTCATGGTCATATTTATGATAGTAAAGTGATATCACAATATTATCAAACCAAGATCACATTTCACTGTTTTTTGGTATAAAAAAAATTCCAAAGCCTTTGACCGGCTTTGGAATAGGATAAGTGGTTGAATGCTCTCTTAATTCATTTGAAAATTGATAGGCAGGTTATATTTTACCCGAACCACTTTTCCACGCAGCATACCAGGCTCCCACATTCCACTCATTTTCTTAACTACGCGCAATGCTTCCTTATCAAGCCCAAAACCAACGCCACTTTCTACCTTATAGTCACACATGCTGCCATCCTCACACACGACAAATGAAAGGTAAACCCTTCCGGTAACGCCACGCCTGGATGCTTCCAATGGATATTGAATGTTCTCGCCCAAAAATCTGTAGAACTTATTAGGGCCACCCTTGAACTGAGGTTGGATGACAGCTTGCTCGTAAGTCCTTTTTTCTCCTCCATCGTAAGAAATGCCATGGGTAAGTACGCCAAGCTCGTAAGTTTCTTCGTAATGCAATGTGCTATCTGTCCATTTGCCACGCCATTTGCCATTTTTTTTCCCGGCAATTACAGGCCCTTCTTCCGAGAGTAACTTTCCCTCGTAAGTCCTGGTTAATGATTTCCAATAGCCATCCCCTTCTGAAACGAGCTGTGTCCCATCTTTGCTCCAAGCATTCACAAATATCTTTTCTCTGTACTCATTAGGCTTCTGAACCGGCGTTTCTATTACGGTCCTCATCTGCCCGTTGTCAAACCAAGACAAATGCAGGTCTGCACTGTCGGCCGGCACCTGTAAATCTCTTACCATTCCGTTGAGATCGTATTTTTTGATGAGAGAGGCTTTGTTATTAGGGCCATATTCTGTGTAGGAGAGCAATTTTCCATTCATCTGGAATATTGCTTCCGACGAATGACTTGCCTCATTATCATCCCTGGCATACACTAGATAAGCTTTTACAGAATCGGCTCCACTTTCAAGAATATCCATGTGATGCCAAATCTCTTTCTTCTTAAAAGGCACCCGGCCGACTTCCTTCCATTTCGATCCTTTTAATTGTTCATAAATCACATCCTGATTGATATAACCCTGCTCATTAACGGGCATAATGCTTCTGAATTCGTATCTCTTAGGATCTTTCTCAGGCATATACTGGCTATCAAAATAGTTAACCAGAGCAAATCGCGCGCTATCAAAATTGGCAAGAGCGGGCGTTTTGAAAGCAATAGGATACACTATCGATTGCCGTACTTTTTCGCCCTTCCACTCCGCTGGCTTCCAGGCTTTGTACAGGCTGAGAATACGGATGGCCTCTTTATTGATCAGAGAATCCAGGCCACGGGTAACTTCAAGCTGTGACATGCTCCCGTCCGGCTCCACGACTCCTTTTACATAAACCCGGCCATTAATCCCTTTTATAGAACTCAAAAACGGGATCTGAACATTGGAAGCAATAAACTGTCCAATATGCGTGTGGCCGCCAGCCGGTTCAGCGGCTTTCTCAACTTCGTGTGGCAAATGTATTTTTTGACCAAAAACGGTTGCGCTGCAAATGTAAAACAGAAAGAAAAGTCGCCTCATGAAGTATAAAATTGTTCAAACAAATATAAAAAAAGTATTCTTTTGATTTCCATAAGTAACCGCAAATAACGCTTAACTACTTCTACAAGCGCATTTCAAGTATTTTAACTCATATTCTTAACCATCTGATAACCTGCCAGTAACATCCAGGTAATGTTAAATGAGAATATTTGTAATATGGGAGAAACAACTCACTTTCGAACAATCATCATTTCTGACTTACACCTCGGGGCAGGTGGTTCGAAGGCAGAAGAAGTTACAAATTTTTTGAAAAGCTATTCCTGCAAAAAGCTTATCCTGAACGGCGACATTATCGACGCCTGGCAGTTGAAAAAATACGGGGTCTGGAAACGGAAGCATACGATGTTTTTCAAACGGGTTTTGAAAATGATCGAGGAAAACAAAACCAAAGTGATCTACATCCGCGGCAATCACGATGATTTTCTGGATCAAATCATTCCCCTAAGGCTTGGAAAGCACTTTCAGATTCGAAAAGACTACATTCTCACCTCAGGTTCTCAACGATATTACATTACACACGGCGACGTTTTTGACTCCATCACAACCCATTTGAAATGGCTCGCTTACCTCGGTGATATGGGTTACACTTTCCTTTTGTGGGTTAATAAGCTGTACAACAAATATCGGGCATGGCGCGGATTGTCGTATTATTCGCTTTCACAGCGCATTAAGCAGTCTGTGAAAATGGCTGTTAATTACATGACCGACTTCGAAGAAAAGCTTACCGAGCTGGCCCGTTCCAGAAATTGCGATGGCGTGATCTGCGGGCATATTCACCACCCAGCCATCCGGGAAATAGACGGCATCATGTACATGAATTCCGGCGATTGGGTGGAAACATTGAGCGCGTTGGTTGAAGATTTCGAAGGAAACTGGAGTTTGCTTTATTACGACCAGCACACGGTTCAGGAGAAAGGGTTTTCGAAAAAAGCGGCTCCTAAGGCGATCATTGAAGACTTTCCCGGCAGCATTCAAAAGCAGGTTGCATTTTCAAGCTTGCTCCCCGGGAAAAACCAGCAATTCCTATGAAAATCCTCTTTCTTGTTCAGGGAGAAGGGCGCGGGCACCTAACCCAGGCCATTTCTATGAGCCAGATTTTACGGAATGCGGGCCATGAAATAGCGGCAGCAATGGTGGGTGTTTCGCCAGGACGAGTTATTCCGGTTTTTTTTGAAGAACAAATATCAGCACCGGTTTTTCATTTTTCTGCACCCAACATTGTTTACAATAGCAAGGTCGCGGGAATCAATCTGAAAGCTACAGTATATAATTTATTCAAAAACCACGCTGAATATTTAGCTGGATTGCGTCTGATAAATAAGACCATTGAAGACATTCAGCCGGATTTGATCATTAGTTTTTACGAAACATTCAGCGGCATATATAATGTGCTGTATCGTTCCAAAATTCCGATGGTTTGCATTGCGCATCAATATCTTCTGCTCCACCCATGGTTCATTTTCCCTAAGAACAGTAAGATAAACCAGCTGATTATCAACTTAAACTCCAAATTTACTTCTTGGCATTCTGCGAAGCGCCTGGCATTGTCGTTCCGGGAAATCGAGTCCCGAAATGATCTCAAAATAACCGTCGTTCCACCATTGCTGCGACGTGAGGTTGTCAATATGAAGGCTGTTAGCGAGGATTTCTTTCTGGTTTACATGACGCACCACAGCCTCAGCAAGCAAATCATCGAATGGCATCTCGCTCATCCGGAGGTTCGGCTGCATTGTTTCTGGGATAAAACGGAGGTTTCCGACGAGTTTGTTTTTGATGAAACACTAACTTTTCATCGCATCCACAGTGAAAAATACATGCAGATGCTTGCCAGCTGCACTGCACTTGTTACTACGGCAGGTTTTGAATCGGTTTGTGAGGCCATGTATCTGGGTAAACCCGTTATGATGGTGCCTGTTCCCAATCATTTTGAGCAAGAATGCAATGCCATGGACGGCGTAATCTCCGGTGCGGGGGTTACTTCAAAAACTTTCGATCTGTCGATAATCCTTGACTATTTGCCAAAACATATTGACCAATCTCAAAAATTCCGCTCCTGGTATCACCGTGGAGAAGCGATGTTTCTTAAAGAAATTGAGGCTTTTGGCGAACAAAATAAGGTTATTGCTTCTTGAAGATCATGCGATATGCACCGTTCTGAAAACCCAGAATCAGCTGATTGCCATTCCGCTTATAACTTCCTGTGGCTCCCGACACGAGCCAGGCTTTGCCGCTCCATCCCGGTTCACCCACTTTTGTTCCACCGAATGTTTCTATTGTCAATTCGCATGCTGATGAGATTGTGTAAGCTCCCTCAATTTCATTGGCAACTGTGTGCCCGGTGATTTTGCCTTCTTTGCCTGAATCCGTAAATGTGAAAACAACCCCTCTGCCTTCGGTATCAGGATCATTGTCCATTATTCCACTGATGTTGTTCTGGTAACCAGCCAGCCGCCATGTGCCGCTGAGGGAGGCCACGTCGCTGCAGGGCAGCATTGCGCAGCAGACCCGTTGTTCGCCGTCTGCATTCGAATCGGAACATTGAAATGCCGTTAATCCTAACAGCATCAGGAACGAAATAAATGAAATGGTATGCTTCATGGCCTTAAAAGCTGATTCCTAATCTTAATGCAAGCCGGTTATAAACCCTATCTTCCCAACGTTCCACCTGATTCCATAGCGGGACTTTCGTAATGTGCGCTTCCTGTCTTTTATAACTCATTGTGAAAGTAACTGCCGTACCGCCCGGTTTGCCCATTCGAAGACCTACCCCAGGATTTATCATGAGCCCGCCGGTTGTTCCGAAACCATCAGAATCATCATGAAACCATGCAAAAGCGTAGCCCGCATCTGCCGTGGCAAACAGTCTTACATCCCCCCTTTTAGTAAGATCAAATCGTATTCCTGCTGCGACAGGGTTTAGTAACGCTGTTTTATACCAGTCCACGCCAACAGTGATACCAGCCGCCAGACGATTACTTAACATGACTCCATTAAAGGTTTGCAAAGTCAGATTAAGCCTGTTATCCACCTGATTCTGACCCTGATTGCCGGGAAATCCATATTTTACCCTACCAAACAAACCGCCAAATTCAGTATGGTTTGTGTATTTCAGCGGAACGTGATTTTGCGCCTGCAAGCTGCTTGCGAGGAACAAGCAGTTTGCAATTATCATAAATGCTACATTTTTCATCGGGATGATTTTGAATAGGAAATAGCCTAGATAGCTTTGCCTACGGGGATTTTACTAAGCAACCTCAGATCCTTGGGATCACTGGAATCGTACTGATAGAATCCGTCTTTTCCTATAAGCAGTAATGTTTTTCCCAATGAGATCACATCAAAGGCATCCATATCCTTGAAATGAGCCAACAGATTTTTGTCGATTTTGAATTTATCCTTTACATCAAAAACTTTCAGTCCGTGTGCACCTTCACAGAGGAACAATGTAGGCGAATCAATGCTCAAACCGTGCGGGTTCTCCATTTGATAGCTCTTGATTAGCTGTGGCGAGGAGGGATTGCTCACATCCACAAGATCCAGCTGGTTCTGCGATCCCTGACAAAATGTCCCGGTCCTGATCGTCACATAGGCAATGTTGTCCTGCACCACCACCGGGTCGCAGGCGCGACCATGCTGGAATGTTGAGAGTTGTTTTGGGTCAGCGGGATTACTGTTGTCGAAAATGAACATTCCGGTGTTTGAACCAATGAAAAGCTTGTTTTCATGAGGAAAAATGGTCTCAATCCCCCAACCAAAATTGATGGTTGAAAAATCCTTCGGTTTCGACGGTGTTTTAACATCGAAAAGATGCAGGCTGTTTTGTGTCACCGTGTAAAGAAAGTTCTGATACAACGCGAACCGCGCCATAGAGCCTGCTTTTCCGCTGCTGCCACCCGAACTTGGTGCGGAGGAAGATGATCCGGAGAATGAAGATTGGGCGAAGCTGTCATTAAACCATCCACCCCACCAGCCGGGACTAACATCTTCTTCGCAATTCACTGTCACTGTTTCTGTTACCAAATCCACATTCTGGTCATTAATAGCACCCGTAGTCTCGTTTAATGTCCAGGTGCCGCCATCGAAAAGGCCATTTTTGAAAACATTTTTGATCCGCTCGATTTCTTTTGGATTCAGAGGATCGCTAATGTCAATCGCAAGAAGGTCCGAAAAACTATCAGCATACAAAATGTTGTCCCGAACGGCCATATCGCCGTTTCCCGGGATACGAATGAAGGTCATAAATTCGGGGTGTGACTTATCTTTGTTATTAATGATATGGATGCCTTCCTTGATCTCATTTACAAACAGATAATCTCCCTTAATGTACATTTTACCGGGACGCTCCAACGATCGCGGAGATTCCTTTTTGACCATCGTCCGCAATTCGAGAAGGGAATGCGTAACATTGGTAAAGCGTCTGGTAATGCGGGTCTCCGTGCATTGGTCATTGCATGACCAGCACATTGCAGCGAAAACAACTAACAAGAGTAAAGGATTAGTTTTCATAGCGGTTAGGTTATAGAGGCCAGTAAAAGTTACATTTATACTTGGTTTATTGCATGACACATGCGATTTGTGAATGGTTGTAACCTAAAACAAAATCGTCCGAAAGCAAGGCCTTCGGACGATAACGCACCCCGAAAATGCCAGGACTACCGGCATTTTTTATCTTTGATATTTTGGCTAATAGAACATGCTATTTACTTTCTGGGCTCTTGATCCTGCCCATGAAGAGGATTGTATTGGACGTATTTTCACTGATGATTAAAGCAAACGGGCGGTCGCAGATGATCCTCGGATTCGGACCAGCCGATGTGGCACCAACGCCTATTGAAGTCACTGCGGCAGCTTCTGTTCCTTTTTCATCAATGCCTAAGTAAGTATCCTGCTTTACGAAATCTACAAACAGGTCAGCTGTTGGGTTAATCTTCCCAAGTTCTGCTGCGGATGTGAATGCCTTTTGAATGCCCATTTTTTCCAGCGTTGCTTTCAATTGTGCTGAATATTCCAATGTGAATCTGGGTAAGCCTACTTCTATTTTCGACTCTGATGTTCCGTTGCGCAACTTCTCCCAGTCACTGGAATTGAAGTCCGCAAGCATTTTATTCACCGTGTTTTCTCCTTTTGGAACGAGCAATGTCATATTAAACTGCCCATTCGAGTAGGGAAGCTGCACCATGTCGTAACTGGCGGCGCTGAAATTTTTGAAACTGGATTTGGCATACATCATTTTAACTGACTTGCTGCTTCCATTTTCCAGTTTAAATGTTTCGTCCCTCGTATTCTTCGCATCAAACTGATATTTCCAGTCTCCCTTGAAATACAATGCATTAAGCAGGAACATGACGTGCTCAGGCTTGATCTCTTCTATGACTTTTTTAATCTTACCATTGGTTTTATCACTCGCCCACTGATTAATCTTGTCTTTGGCCGCATTATCGAAGGGAAGGCCTGTCGCTTCAGCATTGAATGAATTCTTCAAAACCGATTGAAAATCCGGCTTTACGGCAAAATCGCTTCTATACCAAAGGGAATTGGCAAGGCCCAGTTTAACTTTGGAATCAGCAACCGGCAGGTCATTAATTAGCGTTTTGTAAGCATTGTTGAGATCCACCAGTGATACGCCTTCCATCTCAAGGGCTTTAAGAATTTCATCTGCGGTTTCCTGCTCGGCCCCATTCAGCAGCATGCCTAGTGCCATATGCAGGCTTAGCGGCGATACAAAGAGATTTTCCTCGGGAGCCTCCGTTTGCTGCAAGGTGTGAAGGAAATTGAATGCAAATTCATTTGTTCCTGCTGAAATACGAGCTGGAATCTGAACCGGGTACACCGGATCCGGCACACTGTCCGGACCGGGATTGTCGTTGGTACAGCCGATCATTGCGCTGGCAACGACTCCTGGGATTAATAATGATTTAAGAATCTTGTTCATGGCTAATAGATTTTCTGAATCTACATTATCCTAGAAACTCAAAATCAAAAAATGGTTGGAACCGGATTGCATTTATTTCAAAAAGAATAGCGCATTCCCCATGAAATGCCATACAAATAAGGGCGGGATTCCAAACTTTGGTTAGATCGGAAACCAGATGTCACAGATTTCTGGTAAGATCCCGTCAGGTTCGCATTCCAGCGTGTGGAAAGCCTGTAATTGAATCGCAAGCCTGTAGTGGCGGCCCAGTTCATGCTTCTGTATATTTCGTCGCTGGCCTTGGTGGTTATGATTTCGCCCGATGCCGATTCCAGCTCATTGCTGAGGAAGAAATTGGCCATCATTCCACCCAGAATGGAAGCATTAAACTTTTTCTCCGGATAGATAGTGAACCCGGCTTGAACCGGCAGCTGCAGATAGTGATAATTATTGCTCACCGTTTTGGCAACATCAATGTAAAGTGCCCCGTTATTGACAAAATCCGCCGCTTTATCTCCATTCATTCCGGCATAACCAGGTGCTAAGCCTGCATAGGCGTTCTCCAAAACATTCGCAGACTTATTGCTGAATGCATTCATCACATAGCCCCCGCCTTCATAAGTTGAGTTTCCTTTCAGATAGCTTACGCCCATTTCAACCGACCAATGTTTCGAAAGCTTCATCCCGCCTTGCGTTTGCACGGCGTAGGAAGCACCTGCCTCGCTACTTCCTGTGACGGCCTTTCTTGTCGATAATGATTGTCCGGAAAAGCCAACTGGCGCTGCTTTTACTTTCACGTTTGGATTAAAAGAGGCCGGCATAAGGCTGAGTGCCGCATAGTATTCTGTGTGTTTTACAGGTTCGACGGGTTCTTCAATCTTAGCGTCTGGGCGAAAATAAACGTAGCGTTTTTGCACGTGTATGTCCAGGTCACTGTAAGGCGTTGTAGGCAACAACGCAAGCGCCATTGTGGATTCCGTTGCAGCGACTGCTTCATCATTAACAGTGCTCTCTTTTGTCACAGCAGCAGCGTAATCTTCATTGATTTTGTTTTCAATTGCCGTAGCCGCTGGTTTTTGAACCTGGGCCAATGCATTATCCGGGCCCTGAGCCGGCGTATTGCCAGTGCTTCCTGCTTTTATATCAGACCTTCTCGCAGCATCAGCATTTCGGGAAGCAGTGGTTGCTCCTTTGCTATCTGATCTTAATGCATTGTTTCTCACCGCGTCCGAAGCACTTTCAGCTTTACTTTCCTCCAACGCCAATTGCTCCTTATTCACATCAGCGCTTACATCTGCATTACTTTCTATTTCGGCGCTGCTTTTAGTGGATTCATTTTCAGCAGAAATACCAGCTTTCGGATTCTGGCTGGCAGCGATTTCGTGGTTGACTTTGCTTCCTTTCATGCCTGAATTTGAATACCATATACCACCGCCAACTAATAGAAGTGCTGCTATCGACGCTGCTGCATACCATATCTTAGACGACTGCCACCAAATCGGCAGTATCAATCCCTTATCTTCCTGCTGATCAAGACGCGCCTCAATGCCCTCCCAAACGGATTGAGGAGGAGCTTCGGAGGCTTCCTTCAAAGCCTTTCGCCACTGATCTTCAAAGTTGTTTATCTCGGACGGATCCATCATTAAATCTTTTTTCTTTGTTCAATTTTTGTTGAAGAAGTCCTCTTGCCCGCGCATATTGCGACTTCGACGTTCCTTCTGATATGCCCAATTTTTGGGCTATTTCATTGTGCTGATAACCTTCAATGGCATACAGGTTAAATATAGTCTGGCATCCAGGCGGCAACTCTTGTATTACTTCCAAAAGTTGTTTCAACTGAAAATCCCCCAATGTTACTTCCTTATCAGCAATGCCATTATGGTGTAAATCAATGTCATCCAGGTCTTTCAAATATTTCTGCTGCCTCAGATGGTTTAATGCTGTATTCACTACTACAGAACGGAGCCAATACTCCAACGGGCTATCGTTCCTGAAAGAATCTATATTTTCATATATCTTAATGAACGCATCCTGTAAAACATCCTCCGCATCCGTCCGGTTTTTAGTGTAGCGCAGGCATATAGCAAACAGCTTGCCCCCGAAGACGTCATAAAGTTGTCTTTGGGCAGTCCTGTTGCGCTGCTTGCAGCCTTGCACTAGTTCCTGTTCGTTAAAGGTCATCCGAAGTTTAGGGGTGCTTCGTTCGGTTTATATGTAAATCAGCACCACTATCCCAAAGATAATTGAATACTGCTTCATGGCTAACGCATTGCGCAATTCTGAACAAGGCAATTCGTAATAGGTTTGACACGATCAACATTAAAATGGTTGGAAAAAGTAAAAAAGGTTTTTTGAGAATGTTTGCTACATTACATGCAGGAACTATTCATCGATACATATCCTTTTAATACAAGTGAGGTAAACGCTAAGGTATTTCTGTACACCTAACTTCTATCACCTATGAGCCAATACATGGTTGAAATTCAACTTCCGGCTGTTATGTCGGAAGATTTTACAGCGAAAATACCTGCTCAGAGAAAGAAAATTAATGAAATGATGGAGCAGGGACGATTGATGTCCTATGCGCTTTCGGATGATTACTCCAAACTCTGGTGTGTGGTGAGGGCGGACAGCGAGTTTGAAGTAATGTCGCTCGTTTCGGAGTTTCCGCTGATTGATTACATGGATCCAAAAATATCCAAACTCATGTTCAACAATGTTGTTGCGCTGAGATTGCCTATGTTTTCTTTGAACTAGGTTTTAATTAAATAAACAAAAAGCCTTGCTATTCATCGATAGCGAGGCTTTTTTGCATTATCTGCTACAATTTTCTTTCTATTAGCCTAAGAATTTTCCCCAGTTCGCGAGCGTCTGTTTCGCTGAAATCGTCGAGCTGGTCACTATCCACGTCCAACACCATTGCCACGGTTCCATTCCGGTGAAAAACGGGTAAAACGATCTCGGATCTGGAAGCCGAATTACACGCAATGTGACCCGGGAATTCCTCTACGTCGGGCACAATTAATGTCTTTTTCTGACTATAACTCGCTCCGCAGACACCTTTGTCGAATGCAATGCGTGTGCAGGCGATAGGCCCTTGAAATGGTCCCAGCACCAACTGGCCTTCTTTTACAATATAAAATCCTACCCAAAAAAAGCCGAATGCTTCTTTTAATGCTGCGGCAACATTCGCCAGGTTGGCGATCAGGTCGCTTTCCGTACTTATTAATGCCTCAATTTGAGGAAATAATGCATTGTAAACCGTCGCTCTGTCGGTGTTTGTAGGGAGTAATAGTTCTTCTGCCATTGCGGTAAATATCGATGTCAGTCTTTGAAACAGCCGGTAAAGGAGATAAGTTACCGCAACCTTTGAAAAAATATAGCTGGTTAAATATTAATTTTAAGTCCATTTAGTTTAAAACGAATGATCCAACGACATATCCTATTGATGGACGGGCCCGATCATAAAGGCTTGATTTACCAGGTTACCCGCATACTATTTGCTCATAATCAGAACATTATACGCAATGATGAATACGTTAGCCCTTCCAAATATTTCTTCATGCGGACAGAGTTTGAAGGCGAAACAGATATTGACAAACTAATGGAAGTTTTGAAGTCTGACCTGCCAGCCGGACTAAACCTGCGCATTAACCCAAAAAAGAAGAAGGATATTGTACTCATGGTCACCAAGGAGCACCATTGCCTTGGTGAATTGCTGATTCGTTATGCATTTGACGAACTGGATGCGACCATCTTGGCTGTGATCAGCAACTATAACACTTTGCAGCCACTTGTAGGTAAATTTGGCATTCCATTTCATTTTATTTCGCACGAAAACCGTTCGCGGGAAGAGCATGAGGAAGCGATTCTAAGAACATTAGACATTTACCGGCCGGAATATTTGGTTTTGGCAAAATACATGCGCGTGATCACGCCGAATTTTGTAGATCATTTCCCGGACAAGATCATTAACATTCACCATTCCTTTCTTCCGGCGTTCATTGGCGCGAATCCTTACCGCCAAGCTTATGAGCGCGGTGTCAAAATTATTGGAGCCACAGCACATTTTGTAAACAACGATTTAGACGAAGGGCCGATCATTGCGCAGGATGTTAAATCGGTAGATCACAGACAAACTGCATCAGATATGGCTACGCTGGGAAGGGATACTGAAAAGGGAGTTTTGTCGAAGGCTTTGAAGCTCGTTTTCAATGATCGCGTGTTTATTCACGGCAATCGTACCATTATCCTGTAACAAGAAAAAAGCCCTTAGTCAGAATCACCGAGGGCTTTTTGCAATCTGATGGATGTTATTGAATATGTAATGTTACAAATAATTCTTTAAAACATCAAATTCAGATTCAATGGGTTATGCTTTTTAATGATTTTCTAATTATTCCACTGGGATCGCCGTACGGGCCAAATCGACCAGATCTGCGTCGTTCACTTCCTTCTTCAAATCGGCCACTTCCAGGAATCTTGTGTACAATTCATCCAATGCTGGCTTGTCGAAGCTGAATCCAAGTAATTCTAGGCGGTGCTTCAAAGCATGTCTACCGCTACGGGCTGTAAGCACAATGTCAGATTTGTCAACTCCCACATCCTGTGGGTTCATAATTTCGTACGTCAACTGGTGTTTCAGGAAACCATCCTGGTGAATTCCGGATGAATGTGCGAACGCGTTTCGTCCCACTATCGCCTTGTTAGCCTGGACCGGCATACGCATCATTTTTGACACCAATTGACTGGTCGGATAAATAAATTGCGTATTAACGCCCGTTTCCAAACCAAGTTCCTTGTGAACCGTTAATGCCATCACAACCTCTTCCAAAGACGTATTTCCGGCACGCTCGCCAATTCCGTTTATTGTAACCTCCACCTGGCGCGCACCCTGGCTTATGCCTGCGATAGAATTGGCCGTTGCCAATCCAAGGTCATTATGGCAGTGAATAGAAATAACCGCTTTATGAATGTTCGAAACGTTCTCAAAAATGTATTTGATTTTTGAGCCGTATTCGTCTGGAAGGCAATATCCTGTTGTGTCCGGAATATTGACAACGGTTGCGCCAGCGCCGATTACCGCTTCGACCAGTTGGGCAAGAAAGACAAGGTCCGCCCGACCTGCATCTTCGCAATAAAACTCTACATCCTCAACCTTACTTTTCGCATATTTCGTCGCGGTTATCGCTCTTTCAAGGATCTTCTCCCGCGTCGTATTGAATTTGTGCTGAATATGAATATCCGAAGAACCGATGCCTGTGTGAATCCGTCCTCGCCGCGCGTATTGCAATGCATGAGCAGCCGCATCAATGTCCCCGGGAACAGCCCGTGAGAGCGCGCAAATGATCGGTTCACGCACTGCTTTCGAAATTTCAACCACAGAATTAAAGTCGCCAGGGCTTGAAACCGGGAAGCCCGCCTCAATAATGTCTACACCGAGTATTTCGAGCTGCTTGGCTACAACAATCTTTTCTTCTGTCGTTAATTGGCTGCCAGGAACCTGCTCGCCGTCTCGCAAAGTTGTGTCGAAGATCTGGACTCGATTACTCATTGGTGGGAATTAAAATTTAATGGATACGAATTTAATAAATTTCAAACAATATAAAACCCTTTCCGGATTAGAGAAAGGGTTTTAAACGAATCAAAACACGACCTTTCCCGTCTTCACGGTGTTAGCAAAATCAGGAGATTAAGGTTCAATTCGAGTGCGTTCATGATATCAGGTGGCGAAATTTCGCTAACAACATTTTGTTCTGCAAATAAAACATAAGTTTTCCTTCAAACAAATATTATTTGGCAAAACTTCTAAAAAATCAGATTCTTTTCAAAAGCTCAGCACCAGCCGATTGTGTGTTCAAAAGCAGGTGAGCAGGCGTCGAAGAGTCTGAAATATCCTTAGTTCTGAAACCGTCTTTCAACAGCTTATCAACAGCGGCAATTATCGCATCAGATTCTTCTTTCAAGCCGAATGAAATGTCGAGCAGAAGAGCCGCCGAAAGGACAGAGGCCAACGGATTAGCAATTCCTTTTCCCGTAATGTCGTGCGCAGAACCATGGATTGGCTCGTAAACGCCTGTGCTATCTCCTACAGAAGCAGATGCCAACATGCCCATTGACCCGGCAATCTGGCTGGCTTCGTCTGTCAGGATATCTCCAAACAAGTTCGCCGTAACCACAACATCAAAGCGTCTTGGATCTTTGATCAGCAACATGGCGGCCGAATCCACAAACTGGTGTTCAACCGTAACATCCGGATATTCGGGAGCAAGCGCCTGGATCACTTCTCGCCACAAGCGGCTTGTTTCCAACACATTGGCTTTATCAACTGACATTAATCTTTTGCCACGCGTGCGAGCAGCTTCGAATGCTTTACGGCCAATGCGCTCCACTTCGTATCTGCTGTATTCAGCAATGTCATAAGCTGTGTTATTATCGTTTTTACGGCCTTTTTCTCCGAAATAAATGTCACCCGTAAGCTCGCGGAAGAAGAGAATATCCGAACCTTTCAAGATTTCCGGCTTGATAGAAGAAGCACCTAAAAGCTCGTCAAATAATTTAATAGGGCGCAAATTGGCATATAGGCCAAGTTCCTTACGCATTTTCAGCAAGCCCTGTTCCGGACGAACTTTTGCAGTTGGATCATTATCATATTTGGGATGGCCCACGGCTCCGAAAAGGATTGCGTCTGAATTGCGCATTTTTTCAAGCGTTTCATCAGGAAGCGGGTTTCCGGTTGCTTCAATCGCAACGTGGCCCATTAATGCTTCATCATAGCTGAATTCATGACCGAATTTCTCAGCGATTTTCACCAAAACACTTTTTCCAACTTCTGTAACTTCTTGTCCGATTCCATCACCCGGAACGATTAGGATATTTTTTTTCATTAATTATTTGAATTGATAATCAGTAATTTAAATTAAATCAATGTCGATAGCGCAGCTGTTAAATGGCGCTTACCAACGGGATCTCCGGCGTCAACTCGGTTGCTGACGGAATGCCAATCAAATTCAGCATTTTCTGTGTTGCCATAATCGCGGAAACGGTCTGATCGGAGTCTAAGCCTCTGGTTTTAACATCTTTGCCATTGATTGCCCAAGTAATGATCGTTTCGCAAAGCGCGTCCGTCTTTCCACCTGGAGGAATGCGAACTGCATAGTCCGTCAACATCGGCAAACTGATGCATTTTCGGCTATAAATCTTTTTGAGTGCGTTCATAAAAGCGTCATACTGACCGTCACCCTGCGCATTTTCTTCAAAAACTTCTTCGCCAAATTTGATCTGCAATGTGGCCGAAGGTTTCAAGTTTTTCGAATGCGTTAACACATAATTGACGATCACAACCTTTTCCTCAATCGCATTGCTCGCCAAAATGTCGGAAATGATGTACGGCAGATCCTCGGGTGTAACCGCTTCTTTGCGATCGCCGAGTTCGATGATCCGCTGAGTCACTTTTTTGAGATCCGAATCAGAAAGCGAAATCCCCAGATCCCGCAGATTGTTTTCAATATTGGCTTTCCCGGAAGTTTTACCCAAAGCATAAAGCCGCTGACGACCGAATCTTTCAGGCATTAACTTACTGAAATAGAGATTATTCTTTTTATCCCCATCGGCATGAATGCCGGCCGTTTGCGTAAAAACACTTTCTCCAACAATGGGCTTATTAGCAGGAATCCGAATCCCGGAAAAGGTCTCAACAAGCTTGCTTACAGAATACAATGAACGCTCATTAACCGAAGTTTTGAACTCCGGCATCAGGTCATTTATCACCGCAATCGTGCTCGCAAGTGGCGCATTACCCGTTCTTTCACCCATTCCGTTCACCGTTAAGTGCAGGCCATGCACACCTGCACGCAATGCTTCCATGACATTCGCAATGCTCAGGTCATAGTCATTATGCGCGTGAAACTCGAAATGGCTGTTAGGATAACGGTCAACAATGGCTTTTACAAAACTGTATGATTCTGAGGGAGTTAGAATACCCAGTGTGTCCGGTAAAAGAATCCTTTTGACCGGCTGAGTAACAAGAAAATCAAGCGATTGATAAACATATTCAGGCGAATCCCGCATGCCATTGCTCCAATCTTCGAGATAAACATTGCAGTCAATTCCGCTATTCTCGGCCAGTTCAATTACCTTTCGAATGTCCTCAAAATGCTCCTGGGGCGTTTTTTTGAGCTGGTGTTTCAAATGATTAAGCGAACCTTTAGTCAAAAGATTCATCACTTTGGCACCGGATTCTAACATCCAGTTGATGGAAGCATCGCCATCCACAAATGTCAGGACTTCAATTTTATCCAGAAAACCATTTGCCTTTGCCCACTCGGCAATTTTTTGAACGGCCTGAAATTCTCCTTCCGAAACACGGGCAGAAGCGACTTCAATGCGGTCCACTTTCACTTCCTGTAACAGGATCTGCGCAATGGTCAATTTTTCTGATGCGGAAAACGACACGCCACTGGTTTGCTCACCATCGCGAAGTGTCGTGTCCATTATCTCAATATAGCGGCTGTTCATAGGGGGCTGTCGGCTGTCGGCTGCCAGCTGTCGGCCCTGATTCGGAAAATACCGAAAGCCGATCGCCGACAGCCGAAAGCTTATTAATAAATTCTCTCTGCTTCAAACTCCTTAATCTCTCCTTTCATGGCTTGCAGATAATCGATATCGTCAAAGCCATTGATCATATTATGCTTTTTATAACCATTGATATCGAAAGATTCAGATTCGCCAGAGCTAACTATCGTGATCGTTTGTTTCTCAAGATTTACTTCAAACTCAGCATTTGGATCTGCCTCAATGGCGAGGAAAATCTTATCCAGAAACTCGGGACTTACCTGAACAGGTAAAATACCGATATTCAACGAGTTCCCTTTAAAAATATCAGCAAAAAAGCTGGACACAACACAGCGGAAACCGTAATCATAAATTGCCCACGCAGCATGCTCACGGCTCGATCCGCTTCCGAAGTTATGTCCGCCAACCAGGATTTTTCCCTTGTATATCGGGTTATTTAATACAAAATCTGCCTTGGGCGTGTTGTCGCCATTGTAGCGCCAGTCGCGGAAAAGATTATCACCAAATCCCTCGCGCTTGGTTGCTTTAAGAAAACGTGCCGGGATAATCTGGTCTGTATCAACGTTTTCTATCGGCAAAGGAACTGCCGTACTTCTTAATAATGTGAATTTATCGTAAGCCATGTTAATGTCGGGTTTGAATTAAAGAAGGTCTCTAGGGTCTGTAACTACTCCGGTTACCGCAGCAGCGGCAGCCACCAACGGACTAGCTAAAAGCGTTCTCGCGCCCGGGCCTTGACGACCTTCGAAATTGCGGTTTGAAGTGCTGACAGCATATTTTCCAGCCGGAATTTTGTCATCATTCATTGCCAGACAAGCTGAACATCCAGGCTGACGAAGTTCAAAACCAGCTTCGGTAAGAATGTCTAAAATCCCCTCTTCTTTAATCTGAGCCTCCACAATGTGTGAACCCGGAACAACCCAAGCCGTCACATTATCGGCCTTTTTACGACCTTTTACAATCGAAGCAAATGCACGGAAATCTTCAATGCGTCCGTTTGTGCAGCTTCCGATGAAAACGTAATCAATTTTCTTTCCTAACATGGATTCATTTTCATGAAAGCCCATGTAAGCCAATGACTTATCATATGTAGACTTTCCACCTTCAACTTGTTCCGAAGTTGGGATATTCCTGGAAATTCCCTGACCCATTCCCGGGTTCGTTCCGTAAGTGATCATTGGCTCAATGTCGGCAGCGTCAAACGTATATTCTTTGTCAAAAACAGCGCCTTCGTCCGTTTTAAGCGTTTTCCAATATGCCAATGCCTTGTCCCACTTCTCTCCTTTTGGAGCCTGGTCACGGCCATTGATATATGCAAAAGTGGTTTCATCCGGTGCGATCATGCCGCCGCGTGCGCCCATTTCAATGCTCATGTTACAAACCGTCATACGGCCTTCCATGCTCATTTTTTCAAAAACCTCACCTGCGTATTCAACGAAATATCCCGTTGCGCCGGCAGTTGTCAGTTTTGAAATGATATATAAAGTAACGTCTTTTGGCGTAACTCCTTTGCCTAACTCTCCAACAACATTCACACGCATTTTCTTAGGCTTCGGCTGCATAATGCATTGCGAAGAAAGCACCATTTCAACCTCAGAAGTGCCTATACCAAAGGCAATTGCACCAAAAGCGCCGTGTGTCGATGTATGAGAATCCCCGCAAACGATTGTCATGCCGGGAAGTGTAATTCCATTTTCAGGACCCACCACGTGAACAATTCCATTTCTTGCGTGACCAAGTCCCCAATGCGAAATGCCATATTTTAGTGAGTTGGTTTCCAATGCTTTCAACTGATTTGCAGAAAGTGGATCCGCTACCGGGAGGTGTTGGTTAATCGTTGGAGTGTTGTGGTCGGCTGTGGCAAATGTTCTTTCCGGATACATTACGCCTATATTTCTGCTTTCGAGACCCAGGAATGCAACCGGGCTGGTCACTTCGTGGATAAAATGACGGTCGATGAAGAACACATCCGGACCATCTGCAATTTTACGAACAACGTGTGCGTCCCACACCTTATCGAAAAGGGTATTTGCTTGATTACTCATTTTATATTTATTAAAATTTCGCCTCTTCAAGACTGACTTCTAAGAAATTGCGCTATTAACAGCCGTTTTCTCAAAAGGAGAACTGAGATTACAAATTACCACAAATTCAAGGTAATAAGTATAACGTTAAAGGTTCAAAAAATAGTGATTTTAGTTTTTCGGAAAGGTTTGAGCGGAAATTGTTATTGAAGTTATGAAGACTTGCCCTTATCCGTCATTGTCAATAGTGCATCCCGAAGCGGCGGCAAATGCACTTCTATTATCCGCCAAACAATTTCGAAGTCAATTCCGGCATAATCGTGCACGAGAATGTGCCGGGATCTGATAATGCGCATCCATTCAATATCGGCATATTGTTCTCTAACTTCCTTTGGAACACGATTCGCAGCCTCTCCAAGAACCTGAATGTTTCTAATTACAGCATCCCTTGTTTTCCTATCATTCATAAAATCGTCAAAACTGATCCCGGACGTGTAATCCAAAACTGTCTCCACCGAATCCAGCATATCCAGGAATAATATAGAGGGCGCTCGCTCAGACATAGATTAGATTTTTCTCTATATAAGGCAGTAACGGAGCTTTCAAACCTTTTTTACTAACAAGGTCTACTTTCGTTTGCAGCACATCTTCTAATTCTATTGCGAGGTCAATAAACTCAAAGCCAATAGGAGCCGAAAACTCCACAAGAATGTCCACGTCGCTTTGTTCGGTCGCCTCATTTCTGGCATGAGAGCCAAAAAGAGCCATCGATTTCAAGGGATATTTCTGAAAAAAATAGCTTTTTGATTTGTGTAGCCTATCTAATACCGCCTGTGTATTCATGAAAACAAGATATCATTATTGAATCTAATCCATTTAAAATAGAAACCCAAATCAGCTCTGCTTTTTGGGCGTCCTTCCGTATTTCTCCTTATAAGTCTTAATAAAATGCGAAACACTTTCATAGCCGATCTCAGTGCTGATTTCCGACACATTCTTAGTGCTGTTTCTTAGCAAAAAGTCCGCATAATCCAGCCTTTTATTTTTGAGCCAAAGCGCTGGTGATGTTTTGAATTCGTCTTGAAAATCTCTTTTGAATGCGGAAAGGCTTCTCCCAGACAGCCGCGCTAATTCATCCAATGTTAAAGGTTTCAAATAATAAGTGTTCATCATGAACGATAAATCAGCCTTTTCACCTTTATACAAGCTGTAAAGAATTGCGCGGAGTTGTTTTGAATCATCCAGTTCCAGTAAGTGAAGCAATAACTCTTGAAATTTAAGACGTAGAAAATGATTTTTCAGCTCTGTTCTTGACCTAAAATAAGGAAACACGGATTGAATAAACTTCTCAAAGTTCTCATCTGATTGAAGTAACAAAATCGGGTTTTCAAGAACAGGAGTCGCCTTCGCAGGATTGAAAAGTTCAGGATGCAGGCTGACAAATTCCTTCAATAATTTTTCATCAAAAAAGAAAACCAGGCTTTTGTAAGATTCGTTAATTGATTCCGACATTAAGTAAAAACCGCGCTGAACAAATAGAATGTCCCCTTTTTCAACATGCACTTCCTGTGTTGGACTCGTGAATTTCTTCTCTCCTTCCAAGACCACAATCACCGCATGCTCTTCAAAAAACACGTCATACTTGGACGGATAAACTTCATTGCGATAGGCAACAAAAGTCATATCCTGGATCTTCAAAGATTCAAATTCCTGTGAGCTGATATCGGATGGGACACGAAGCATATCAAACCATAAACTGAAACAAATCCGGCTGATCATTCAAATATTCGTAAACCACCCGGTTCGCATCCATTCGCTCGATTAATGGTGCGAAATCTTCGCGGTTTTTGAGTTCGATGCCTACTAATGCTGGGCCTTGCTCACGGTTTGTTTTCTTTACGTATTCGAAACGGGCAATGTCGTCATTTGGCCCGAGGACATTCAGGAATTCGCGGAAGGCGCCGGATCGTTGGGGGAAGCGGATGATGAAGTAATGTTTTAAGCCTTCGTAAAGTAACGAGCGCTCTTTGATTTCTTCGGTTCTGGTAATGTCATTATTGCCTCCACTTATCAATGCGACGACATTTTTGCCTTTAATTTCATCTTTTATTAAATCCAATGCAGCAACTGTAAGCGCTCCGGCTGGTTCTGCAACAATCGCTTCTTCGTTGTAAAGTTGTAAGATTGATGAGCAAACTTTGCCTTCCGGAACGAGGATTACTTTGTCTAGGCTCTTGCTGCAAATTTCAAAAGTGATTTCACCAGCTCTGCGAACAGCCGCTCCATCGACAAACTTATCAATGCGCTCCAATGTGACGACATGCCCATCTTTTATTGCCTGATACATCGTCGGCGAACCTTCGGGCTCAACTCCTATCAGTTTTGTTCTGGGTGAAAGTTGTTTAAAAACGGTTGAAATGCCCGACGCCAAACCTCCGCCGCCAATGGCCATTAACAAATAGTCAATCTTGAAATCAGCATCTTTGAAAATCTCCAAACCCACGGTTCCCTGACCTTCAATCACTTGCAAATCATCAAATGGATGCACAAAAACAGCTTTTGTAACAGTTTGATATTCTTTCGACGCATAATACGCATCGTCATAAGTGTCTCCGACCAAATGAATCTCAATCCATTCTTTTCCAAATAATCTAACCTGCTTGATCTTCTGCGCTGGCGTGGTGGTCGGCATGAAAATGGCTCCCTTCACCTGCATTTTCCAGCATGCATACGCTACTCCCTGCGCGTGGTTTCCCGCACTCGCACATACAATGCCGCATGCAAGCGCCTCTGCAGACAGGCTAGCCATTTTGTTGTAAGCGCCGCGAATTTTGTAAGAGCGAACGGTTTGCAAATCTTCCCTTTTCAGATAAATATTGGCCTGATATTGCTCTGAAAGATGTGCATTATAAAAAATCGGTGTGTGGTTAATAATGCCTCTAAGCCTTTCGGCTGCAAGGAAGATATTGTCTAATGTCGGAGCGGAGTGAACTGTATCCATTGCTGTGAATGAAAAAAGCCTTGCATGCTGCAAAGCTTCTATATTTTTCTTTTTTCAATTTTCAAACATTGCCGGGGGCTTAAGCCCCCGGCAATGTTTGAAAATTGAAAAATTATTTAATTATTTTCCGGGCGCAAGCTGCGAACAGTTTTGCCGGCTTTCCACATTTCTGATTCGCGAAGCTCAGCCAATTCTTCTTCCAGTTTCACGCGGTAATCCGATTGTGAGTTACGTGTGATGGAGATTCTAGCTTGCTCGCCGCTTTTTACAGAATTATAAAGTTGCTCGAAAACAGGCTTGGTAGCGTCACGGAAAGGTTTCCACCAGTCCAATGCACCGCGTTGTGCTGTTGTAGAGCAGTTTGCGTACATCCAGTCCATGCCGTTTTCAGCAACCAGCGGCATCAATGATTGCGTCAATTCTTCCACTGTTTCATTGAATGCTTCTGATGGCGAGTGTCCGTTTGAGCGAAGCACTTCGTATTGAGCTGCGAAAATTCCCTGGATAGCACCCATCAATGTTCCGCGCTCACCTGTAAGGTCAGATGTAACTTCACGGTAGAAATCAGTTTCGAACAAATATCCTGAACCAACACCGATTCCCATTGCGATACATTTCTCACGTGCTTTGCCCGTTGCATCCTGGAATATTGCAAAAGAAGAGTTCAAGCCCTTTCCTTCTACGAACAAACGACGAAGTGAAGTTCCTGATCCTTTTGGCGCAACCAAATACACGTCTACATCAGCAGGAGGAATAATTCCAGTTTGATCTTTATAAGTTACGCCGAAACCGTGTGAGAAATACAATGATTTTCCAGCAGTAAGGTTAGCCTTAACAGTCGGCCATAATTCAATTTGAGCGGCGTCGGAAAGCAGGTAACAAATGATTGTTCCTTTTGCCAATGCTTCTTCCAATTCGAAAAGTGTTTCGCCAGGAACCCATCCGTCTGCAACGGCTTTGTCCCACGATTTACCTCCTTTGCGTTGGCCAACGATCACATTGAATCCGTTGTCGCGCATGTTCAAGCTTTGGCCCGGGCCTTGTACGCCGTAACCAATTACAGCTATGGTTTCGTTAGAAAGTACTTCACGTGCCTTTTCAAGAGGAAATTCTTCACGGGTTACTACTTCTTCTTCGAGCCCGCCGAAATTTAATTTTGCCATTGATTATTGATTGGATTATTGATTACTCGATTTAAAAACAATATTAGGTAAAGTTGCCCGACTACTGATAATACTCCCACTCAGCCTCAGGAAGATAATCCACCAGCGTTTGAGGAGACTTGCTTACCGCAACACGTCCGGATCTTACGAATTCCAGGATCTCGTGTGGTTTGATATAGTCGAAAAACTCAAAAATTTCTTCTTCCGTGCCCGTCTTCTGAATGATCACATAAGTCAGGTGCCAGTAAACGACCCATGCTTTGTATGTTTTGTTAATGGTCTCAATGTCAAGCGGTTTTGCGCCGATTGGTGTTGAGATTTTAAACAATGCGATCTCATTGTAAGCGATGTCGTCATTGAGATAACCAAAAACAGCCAGCACTTCAATCACTTTACGGATCTGGCGGACGAGTTTTTCAACTGCATCGCGCGACTCATGGCGGATGACGATCGTAAACCTTGAAATGCCTTTGCGTTCCGTTTCAGAAACCGTAAGACTATCAATGTTAATGCGTCTGCGTGTCAGAATGGTGGTAATCTTGTTCAGAATACCAATCGTATTTTCTGTAAAAACACAAATGGTGTATGTTGTCATGATCAATTAATGTCTATATTATTCCAATCTGATATCTGCCACGCAAGCTCCCGTTGGAACCATTGGGAACACATTTTCTTCTTTCTCTACCAGGACTTCCAATAAATAAGGCTTGTCGGATGCCAGCATTTTGTCGAGCGAATCATTCAGGTTTTCCCTCGCGCTGCAAGTGTGACCGTCTATTCCAAAACCTTTCGCAATGGTGATAAAATCCGGATTTTGCAGCTCAACAAATGAATAGCGCTTCTGATGGAAAAGCTGTTGCCACTGGCGCACCATTCCGAGGAAATTGTTATTCAAAATAATGATCTTAACCGGCAAACCGCTCTGTGCAATGGTCCCCAATTCCTGGATGGTCATTTGGAAACAACCATCACCAATGATCGCAACAACCTCACGATCCGGCGCTCCCACTTTTGCACCGAATGATGCGGGCAATGCAAAGCCCATCGTTCCCAATCCACCGGAAGTAATGAAGGAGTTCGGTTTTTTAAACTGATAGTAACGCGCAGTCATCATTTGATGCTGACCCACATCCGCTACGATCACCGCTTCGCCTCTTGTTTTATTCGAAAGCGTCCGGATCACCTCAGCCATTTTGATCTTTTCCGTAGTCGGAGCAAGTTCGGGCTGTGTAATCTTTTGATCTTCAATCGCATCGTATCGCTTAAATTCCTCGCGCCATGCTTCATGATTATTTTCTTTCACCAACGGAAGCAGCATTTCAAGCGCTCTTTTAGCGTCGCCCACAACAGGTGCGTCCGCTTTTACGATCTTGTCAATTTCAGCAGGATCAATTTCAATATGAACAACCTTCGCCTGCTTGGCATAACGGCTCAAATCACCTGTAACACGGTCGTCGAAACGCATTCCTATCGCGATAATGACGTCGCATTGATTGGTCAAAACATTGGTTCCGTAATTTCCATGCATGCCCAGCCAGCCCACATAATTCGGGTGGTCAACGGAAACAGACGAAAGTCCGAGCAATGTTGAAGCAGCCGGAATGCCTGTTTTTTCAAGAAATTGAATTAATTCAGCTTCGGCATTCGCAATCTGCACTCCATGTCCAAAGAATACAAAAGGACGTTTTGCATTGTTGATCAACTTGGCAGCCGCAGCAACTTGCTCTTCTTTCGGAGACAGACGCGGATGATAACTGATCAGCTTCTCACATTTTTTGTGAACAAAAGGCCTCGTCATCAATTTCTGCTGCGCATCCTTGGTAATGTCGATCAAAACCGGTCCAGGACGACCGGATTTTGCTATATAAAATGCTTTTGCAATGATCTCAGGAACTTCGTCCGCATTGGTAATCTGGTAATTCCATTTTGTAATTGGAATCGTTACGCCCATCACATCTGTTTCCTGGAAAGCATCCGTTCCCAGCAAATGAGAAGCCACTTGACCCACAATGCAAACCATTGGTGTTGAGTCAATTATCGCGTCAGCAATCCCGGTTACCAGGTTCGTTGCTCCAGGCCCGGATGTAACCAGACAAACGCCAACTTCACCCGTAATGCGTGCAAAACCTTCCGCAGCGTGTGCCGCGCCTTGCTCGTGACGCACCAGAATGTGGTTAACCTGATCCTGATAATCATAAATCGCGTCATAAACCGGCATAATCGCCCCACCCGGATATCCAAAAATGGTCTCGACGCCCTCTGCGATCAGCGACTGGATCACCGCATGTGAACCATTGATCAATTCCGGCTTGACTATCGCGGCCACCGGCTCAACAGCTTGCATTGTCTGTGTTTGATTTTCATTAAATCCCATGACTCCTCTATTTATTTAGTCGGGTGAATTTTATGCTTATTACGCTTCGTCCGTTACGCAGCCTTCGCTGGCGGATTTTACGGTTCTGATGTATCTTCCCAGCATTCCTTTTGTGAAAAGTGGCGCGGGTTGCACCCATTGTGCTTTTCGGGCTGCCATTTCCTCGTCGGTAATGTGCAATGTTAACTGGCGTGTGTTGGCATCGATGGAAATGCGGTCACCGTCTTTAACCAATGCAATTGGTCCGCCGTCGAATGCTTCGGGCGTAATGTGACCTACTACAAAGCCGTGCGTTCCGCCTGAGAAACGGCCGTCGGTGATGAGTGCGATCTTATCTCCTAGTCCTGCGCCCATTACTGCTGACGTTGGTTTTAACATTTCCGACATGCCTGGACCGCCTTTTGGACCTGCATTACGGATTACAACCACGTGACCTGCTTTAATCTCACCCTTTGAAAGCATGTTAATGATCTGCGACTCATGCTCGCAAACCTTTGCTTCGCCATCGAAAGTCATCCCTTCTTTTCCAGTGATTTTCGCAACCGCGCCATTTGGCGTAAGGTTACCATACATGATCTGAATGTGACCGCTTGATTTAATGGCTTGCTCCAATGGGAATACCATTTTTTGTGTATCAAAATTAAGATCAGGCGCTTCCGCAAGGTTTTCGGCAACCGTTTTACCTGTTACCGTAATGCAATCTCCGTGGATCAAGCCTTTGGAATACAAATATTTAGTAATGGCAGGAACCCCGCCGATTTCCAGAATATCTTCCATGTAATATTTACCACTCGGTTTCAAATCCGCGATAAAGGGTGTACGATCTGAAATAGCCTGAATGTCATCCAATGTTAACGAAAGACCTGCTGAACGCGCAATCGCCAGGAAGTGCAATGCTGCATTGGTAGAACCACCGAGCGCCATAACCACGGTTAATGCATTTTCAAGCGATTTTTTAGTGATAATTTCCTTCGGTGTGATATTCAGTTCCAAAAGCTTTTTCATCGCAGCGCCGATTTTCTTACATTCATCCTGCTTGCCTTCATGCGTAGCCGGGTAAGAACTGCTGAATGGCAAACTCATTCCCATTGCCTCGATGGAAGCCGCCATCGTGTTTGCTGTATACATGCCACCGCAAGCGCCCTGACCAGGAATTGAATTTTGAATAACTCCCTTGAAATCTTCGTCTGAAATGTTGTTGGCAAACTTCTTTCCCAGCGCCTCAAATGCCGAAACGATATCGAGTTTTTGTCCTTTATAATGTCCAGAACGGATTGTTCCGCCATAAACCATAATTGCAGGGCGATCCAACCGCGCCATCGCCATCACGGCACCCGGCATATTTTTATCACAACCCACAACCGCAATTACACCGTCATACCATTGTGCAGAAACCACGGTTTCAATTGAATCGGCAATGATATCACGGCTTGGCAACGAGTAACGCATCCCGTCATTTCCATTGGTCATCCCGTCGGAAACGCCGATTGTGTTGAAGATCAAACCAACCATATCATTGGCAGTTACACCTTGTTTCACGTAAACGGAAAGCCCGTTCAAGTGCATATTACAAGGATTTCCTTCATAACCTGTGCTGGCAATCCCGATTTGCGGTTTTGAAAAATCCTCTTCTTTCAACCCAATGCCATAAAGCATCGCCTGCGCGGCCGGATTGGTAACTTCTTGTGTAAGGGTTTTCGAAAATCTGTTAAGTTCTGTCGACATGGTGAATATGTTGTAAATAAAAACACCTCATTCAGTGCGGTGAGTGAGGTGCCAGGTTATATGCAATCGTCCTCACTCACGCTAATGCGTGACTAGAAGTAGAACTGGGACGATTAAAATGAATTTCATTAGCGTAAAATTATTGGTTAGCGAAATTTCGCTGATTTCATATTGGCGATACAAATTAGAAGGGTATCTTTTTATTTTCCAAACATTCGCGCGATTTTTTGCAGACATTCTAAGATTAATACCAAATTAAACTTTGCTAATTGATGATTTGACGAAAATATTTAATTTTGACCATTCCAAAATCCAATCTTATGCTAACCACTGAGTCGTCTTCCAATTACCAGGATCTTGAAAAAATGAGTGTTCAGGATATTTTGTTTTCCATAAATAAGGAAGATAAAACTGTCCCGAATGCTGTCGAAAAATCCATCCCACAAATAGAAGCGCTTGTGTCGCAGATTGTTCCACGGATGCAGAAAGGCGGGCGGTTGTTTTACATCGGGGCAGGCACGAGCGGGCGGTTGGGCGTTGTGGATGCATCAGAATGCCCACCTACATTCGGCGTTCCGTTTGATCTGGTGGTTGGGATCATTGCCGGCGGTGACACAGCGATCAGAAAAGCTGTGGAAAATGCAGAAGACGACTGGAACCAGGCATGGGTTGATCTGGCACCTTATGAACCTAACGAAAACGACACATTAATAGGCATAGCAGCCTCGGGTCGCACGCCTTACGTGATCGGCGGATTGAATGAAGCACAAAAAGCAGGTTTGCTGACCGGTTGCGTGGTTTGCAATGATGGCTCCCCGGTTGCGAAAGCCGCAGAGTTTCCCGTGGAAGTGGTCGTAGGACCCGAATTTTTAACAGGAAGCACGAGAATGAAGTCCGGAACTGCTCAGAAACTAGTCCTTAATATGATCTCAACGGCTGTAATGATCCGTTTAGGCAAGGTGAAGGGCAACAAAATGATCGATATGCAGCTTACCAATGAAAAACTGGTGAATCGTGCGCAACAAATGATCATTGATGAGCTCAATGTGGATGCGGCAGAAGCTGAAAAATTATTGAATCAATATGGAAGCGTTCGCGGCGCTATTGAATCCGTGCAGAAATAAAAGCTAGATTTTCAAAACAATTTTCCCAAACTGCTGGCCCGAATCCATCAGACGCAATGCTTTTTCAGCTTCGTCAAGTGGAAAAACGGTGTCGATGATGGGCATAATCTGTTTTTCTTCAACAAATTTGATCATTTCCTGAAACTCGGACTCGGTGCCCATTGTGGTTCCGAGAATGTTGAGCTGCTTGAAGAATACTTTGGCTGGAACAACGTCGGTAATGTTGCCGGTTCCTCCGCCGTAGAAGCAAATTCTGGCACCGGGAGCTGCAATGTCAGTTAACTTGGCGAATCCCGCGCCGCCCGCACTATCAATGATCACATCGAAATAGCCTAATTTCGGCCCGCGCGCTTTGACTAGCAAGTCACGAAACCAGGTTGGATTTTTATAGTTCACCCCTCCTTTGGCACCCATTTCAACAGCTTTTTGAATTTTCTGATCCGACCCGGAAGTAACCCAAACTTCCGCACCGGCTGCAATCGCAAATTGGATCACAAATAATGCGACGCCTCCGCCTGCACCGGTTACCAAAACTTTGTCGCCTGGCTGCCATTTCGCACGGGTATGCAATGCGCGCCATGCGGTTAATGCACCAAGCGGCAATGTGGCAGCCTGTTCGAATGAGAGATATGCTGGCTTTTGAACCAGATAACGGGCCTCTACTTTGACAAATTCTGCAAAAGTCCCGTTATCCGGCAAGCCTAATATTTTATGTTCTTCTCCGTAAAAAGCAGGATTATCACCCCAATTTTGAGAAGGATTAATGATCACTTCCTTGTCCAGCCACGCGGAATCCACTCCCTCACCAATTTCACTTACAATCCCGGCCCCGTCGGAACCGGGAATGATCGGCGTAGTAATTTTCGGGTAAAGTCCTTTTTGTATCCAGACGTCCCGGTGATTTAATGAAGCCGCTTTCAGCTGAACAACCACTTCACCGGGACCGGCTTGTGGCTTTTTAACTTCTTCTATTACCAATGGCTCATGAAGATTTTTTATAAAAGCAGCTTTCATTAATCGGGATTTAAATGTCAGAATAATCGGTCGGCGTAAGGAAAAAACTTGTGTTTTTCGATACATTGTTCTGATACTCAGGATTTACTTTCAATTTATTCCATTCTGCATCTGCACTGAATGCTTTCCAATGTTCGTCGCGGGACGCTTTGTTTTCAAAAGTAGTCATGTACATTAAATTCGGCTGGTGACTACCGGCAATTACTTCTGCGTAAAAAACCGCGTTGAAGCCAAGTCGCTCGAAAAGAGGAACTTCGCCGCCATCATTGAACATTTTCACTTTGTTTTGATAGATCTTTTCTGTGTGGCCTTCGTAGCTGCGCAATTCATAGACACGTTCCGATTTTGGTCCGGTTAATGCTGGCTTTTTGTGCATCGGCATGCCTGTAAATGCTTGTAAAACAATCGTTTCGTAGCGAGCATAAGGAGCATTTTTGTATTCTGCATCAATGTAATCTTTACCCGCAGAAGCGTAAGCTGCATCTTTCGCAAGCGTTTTTGGCATGTCGAGCAATTGTTCCAATGATTTCAAAGGCGTGAAAACGTAGATTAATTTGCCGGCTGCTGCTGTATCGGAAGCCACGGGTTTAAAAACCCCCACATTCTTGATTCCTGCGCGGTGCATGGCCGGAATGTAGGCGTCTTTTAAATAATTCTCTACCCTCGTTGCCTGATCAGCCGTTTTCACTTGGTAGATTTTAATTTCGTAAAATTCTCTCTTCGGGGGAGCTGCAACCGCGGCAAAGGCCACTGTTAGGAATAGCAGAAGTAAAGTCTGGATCTTGAAGCGTTGACTCATGAAACTTTAAATATTAAAATAGGTGATTGTTGTAAAAGAAAAAGACAGCGGTTCTTTTGCTCTACCCTAAATACCCGATAAGATTTATGTTTCTTGAAAACTAGAATTTGGGACAGGAGAGCTGCTTTTTGCTGCTCTTGCTCCGTCTCGGTTTGGATTCGATCGGATCAAAAACGTAGGAAAGCGATATTTCATGCGCACCGCCGCTGCTGGCACCTAATGTAGAAATGGTAAGGTCGTAGCTGTAACCGATTGAAAACTTGTCCTGGCGATAACCGGCAAGGAATACGAGCGATTCGTGGTTGTTAATGTTCTGTTCGTATTTTTTGAATGGAATGCCTCTGTACCAAGCGCCCAAAACCAATGGTTCGATAGTTGCATATAACCCCGCATCGAACTGATCGTATTTGCCTTGTTTTTTATACATAATGGCAGGCGAGATCGTCTTTTCCTTGTCAATTTCATCACCAAGGAATGTATAACCAGCAAAAGGAATTCTTAAACCCGCCTGAAAACTGGTCTTGACGGGCAATCTTGCTTCCGAAACGGATGAAAAAGCCTGATTAGGGCGATTCAAATGATGCGCCGAGAGTCCGGCCCAATACCAATCCGAATAAAGCATTAATCCCGAACCGAAGTCGGCATAATTCACATTCGGCCCGCCTTGTGCAAACGGATCTCCCGAAGGCTGTCCCGTAAGTCCGCCATTATTATATTGGTCGCCGAATGTTAGTCCAAAATAATCCAGCTTCCGCGAAACAAATCCGCCCTGGATTCCCAAACGGAGTGAAGTAACATCATTCAACTGGATTTGGTAAGAATATTGAAGTGCGATGTCTGTTGATTTAAGGTTACCCAAACCCTGGCTGTCCATCGTCACGAGCACCCCAAGTCCGCTATTATAATTGGGTAAAAAAACGTCTGCACCAATGGAAGTCGTTACAAAGTTTGCTGATAATGATGGCCATTGGTTCCTGTAATTAATCGTCGCACGTGGCGCGAGCGCACCACCGGCCAAAGCAGGGTTCAGATATAACGGATTCGCATAAAATTGAGAAAACTGCGGATCCTGGCTCCAACCTTTCAGGCAAAGCAGTGTCAGTACAAAAAGGAGAAGTAAACGCTTTGTCATATATATTTCTTATTGCCGCAATTTGTATCAGCGGCAGGAAAACAAGCTCGAAAAAAATACAAAATTAAATTCACAAAATATCATCAAATTGCGTATTAATATTCAAATTAGAGTGCTTTTTACGACATTACCGCACAAAATTTTAACATTTTATTTTCGTTAGTATTGTCAGGTAATCCGAATATTAAGTGTGGTGCGTGGGGGTGTTTGAACAAGTAACGAAACATGGGGCGATTTTATAATAAGTATCAACAAATTTTTTATTCATTCATTCTGATACTGCTTGCCACAATGTGCGCGAATGCGCAGGATTTTGTGGTGGAAGGTCAATGTATGCAGAATCCTGATTGCGAAGCCGACTCGACTACATTCAGGGATACGCTCAGCACGGCCATTGCGTGGCAATGGAGTTTTGGAGAAGGTGCCGCAACGGACACACGACGCATTGCCCAACATTCTTACATGGCGCCTGGCTCTTACACAGTTACACTGGTCAGAACATTGAGAGGCGGGACTCAACAAACCGTTAATAAGGTTGTCCAAATCGGTGAATTGCCTCCTGCTTTTCAGCAATGGAAAACGGACACAACGATTTGCCCCGGAGATACATTAATTCTCGATCCTTATCCGAATGGCGCTCCGGACGGGGCAAAATATGTCTGGTATCCGAAAGGCGACACGACACAGACGTTGAATGTCGATAGTTCAGGCTGTTATTCTGTGGAAGTGATTCTGCCCAATGGCTGTAAAATCCAGGACCGGATCAATGTGAAAATTTGTATGGAACCGGCCAATCAGGAAGGAGCGAAATGGTATTTTGGGGGAAATGCAGGTCTTGATTTCTCCAATAATCCGCCCACGCCCATCACCGATGGTAAATTAAATACACCGGAAGGAACCTCATCCATAGCCAATTCCAAAGGTCAGCTCCTCTTCTATTCCGATGGTATAACGGTCTGGAACAAGAATGGGGACGTCATGCCCTGTTTTCAGCCGGGGAATTGCGCTCCGCTGAAAGGAAGCCCGAATTCCACCCAATCCGTTCTCATTGTGCCGCAGCCCACTTGCAAGGGCTGTGAATATTTGTTCAATGTGTTTACGACCTCAGATATCAATGGTGAAAAACTGTTAACCGTAAGCGTCGTGGATATGCGCAGGAATAATGGCCTGGGTGCGATCATTGAAACAAACACAACATTACAACAGCCCACGACCGAACGTATAGTGTCGGCACGTAATGACCGCGACAGCACTTACTGGGTTATTTCTCACGACTACGGAACCAACAAATTCCGCATTTTCCATGCTACAACGGGTGGATTAGTAGAATCAAGTGCTCCTGAACTGGGAATGAAGCATGACAGCTTAGGAAAAGCCGAAGGTTATATGAAATTTTCGTCACCCGATAGTGCCACCGGTCAGCGCAGACTAGCTGTTATCATCCCCGGACCTCCCAAAAATTACGTTGAATTATTCAGTTTCAATGATTCAACCGGCACATTAACCTATGATAAAACCGTGGATCTGGGAGCCGCGCCGCCCACAGCTTATGGAATTGAATTTTCACCCAGCGGGGAAAAAATGTACATTTCATTTTCGGGGGAAAACGGCACCAGTTCCTATTTAAAGCAATACGATCTCACATTACCCGATAGTTTGCTGACGGAAACGGCCATAACCATTGACAGTTCTGCTAATCGAAAATTCGGGGCATTGCAATTTGGTCCCGATGGAAGGATTTATATGGCCATTGAAGGCAGCGAATATCTGGCCGTCATAGGCGAGCCGGAAGGAAATTCGCTTACGGGAGTTGAGTATGAGCGTGATGGTGTGAATCTGGGGGGTAAGAAAAGTGAGTTAGGTTTGCCTAATATGGTTCAGGATTTCACACAGGAGTCATCCGGCCCTGGTTTTGAGGCAAGTGGTTTTTGTACCAATGAACCTACAACATTTGAAGCCAGCCCGATTTGCGACCCGATTGAGGACACTTATCAATGGGATTTCTTGGGAGACGGTAGCTTTACAGCGCCATCCAAAGAGCAAAAAGCCACTTACACGTATACGCAACCGGGAACATATATGGTTCGTATGCGCGCAACCAATAAATGCAAAGACACAATTATTATTAACGAAGTTGTAATTTTTGAAACGCCTCCTCCGATCAATCTAGGAGCCGACAAGGACACTTGCGGTGCTTTTGTTCCTTTGGATATGGGGGTTCAGGCTGAGGTTTATGCATGGATTCACCGTGGAAGGGTCGTGGGTCGTCAGAAAACTTACAATGCGACAGCCACTGGACGCTATATTGCTGTTGCATTCAATGGCCCACAAGGCGAATGTTTCTCTGCCGACACCATTGAAATTACATTACGCCGTCCACCCGCATTCTCAATCGGGCCGGACACAACACTGTGCCGTGACAGTTCAATCGTTTTAACCGTTCAAAGCGACCGATGGATTGAGTTCGATTGGAGCACTGGCGAAGACACAAGAGACATTACAGTAGGCCAGCCAGGATCTTATTTTGTGATCGTGAAAGACCGCAATGACTGCTACAATTCAGATACAATTCAAGTGGGCGAGCGGCCTTCACCGATTTTGAATCTATTGCCTGAATATGCGATATGCATCCCCGACGGACAATCCGTTATCCTGGACGCTAACGGACAAGGCGTCCAATCGTACGAATGGCCGCATTCCGGCGACACGACGCGGACCGTGACGGTTGGCACGGAAGGAACTTACACGGTGATCGCTATTAATAAAGAGGGTTGCGTGGCGCAGCAAACGACCGAAGTGGTCGACCGGTGTGAGCCGCGGTTCTTCATTCCGGATGCATTTACGCCCGACGGCGAAGGTCACAATGAGCAGCTGGACATTTTCGGAGCCTATTATACTAATTTCTCAATCCGGATCTACAACCGCTGGGGTGAAGTAATTTATGCTTCCACGAACATTGAGGACCGTTGGAATGGAACATATAAAGGGCAGAAAGTCCAGCCCGGAGCTTATCCCTACGTAATCTCTTACGAGGCCCTTTACTACCCCGAACGTGCCCCGACAGTGAAGCGCGGTTCGGTTATGATCATCCGGTAAGCTTCTTTTTGCAGATTAAAACGAGTATTTTTGATTAAGTTTATTTAGCCAATCATTATGCGTCAGGATTATTTGTCCGGAGATAAAGAAAATCTTTCCAATACAGAAAAAGAAATCGAGCGGGCCCTGCGTCCGCTCACTTTTGAGGATTTCACGGGTCAGGAAAAGATTCTGGAAAACCTTAAAATCTTCGTTCAGGCTGCCCGTCAACGCGGTGATGCGCTGGACCACGTCTTGTTGCACGGCCCTCCGGGTTTAGGAAAAACAACATTATCCAACATTGTGGCCAATGAATTAGGAGCAGGAATCAAGATCACTTCCGGCCCTGTTCTGGACAAGCCGAGCGATCTGGCCGGCTTGCTGACCAACTTGCAGGAACATGACGTTTTGTTCATCGACGAAATCCACCGGCTGAATCCCATTGTTGAAGAATATCTCTACTCCGCAATGGAGGATTACAAAATCGACATTATGCTGGACAGCGGCCCTAATGCCCGCAGTATTCAAATAGGATTAAATCCATTTACATTAATCGGCGCAACAACGCGCGCAGGAATGCTGACGTCGCCTTTGCGGGCGAGATTCGGCATCAATGCACGTCTGGAATATTATGATGCGCAGTTATTATCAACCATTCTAAAACGCTCGGCAGCGATTTTGGGGACGCCTCTGGAAGAAGACGCAGCATTTGAAATCGCCCGCCGTAGCCGTGGAACACCGCGTATCGCAAACAATCTCTTGCGCCGGACGCGTGATTTTGCACAAGTGAAGGGCAATGGAAAAGTAACTGTCGAAATCGCTGAAATCGCATTGCTTGCATTGGATGTGGATCAGAACGGACTCGATGAAATGGACAATCGTATATTGTCAACAATCATTCAGAAATTCAAAGGCGGACCAGTGGGACTTTCGACCATAGCGACGGCTTGTGGCGAAGAAGCAGAGACGATCGAAGAAGTTTACGAGCCCTTCCTGATTAAGGAAGGATATATGAAGCGCACCTCGCGCGGTCGGGAGGTTACCGAAAAGGCTTACAAGCACTTAGGGATTCTACCCACGTATCGCTCAGGAGAACTTTTTTAGGATTATACTCCTCGAAGTTTTAAGAATTAATCGCGTATTAACATTAGAAGTTGTAATTTTGCGGTAAATTACTGACCGCCTCTATGAATGAAGTACTGGTTTCCGAAAAATTGGTTGTGAGAGTGCCCTGTGCTGTGATTGAACATAACGGAAAAGTACTGGCTGGACAACGTAGCGCTGCATTATCTTTCCCTTTGCAATGGGAATTCCCCGGCGGTAAGCTCGAAAAAGGCGAGACAGATGAAGAAGCACTGGCCCGCGAAATAAAAGAAGAACTTGACGTTGAAATAGAAATTCTGAACAGATTGCCCGAAACTTCAAAAGATCAGGGCTGGCGCGAAATTATCCTCGTTCCCTTCATTTGCAAGCTTAAAACACTCAACATTACCTTATCCGAACACGAGCAGATCCTATGGCTTACGCCTGGCCAGTTGCCGACTTTGGACTGGACCGAGGCTGACCTGAATGTAATTGAGAATTATTATCAATATTTAGCGACTAAAAAGTAATCGCTGCCCCTTCACTTTTTCATTGAACTTCCCATTTTCATAAACCAGGTTTCCCGATACAAATGTGTGCGTGACACTGGATTGGAAATTCATCCCCTCAAATGGCGACCAGCCGCATTTTGAATAAATATTAGCTGGCTCGACGTTGGTTTGCGCATGTGTATCAACTAATATCAAATCTGCCCAATAACCCTCACGTATATAACCCCGTTTGCTGATTTGAAATAAGTCGGCGACCGTGTGGCTCATTTTTTCGACAATTCTTTCGATCGAAATTTTACCTGCTTTATTTAATTCCAACATTACATTTAATGTGTGTTGCACCAAAGGCAAGCCCGAAGGCGCCTGCCAGTAACCCTGCGCCTTTTCTTCAATGGTGTGCGGCGCGTGGTCTGTTGCAATAACATCAATGCGGTTGTCCAGCACAGCTTGTAAAATGGCTTCCTTATGATGCGGCGCTTTGATCGCCGGGTTGCATTTAATTTTATTTCCCAATGTGTGATAATCCTCCGCGTCAAACCACAAGTGATGGACGCAGGCTTCGGCGGTCACCAATTTTGGCTGGCCATCGCTCAGCAGAATCTGTCCGTTTTTCCTGATTCCCGGCTCGAAAAGCACGACTTCATCGCCCGTTGAAATGTGCAGAATGTGCAATCTGGTGCCATGCTTATGCGCAAGTCCGCTTGCAAATGTGGACGATTTCAAACATGCTTCTTCATTTCTGATCAATGCGTGAATGTTGTAGGGCACATTTTCTCCGTATTTTTCTTTGAAATGCTCCATTCTCTGGCGAACCGTAGGTTCATCTTCACAGTGCGTGGCGATAATGCAGGGCGCATTTGAAAATATTTTTTCCAACACGTCCGGTGCATCTACGAGCATATTACCCGTTGACGAGCCCATAAAGATTTTGATCCCGCAAACTTCCGCTGGATTGGTCTTCATTACTTCCTCATAATTATCATTGGAAGCGCCCATGAAGAAGGAATAATTGGCGAGTGAAGTCTCAGCGCCAATCTTGTATTTATCTGCCAAAAGCTCCTGCGTAAGCGCATTAGGAACCGTATTGGGCATTTCCATGAATGACGTTACGCCCCCGGCAACGGCTGCTTTGGATTCTGTGTAAATGTTTGCCTTATAGGTCAATCCCGGCTCGCGGAAATGCACCTGGTCATCAATCACACCCGGCATAAGATATTGCCCTTTTGCATCAATCACCCGATCCGTTGCGACATGCTGTAAATCTTTTCCAATGCGATGAATGTGACCATTTTCAATTATGACGTCAAACTCATTGATCTCATTCTCATTTACTACTTGCGCATTTACGATCAGCGTGGTCATTCGGGGTAGATTTTGATGTGATGCAAAGTTATTCAAAACCCGTAAAAATGAATCTGAAAAATTTTTTAAGTGATTTCAGCGATCTGATTTTCCCGAGATGCTGCGAAGCTTGTGACTGTTCACTCGTTGGAAATGAAGCCACAATCTGCACATCCTGCATGATTTCGCTGCCCAGAATCCAGTTTAATGGTCTGCACCAGGATGTCATTCGCTATAAGTTTGTGAATGTTCCCGAAGTAGCTCTGACACATTCCTTTCTGCTTTTTACAAAAAAAGGAAAAGTGCAGCGGCTCTTGCATGCATTGAAGTATAAGGGAAACAAAGACGTCGGGCTGCTGTTGGGATTTATGTTTGGTCAGGAAATGATAGCGGCTGGAATGCTGCCAGAAGCCGGATTGATCATCAGTGTGCCTCTACATGCCAAGAAAAAGAAATTAAGAAGTTACAACCAAAGCGATCTGCTGGCGGAAGGCTTTTCAAACGCAACCGGCATCCCCTGGTCAGCAACGACTTTGGAAAGAATAAAACACACGGCAACGCAAACGGGTAAAAGCAAAATCGAACGCCGGGAGAATGTGAAAGGCGTATTTGCAGTAAACGAGCATATTAAACACAAGAGCGTAATCATTATGGATGACGTTCTGACGACAGGCGCGACTTTGGAAGAATGCGTACAGACCTTAAAACTGGCGGGTTGCGAATCCTTTACCATTCTCACCATTGCATTGGCCGAGCATTAAAAAAGGCGTTGCTCAGTGAGCAACGCCTTCCTAATATTCTTAAATCTTAATCTTATTCTTTGTGACTTCCAGTGGCAATCATCGCGCAACGGAAACCAACCATTGCAGTCGCTGAATCCTGATCCATGTAACGACGCGTTCCTGGTGAAAGCCAGTATGCAACGTCAGACCAAGAACCACCTTTAAATACTCTCAAATTATCACTAACCAAAGAGTTGCCGTTTTTACTATCGTAATTTTTAGCTTCATCCTGATAACCATCGCGGCGGAAAGAGTTCAAGTCATTCACGTCACTGTTTGAAAGCGGGCGATAAACGTCATAAACCCATTCACTTACATTTCCAGCCATGTCATACAAACCATTGTCGTTGGCAGGATATGAGCGAATTTCCTGTGTAATGATCGCTCCGTCATTGGATTTACCTGCAATACCCGCGTAATCACCAGGACCACGTTTGAAGTTTGCGAGCATCGTTCCTTGCTTACGGCCACGTGGCTGACGCATTGTAGAACCGTCCCATGGATAAATTCTTTGGTTCGACTGGTTTTCATCAGAATACTGCGTTCCGATCATTGCCATCGCTGCATATTCAAATTCTGCTTCCGTTGGCAGACGGTAAGGAGGCATCACGTAACCACTTTCAATTCTAAGCTGTGGTGCCGGTGCGTCTGTTGCCGCAACTGCTGCGTCTGCCGCTGCTGCATCTTTTTTCTTTTTGCCAAAAGAGAATCCTTTTTTCTTCTTGCCGCCTGCTGCTGCTTGTCCGGCCGTATTATTAGCCTGGCTCACTGCCGCAGTTCTCCAAGCACAATAATCATTTGCCTGAACCCATGAAACGCCCACAACCGGATACAAACGGAAGCCTGGGTGACGCAAATACATGGTTACATATGAATCGTTGAATGATAATTCATTAAACCAAACATTCGTATCAGGTAATGCTTTACTGTAAAATTCCTCAGATGAATCTCTTTGAACTGCATTTAAATATTCAAGATAGTGGACGTTTGCCACCTCTGTTTGGTCCATGTAAAAGGATTGGATACTGACAGTACGTTTTGGATTATCCCGTCTGCTCATCACCTCTTCCTCCAGAGAACCCATTGTAAACCGGCCACCTTCTATATAAACAAGGTCGGGGCCTGCTGGCAATGCTTTGTACTGCTTAACCTCAAATCCGTCTTTGCCATTGTAAGCCAAACCCGTTTTAGAGCTTGTTTTACCAGGTTTAAGACTGGTTGGTCGTTTCTTTTTACTACAGGCAGTAGCCGCTATTAACACAATCAGAATCAACGCGATCGACCGGATACCCATCTTATGCATGCAAATCATTGCTTTAAAGTGACTTAAGTGTTTGGTATTTTTATAGTATGCGAAATCGCAAATGTAAGAAATGAAAAGAAATTATTTCTAAAAATCAATTATTGGTCACATTGCATTAATCAAATAACCCCTGTAATGTGACCCGGTCAATTTGACCCAGTCATCTCCTTGAGAACCTTTCTGGCTTGCTCAATGCTTTTAATGTCTTCACAAATGAGCATTAACTTGCCTTTCTGGTCTTTTAGAGCAATTTTCTTCGGGTGTTGTTTAATGTAATCAATCACCATTCCGAACTTCGGAGACTGAAAGAATTCGTCGTTCTGCGAAGTAACGAAGTAGCCTTTCAATGTATTGCTTTTCAAAGTTAATTTTTCAAAGTGCAAAAGCTCTGCTTCCCAGCGTAAACGCACCGTTTTCAACAAATCGCCGACCTCTGCAGGAACGGGCCCAAATCTATCTAGAATTTCCTGTTCAAATTTAGCCAGCTCTTCTTCCGTCGAAATATTGTCGAGGCGGGTATATAACGACAATCTTTCTGAAATATTTTTGACATAATCATCCGGAATCAAAGTCGCAAAATCCGTCTCGATCTGGCAGTCCGGAACCAATTTTGAAGGCAAGCCTAATGCATTGGAAAACAAGTCTTTGAACTCATTATTTTTCAGTTCCGAAACGGCTTCATCCAGCATTTTGTGATACAATTCGTAACCCAGGTCATTCACAAATCCGCTTTGCTCAGCGCCAAGCAAGTTTCCAGCACCACGAATGTCCAAATCGCGCATAGCGACCTTGAAACCGTCCCCTAATTCTGAAAACTCCTCCAAAGTTTGCAAACGCTTCCGCGAATCGCTCGCCAATGTTGAAACGGAGGGAGTCAGCAAATAACAGAAAGCCTTCCTATTAGAACGACCAACGCGCCCGCGCATCTGGTGCAAATCCGACAAACCGAACATATGCGCCGTATTGATAATGATCGTGTTCGCATTCGCAATGTCAATTCCGGATTCGATAATGTTGGTCGAAACCAGCACGTCGTATTCGCCTTCGATGAAACTCACCATCACTTTTTCCAGCTTATCGCCGTCCATTTGCCCGTGCGCGACGCCAATGCGCACGTCGGGGACGAGCCGCAGAATAATGTTGGCAATGGATTCAATGTCATTAACACGGTTATGGACGAAGAAAACCTGGCCCCCGCGCTGCACTTCAAAGCTGATGGCATCACGGATAAATTCTTCACTGAATGTATGCACTTCCGTTGTAACCGGCTGGCGGTTAGGCGGCGGCGTAGCGATAACTGAAAGATCGCGTGCGCCCATGAGCGAGAAATGCAATGTTCTTGGAATAGGCGTCGCCGTTAATGTCAAAACGTCTACATTAACCCGCATTTCTTTCAGTCTGTCTTTGGCTTTTACACCAAATTTTTGCTCTTCATCGACAATCAGCAACCCAAGATCTTTGAATTTCACATCCTTATTGAGAATGCGGTGCGTTCCTATTAATATGTCAATTTTGCCTTCCTCAGCTTGTTTGAGGGTTTCCTTAATCTCTTTGGGTGATTTGAAACGGTTGATATAACCCACTTTGGCAGGAAAATCGCCTAGCCGATCACTAAATGTTTTAAAATGCTGCATCGCCAAAATGGTCGTAGGAACCAAAACAGCCACTTGCTTGCTGTCACAAACGGCCTTAAATGCTGCACGGATTGCGATTTCTGTTTTACCAAAACCCACATCCCCACACACCAGGCGGTCCATCGGATGCGCTTTTTCCATATCCTCCTTCACATTGGCAGTCGCTGTCGCCTGATCGGGCGTGTCTTCATATAAGAATGACGATTCCAGCTCGGCCTGCATATAATTGTCTGGTGAGAACGGGAACCCGGGCGCTTGGCGGCGCTTGGCATACAATGCAATGAGCTCGTGCGCAATGTCTTTAAGCTGCTTCTTAACCTTCGATTTTTTGGCCTCCCACTCACCTGAGCCCAACTTGCTCATGGCAGGCGGCGTGCCTTCCTTACCTGTATATTTCGCGATCTTGTGCAGGTTATGGACACTCACATAAAGCAAATCATTATCACGATATATAAGCCGGATCGCTTCCTGCTCCTTACCATTCACATCTTTCCGCTCCATGCCGGCGAAACGGCCAATTCCATAATCCACGTGCGTCACGAAGTCGCCGGGATGCAGGGATTTCAGCTCTTTGAGCGTTATCGCCTTTGATTTACTGAATTTTTCTTTGAGCCTATATTTATGAAAACGGGCGAAGATCTGGTGATCCGTATAACAAGCGACTTTTAAATTATCATCCACAAATCCTTCCCGCAGCGAAATGTGCATCGGACGGAATTTTACGAACGGGTCCAGGTCTTCAAAGATCCTTTCCAGGCGATCGAGTTGCTTGGGCTGCTCGGCTACAATAATGTTGACATAGCCTTTTGCTTGATTATCAGACAGATCGTCCAGCAATCTTTTAAAATCCTTGTTAAATGAAGGTTGGGGTTTTGAAGAATAGGGAAGCTTACTTTCAGTTTTGAAATAGCCTTTTTTACCAAATTCAACGGTTTTAAACTTCTTAACCTGATTCAAAAATCCCCTGCGTGTTTCGAAAAGATCCTGCGGATTGGAAACAATCTGAATGCCCCCGCCGGTCACTTCCTGCAATGCCTTTTCTGCTTTTTCAAAACAATTTTCAATCACTTCCAATGTCAGCTCAGCGTCTTTAAACCACAAAACGGTGTCGGCTGCGAAGAAATTAAGAAACGATTCACGGGTTTCGTGCGCAAGCTTTTGTTGAATGTCCGGCACAATGTTGATCTGCTTCGCGGTTTCGAGCGAGAGCTGTGTGTCGGGATCAAATGAACGGATGCTTTCGACTTCATCACCAAAAAGCTCAATCCGGAAAGGATGCTCGCTGGCAAATGAAAACACGTCCAAAATCCCACCACGAACGGAAAACTGCCCTGCTTCGAAAACAAAGTCAGTGATTTCGAATCCATAACTCGTCAAAAATTCCGTCAGGAACGAAGGATCGAGCTTTTCGCCGACCTTAACCGAGAATGTATTGGCTTTCAGCGACCGCTTATTGATCACTTTTTCAAACAATGCTTCGGGATAAGTAACAATTTGCGTAGCGACAGATTTACTGGCGCTCAGCTTGTTAAGAATTTCACCACGCATCAAAACATTGGCATTATCGACCTCTTCATAATGATAAGGCCGCTTATAAGACGTTGGGTAAAACAAAACCTCCGTTTTCCCGATCAAATTCTGCAAGTCATTTTGAAAATAGGCCGCCTCTTCCCTGTCGCTCAATATATAAACCGCCGGGCCTTTCTTTTTTTCCTGAATAGAGGCCGCAACAACCGCGTCCAGGCTTCCTACCAATCCTTTGATCTGAACATGCGCCGCTTCGGGATCCTTCGAGGCAATTTGTGTACTCAGGACGTCAAGGTAACTGTCTCCCTTGTACAGTGTTAGTAAGTCTTTAACTTCCAATTATGTATAGTAATAAAGCGTAATTCGCTATGTGAATACAAATGCAAAAAGCCGTTTCAGGATTTTCCCTGACCGGCATTTTAAATAACAATGTATCGGTACAAAATGTTTGCCAGTTTGTAAACCAATTTTTTCAATACAAAAATAGCCTGAAACGCAGAACACGGCAAATTACAAAATTGTTAACGAGATTATTTTTAAAAATAGAGTCGAAAGGTTAGCAGAATGTGCGCGAGCAATCACGGAGGGATAACCTGTTTCTAGCAATGTATTCCCCGGCAAATCCCAACTTCGGCAGGAGCTTCCTTTCGCCGCCAAGGAGGCTCCTGCCGGAGCCTAGACGCCAGAATCAAACTTACTTGCTAGAAACAGGGGGCCCTGCTGGGGCCTGGGATACAATATTGATCGTTTTGCTAGAACCAGGAGGCGCCGCTAGGGCCGAATTTGCCGTGTTGAATGTATATTTACTCTTTGAACTTAATAACCCTAAACGCTTTCATGACCGATTGGCTCAATCAAACCATTTCTTTGGCGGGCATTGCCACCACCTGGCTTGAAATACTGGGCTTTATTACCGGGGCGATCTGCGTTTACCTGAATACGCAGCAGAATGTCTGGGGATGGTTTTTCGGGATTATCAATGCTGTGCTTTATGCTATCGTTTTCTGGCAGGTCCGGCTTTATGCTGACACGGGTTTGCAAGGCTATTATTTCCTGACGAGCATTTACGGCTGGTGGATGTGGAAATTTGGCGGAAGAAATCATGACGGAATCAGCGTAACGCGAACGCCGGCCCGCATGTATCCCGTATTTGGGGTGATATTCCTGATAATAACCGCTTCCTGGGGATTTTTGTTAGGAAAATTTACAGATGCCAGCCTTACTTACGCAGACTCTGCATTGACTGTCGCGAGCCTGATCGGACAATGGATGATGGCGCGTAAATATCTGGAAAACTGGATCTTGTGGATCATTGCAGATGCCTGTTATGTGGTCATGTATTTTTATAAAGACCTGCATCTGACTGCAATATTATATGCTGTTTTTCTTGCGCTCGCTGTTGGCGGTTATTTCCAGTGGAGACGGGATTTACTACGAGATGCGGCAACTGTCTAAGCTTTTTCAGCTCAAAACCCAATAAGGAATTTCCTGTTCTTCAAGCAATGTCCGGATGCGCTCCGAATCGTGGAAAATGATCTGTAATTCTTTTTTGGGCGTGCCTTCTTCTTCCTCGTCCATCCATTTCCAGTCCTCAGCTGTTGCGTCCAGAATGTCGATAACGGATAGCAATTTCTCTTCCGATTTCTCTTTTGCAAGCCAATCAGCCGAATTTTCAATGTATATGATGACTTTTTGCTCTTTGATCCATTCCAGATCGTTCAGCATTTCGTCCAGCGCGTCCAAATTTTTCCCATCATATTCGGGGAAATGCATGGCTGTTGAAATTTCTTGGTAAAAATCTTTGAGAGAAGTTGCTTTGCTTCCATCGACTTGCGCGATGAATGCGCCCAGGAACAGGGTCCGGACATCCGATTGCTCCCTGGCAATCAGGAAGTGTGTGTTCTTCATACTTTTTGCAGATTACAATGCTGCAAGTTAGAAAAAATAAAATTGCAACATCGCAATTACGGTGCCTTTGATTTCGCTTTTAATGCGGTTGAATCGCCTGCTTTCAGAAATTCCGCAACGGCGGCTTCATTAAAACCATTTACGACCATCAGTTGCGGATTTTTTCTACTCACCTCACTCACAGCAGAATCCGTCACGGCAGACTGCCAAACGTAAACAGAACGAAGTCCTTTGAATGTGGCCGCTTCCCTAAGCCCCGCATCGCCGACTTTCGTATCCACCAGATTAATATATTCCAGCAAGGGCAAACTTTTCAGATTCGCAATGCCCGCGTCGGTAACGATTGTATGCTCTAAATGGAGCTTATTCAGATTCTTAAACTTCGGCATTTCTTTCAAAGCCGTGTCCGTTATTTTGGTGTCACCTAATTTCAGCCAGGCAATTTGCTGCGCCACCGGCGTGAGTAACGCCATATTCTTATCGGCAAAATCAGGGGCATTCACTGCGCTCACTTCCAGCAGGTTCTGATCCTGCGCCAAGGCATTTACAATCAATCCGGCTTTTCTTAACGCGTCCAGATCTTTCTCATTAGCCGCCGGCACCTTTACATGCTGAATTGCGGAAACTGTGCTTTTCGCCGCTGCATTGCCCGTTCCGCCTGTTCCTAATGCTGCCAAAGCGGGCTTTACCTGTTCAGAAACAGTAAGTTCCGCCACTTTTTTATCCGCAGGCGCTCCCTGATCGATCCACCAGGAAATTAATGTGATCTGATCCGTTGTTAATTGGGGTTTACCTTTCGGCGGCATGTGTTCGTCGTCATTTTCGGGAAGAAGGCAACGTTTGATCATATCGCTTTCGGCGCTTTTTCCGGCTACAAATGCAGGCCCGCCTTCACCGCCTTTGATCAATAATGCAAGCTGATCCATCCGCAAATCACCTTTTTGCTTGCTTTCATTATGACATTGCACGCAGCGCATTTCCAGAATCGGCTGCACCACATCCTTGTAAACCAATGCCTGGTTCACATCGGCCAATGGTTTTATTTCTGTGACTGCTTCTTTGGCTGGCGACATTCCAGCGAGGCTGCGGAATGGTTCGGGTGTATATTGGGTCAAATATTCTTCCCCATGTGTAAGCGAGCCGCCATCATGTCCAGCTGTCAGCAATAATAATGTTGCTATGCCAAATGCAGGAAGATAAATTATGGAGCTAAAAGGAATTACTTCCCGAAAACGGTCCGACTTTACAAGCCAGGCAATCCAGGCAAAAACCGCAACGCCTATGCCCTGCCACATATGATCGTTCAGCAAACCGGCATCATAACCGCCGCCTAACGACAGCAAATATCCCGCAATGCAAGCAATGGTAGCACTTATAGCAGACCAAAAAAGGATAAAAGAGACAGTCCCTTCACTAACCGCAACCTTCCCCGTGCGACGTCCGATTTCCAGCAATGCTGCAATCAGCAAAAACCCGATGGGCAAATGCACGAGCACCGGGTGAAACCTTCCAATAAAAAGAGCCCAGGACGATGCCTGTAAAAGGATTTGCAACATGAAGGGTCAAGGATTAGGACTGTATTTGTAACCGGAAAACTTCCGGGCAAGCAACCGTTTTCGGTGAATTATCTTCATTAACTTCCATCAGGTCAGCCATATAGTCCCACCACTTTTTCATAATCGACAGAGATGCCAAACCCGCGGTCTGATCATTGGGCCCTTTCTTCTGGAATGCAAAGAGCGCCAAGGTAACCTCGTCCAGAAAAATATAATATTCCTTGACGCCCGCATTTTTCAGCAACTCAGCCAATTCAGGCCAAATTTCATCGTGGCGTTTTTTATATTCTCTTTCATTGCCCGGTTTCAATTGCATCCGGAATGCTGAAATTGTATCCTGCTCCATAAGGTGCCTCGTTGTGCTTTGTACGTCTGGAAATGGCTGTCGGTCGCCTACAACGTTTAAGCATTCAAATGCTAATCCCTACCCGTTTGTGAGGGATCTTTGTCAGAGGATCAATGGATTCAATGGAGAATTTAGTGGGCTGCCGGCTGGCAAACCGCACATCCAGCGTTGCCGGTCGGCTTCCTGGTGCTTATTTTGGGGCTCGGTAACTGTGGCACCGTCTGCGGTAAAGATAACTGTCATTACCTCCCGCATTGTTTCAGCCGATTTATTTCCAGGCGCCGAATGCAATGTCCAGCCGTAATGCCAGGTTGCGTCACCTGCTTTCATGGTTTGGGCGCGTGTTATCTGGAAACCTTTGTCTTGAATAAATTTCTCTAGCATGGCCTCCGATTCATCGGAGATTGGCACATTTTCCACAAAACCCGCCCGGTGCGAACCCGATGCAAACGTGAGCATGCCCATATTCACATCGATATCAATTAACGGCATCCACATTGTAATGGTATTGGCCGTGTCCACAGGCCAGTAATATTGGTCCTGATGCCACGGTGTAAACCCACCACCAGGCTCCTTATACAGAGCCTGGTCATGGTAAATTCTGACATTCTCTACTCCCAACAGGTCTGCGGCAATTTTCCCGAAGCGTTTGGCAAGCGCATAGGTTTTCACGTTTTCATCCACTTCCCACAGATTTGTAATCTGTAAAAAAGCCCTTCCGTACGTATCCCTGTCTTCCAGTTTCCGCTTTTCCGTGTTGAACTTTGTAGCAGCGCTATTAATGACCCCGCGATAATGAGAAACTTCCGCTTCATTCAACACGCCCGGAATCAGCACATGACCATTTTCCCTGAAACTATCAATTTGCGTTTCAGAGATAGCCTTAAAATCAGCCAGGTCGGGAGCAGTTAAGGATGTCATAAATTTTTAAGAGTTTAGAAATAATCAATTCAAATTTCGATCCTTTCTGGCTTGATGGCTAGGCTGATAATGGATATTTTGTGGTTAATATTATCTAATTTTACATTTCCAAAACCATTCCGAATAAAATAGTCAATGATAAGAGCCTTGTTTGAGACGATTAACGCAGGATCTGATGCTTCATTCCTGGTTAATTCATTCAATCTGGAAAAATTTAATGTGCCATATCATTTTCATCCCGAATTTGAGCTGACGTTGATCTTAAAAGGCAAAGGAAAACGCTATGTAGGCAAGCAAATGGCGGATTTCGATTCGGGTGATCTTGTCTTATTAGGCTCAGATCTGCCCCATTCCTGGAAATCTGAAAGTGTCGCAACGCCCGGCTTTCACGCCAAATCCATTGTGGCGCAGTTTGATAAAAACTTCCTCGGCAGCGACTTTTTCGAGCGTCCGGAGTTATCGGGCATTCGTAACCTACTCAAAATCAGTGCGCACGGCATTCATTTTGTGGGACAAACCGCAAAAGAAATTGGCGGAAAGATGCGTATTCTGGCACTGGAAGAAAACGCATTTAGGAAAATGTGGCTGCTGCTGGATATTCTCGAAGATCTGGCTGCATCCAAAGAATTTGTGTTATTGGATCAGGATGGCGTCGTTGCCACGCAGATAAACAGCAATAAAGACCGCATTAATGCCGCGCTGGGCTACATCGTGGATAATTTCAGGAACGACATCGTGTTGAATGAAGTGGCGGCGGTTGTGAATATGTCACCCAACGCTTTTTGTAAATATTTCAAAAGGGTTACCAACAAAACATTTCTGGACACCGTGATCGACTACCGCATTAATTTCGCCGTTCAGCAACTGCTTTCCACAGACCGGCCTGTGACAGAAATTTCCTTCGATAGCGGCTTCGGAGACGTTTCTCATTTTTATAAACTTTTCAAAAGACGCATGAAAATGAGCCCGCTTAATTATAGAAAAAATTTCCAGAGGGGACTTTAGGATTATTTAAACTGCATTAAATAACCCGTCAAATCGGCCAGATCCTGCTCATTGAGACCCAATGCTGTTGGTTCAGGCATGAGCGAAGACGCCATTTTTTCCCGGCTTTTGATTTGATCCGCTTTGACGGAATGTTGCTGTCCGGCGGCATCTTTTAACACCACATTAGCGCCATCGCTCATCAGAAAACCGAAGAATGTTTCTCCGCTCTTTGTGACAATGGTGTAGCTTTCGTAACCAAAAACCATACTGGCCGAAGGATTCACGATTGCGTCCAAAAGCCCTGTTTTATCAAATTTTTTATGGATTAATGTTAAATCCGGCCCGATCTCCGCGCCTTTTGTTCCGTGTTTGTGACAGGCTTCACAGTTGTTTGCAAATAACTTTTCACCATGCGAGACATTCGGGCTCATTCTGGAAATAAAATCTGTCTTCAAGACCTTCCCGTTTTTGGGAAAAAACTGGCTGGCTACAATGCGGACATTCTGATCCGGGTTTTTGAAAATAATCTCACTGACCGATTTCGCAATGCTGTCCGGTAACTGTCCCTGCACACGCATATCCACGAGCATATTGCCGCCATGCTCATCAGCGGCCATCTCTTTGGCGGCTTCAATTCTCACTGGGAAAGTTTGGTTTTTATCCGAAACAATTTTTTTGCTTTCCAGCATTTTCTTGTAAGCTGGCGTCATTTCCTGTGCAGCGGCCTCTTCCCAGTTCATGAGATCTGCCCAGTCATTGGTTTTGCGGAAATTAACCCACCAAGCAGCTTGCGAAGCTACATCGGGAAGTAGAGATTTCGATAACGCTATCATGGCCACAGCTGCCTTTTTGTTTCTGATAAAACCAATGGCTGTGAGCGCCTTACGTCGTTCTGAGGCTGGCACTTGCGAAGATTCAGCGCGCGTTTTCATTTCCTCAATAACCTCAGCCGGGTGCAAGCGCCAGGCTAGATTGGCACGCTGGGGGGAGAAGTTGATCGGTTCGCCCGGATAAGCTTCACGCACCATTTTGTAAACTTGCTGCTCCTTTCCATCCGCCGCCGTCCCGATCGCTTCCAGCATCCAGGGATCTTTGCCATCATACATTGCAATGAGACTCCCTATGCTTTCTTTCGCCTCTGCAAACGGCACATCCCGAAGCGCAATGCCTACTTCGCGCCGAGTAGCAGCATCCTGATCCTTAGCCATTTGCGTCAGATAAGGTTTTTCAGCACCAATGGCTTTCAGTGCCCGGAAAGCGGTAAGTCGATGCGACGCATTGGAGGATTTTAAAAGGTTAATCACTTCACTTTTACCATTGTTATCCAGTTGCGCCATCAGCCAAATCGCTCTCGCCTGGTAAAATGGATTTTCAGCATTGAGTAACTTTTTGACGTCAGTTAATGCTGCATCGCCTTTGTTTTTTAAACCTTCAAAACCCAAAGCCCGCACATTTACTGCCGGATTCTTCAAAGCTTCTATCAGACCTTTTATTGTTGAAAAATCCAAATTTGGAACAGTTAACTTCTTTCCTTTTGGTGCAATGCGATAAATGCGTCCATAGCCTTTTTTATCCTTCATACTATGACCACCCACGACAGGATCATACCAATCCGCAATGTATAAAGCGCCATCCGGCCCAACCGCAATGTCCGACGGGCGAAACCATTTCCGGATGTCGTTATCGGTTTCATACCATTCATATCGCTCCGAAGCCTGCGGAAACGAGCTGATCAGATCGCGGCGTTTCAAATCAAAACCAGCGCCATTCACCTTCGGCTGATAAGCAAATATTACATTGCGGCCGGCTTCACAGCTCAGTAATGTTCCGCGATAATTTTTGCCCAATGCGTCGCCTTCATAATAAGCAATGCCCGTCGGCGATCCTGCACCGGAATTGTCGCCCGCTGGCATTACGCCCGGATCTTCCTGGTGCCAATGCGTTGCAAATATGTCTTGTCCCGGCCTGCGGTCGGCTTGCCAGTAACGTGTGCCGTCTGCCGAAAAATAACCCGCATTACCGTTTTCCTGCAAAAACGAAACGCGGCATGTAATCACCTGATCATCATTATCATTCTGCCACATGTTGCCATAACTATCAAGGCAGACTTCGTAACTGTTTCTGAAATTATGACTCATCACTTTTAGTCCCGTGCCATCCGGGTTCATACGCAATGCCAGCCCGCCGACCCAAATGCGGCCGTCGTCCGACTTTTGATTTCCCTCATTGGTTTTGTTATACGGCGTTCCGCCCGTGTAAAGGCTGCCACTGCGAAGCGTCCAGCCACTTTTGTCAGTTACATTATGCGGCCCAGCATTGCCTGTGTTGAAATAATATCTTCCATCAGGACCTGTAACCAATGAATGCAGCGAATGATCGTGGTCAAAACCGCCAAAACCTGTCAGCACGACTTCGCGCTTATCCGGCTTGTCATCGCCATTTGAATCGGTGTAAACAATCAGGTTTGGAGCGCACGAAACGATGATTTTATTGCCAAGAACAGCGATTCCCAATGGTGCTGTCAATAATGTGTCTTCTGTAAAAAATTTTGAAGATTCCGCTTTTCCGTCGCCGTCTTTGTCTTCCAAAATCATAATCCGGTCGCCCTTTTGCTTATGGCTGAGCCGCTCGGCAGGTTTTGTATTGAAATCGCGATAATTCACGGCCTCTGTAACCCATACCCGGCCCTTTGCATCAATGTCCATATTGGTTGGATTATAGAGCATCGGCGCTTCTGCCCATAATGTTGCTTCGAGGTCATCGGGCAGATAAAGGCAGGAAGAATCGTCGGGAGAAAACACTCCCAATGAGCTTTTTTGAGGCCAATGTGGCTTATTGCTTCGCATATGCATGGCTGTGAACGCCAGCATCAGGCACAAACATCCTGTTAATAATCGAGTTTTCGGTAAAGTTTGAATCAAAGCCGCCATTATTATTTGAATAAAAATAACCCTTCGAGATATTGCCTGTTGTATGTATAACATTCAATTATATCGGCTCCGGGCGGCGTTGCGCCTTCAATTTGCATCCAACCAGCGTAGCCAATGTCTTTCACCACTTTGGCGATTTTCGGCCAATCCATTGTACCCTGCCCAAGCTTTTGGCCGTTTTCTTTCATGTGCAGCTCGCAAATCATTTCTTTTCCCAGCATGGTGATCTCCTTAAACACATCGTTACCGGCATCAGCAGCATTCCTGAAATCGTAATAAACCTTCACCGACTCACTGCCAACGGCCTGAATGATATCCAAATGTTCCTGAGCTGTTAAATAAGATTCTATGCCTAATGTGACTCCTTTCTTCTCAGCATAAGGCGCTACTTTTTTAAGCTTTGTTACAACCGCTTTCTTACCCTTTTCATCATTTCGAAGGTCTCCGTCGGAGAAAAAAGCAAGCAAACAACCTTCACGCCCAATCCTGCCGCAGCATCCACGCTATTCCAAACCCAATGCTCGGCGATTTCAGCAGATTTGTAGGGCACGCGGTTGAGCTCACCAATCGCCAGGCTCGAAACTTTCACACCGGTCCGTTCTGCCGCAGCTTTAATAGATTGCAAAGTATCAGCAACCGAAAGGCCGTCGGGAATTTTTGAAGTGTTATAGCTGACCTGAATGCCCTGTAAACCAATTTGTTTGGCTCTATCAAATGCTTCGGGATTGAGGCTCTTGCCCACCGACCAATCGCAAGCGCCCAGCTGAAATTGCGGCACTGGCAACGGCCAAGCATCCGGAGAAGCCGCCGCTGCAACCAGCCAAGCACTTTTCCTGATCATTGCCCTGCGATTCATCAAAGCATTATGGTTCATTGTGTTATGGTAAGGGGATTGTTAAACCATAACTTTGTAAATGTGGGGTTTGTGGAATTCTACTTAGCAGCTCCCGCAGCAATCGAATAATAAAGTAAATGTCCTAGGACTTCATATGTTGATATGTTGTTTCGGATGCAGTCCAAAGCGGTTTTATAGCACTTATATCAACTTTATTTTTAGCCTTCGCCAAGTCGAAGTTTTGCTGAACCTTCATCCAAAATTCCGCAGTTGTATTAGGAAATCCCGCAGCCAGGCGAACGGCCATTTCGGGACTAAGATTTGATTTTCCGTTAATAATAGCGGACAAAGTTTTTCTGGTAGTTCCAAGGCTTAGCGCAACTTGTTCGATAGTAAACTGATATCCTTCCTCGCGCAAACCGTCTAATGTTTCACGAATTAACTCGCCCGGATGGGCTGGATCAAATATTGCCATGGTTTTCTGTTAATGATAGTCTAAATAATCTACGTCTATTGCATCATTTCCCTCAAAACGGAACACAATCCGCCAATTTCCAGACACTTTCACGGAATAAAACCCGTTTAAATTTCCCTTGAGCGCATGAAAGGCATAACCAAGCTGATTCATTTGTTCAGGAAAACTAGCCGCATCGAGACGTGTCAATATCAACCGTATCTTGGGCACATGACTTTGATGGAGCTTAGATCGATCTCCCCTTTTAGCGTACAATTCCAAACCCTTGTGCCTATAACTTTTAATCATAACACAAGTGTGTAGTGAAACGTGTCAGGTGTCATGAATTATTTTTGTAAGGAAGTCCGTAATCTACTATTCACTTACAAAAAGCATCTTCTATATGACAGATCTCCGACTTTCCATTGGGAGAGATCAAGATGGAAACAATATCAAACCGGATGTCGAAATGCCAGTCTTTGTCGAAAATGTAATGTTCCGCTGCGCGCATGATGAGCCTGGCTTTGGTGACATTCACAAATTCTTCGGGCATTCCGAAACCAGTTCCACTGCGCGTTTTGACTTCGACGAAAATTAACATTTTGTCTTTCCTGACGATCAGGTCAATTTCTGAGTGGTTTTTGCGGTAGTTTTTTTCGATTATTTCAAAGCCTTTTTTTGCAAGGAACCCTGCTGCCTGGTTTTCACCCCAGTTTCCGAGGTCATTGTGTGCTGCCATAAGAACAATTTATATGTGAAAGTGTGTTAAATGATAAATGACTCACTTACATTGAGACGTCAAAAAGTAAACTGGTCACAAAATTTTAAATGAATACCCTCATCAATAAAAACGTCCACTTTCAGGATCTGGGGCTGATTGATTATCAGGAGGCTTGGGATTATCAGGAGAAAATCTTTGCAGAGACGATTTCGATTAAGACTGCAAATCGGAATCTTGCAGCGGACGAGCAACTTTCGACACCCAATTATCTGCTTTTTTGCCAGCATCCACATGTTTATACGCTTGGAAAAAGTGGCAAGGCGGATCATTTGCTTCTCGGGGAGGATGATCTGGTTGCAAAACAGGCCAAATATTACAAGATTAAACGCGGCGGCGACATCACTTACCATGGCCCCGGTCAGATTGTAGGTTATCCGATTTTTGATTTGGATAACTTTTTTACCGATATCCACCGTTATATGCGGACTTTGGAAGAGGCGATTATCCTTACATTGGCCGATTATGGACTAAATGCGGGCCGGATTAATGGTTTAACGGGTGTTTGGTTTGATTATGAAGAGCAAAAAAATCCAAGGAAAATCTGCGCATTAGGAGTAAAATCGAGCCGGTGGGTTACGATGCATGGCTTTGCTTTGAATGTGAATACGGACCTTTCTTACTTTGGAAATATTGTGCCGTGCGGCATTGAGGATAAGGCGGTGACTTCTATAGCGGCGGAATTGGGGAGGGACTTGGATATGCAGGAAGTTTCCGATAAATTAAAAAATCATTTAGCAGGACTGTTCCATATGGAGCTGTAAGTTGAGAATTAATGAAAAAAGACATCATATTTCACCCGGTTCAGGGCATACAGGTTGCAATTGTAAGAAGTATCAATGAGTTGGGTGCGGACGAATGGAATGTGGTCGTGATTAACAGGAATCAGGATCGTATTACCAATATTTTTGTGACCTCCAAAGGTTACGGCAACACCGAATCGGGGACCAATTCGGATCAGCGAACTTCGACATTAAGACATTTTTTTCCGGAAATAAAAGCAGGTGAGCATGTGGTCGTGGAGCCCATTATGCCGGATGTTTTTCATCTTAACAATGAATTTTGGGTCAGCTATTTCATTGGAAACCAGATATACGATAAAAAGTTTATCTTCGTGCCCGACAGCATTATCGAAGATAACCTCATCCCGATCAGCCCTTTGGGCCTGGAAGGCGTGGTGCACGAGTAGCAGCATTTTTTATACAAGACACACATTATGACAGAAGAATTTAGAAGGCGTGCCAAGAACTTCTTGTTACTGGACATTGAAACCGTTTCCTCATTTGCATCCTATGATGAACTTCCCGAACGGATGCAAAAGCTTTGGGACAAAAAAGCGCTGACATTCAGAAAAGGAGACGACGAAACCTCCAATGCCGCTTATTTCTACGACCGCGGCGCGATTTATTCAGAATTCGGAAAGATCGTCTGCATTGCATTCGGCGCATTTTATTGGAATGAAAAGGAAGAGATTTCGTTCAAAGTCAGCAGCTTTTCGGGAGATAATGAGGCTGATATCCTATTGCAGTTCAAGGCATTAATAGAAAAATATCCGGCAGACCAGCTCATTTTATGCGCCCATAACGGAAAAGAATTTGATTTTCCGTTCCTATGCCGCCGAATGCTGATCCATTGCATTGAAATCCCAAAAGCATTACAGATTTCGGGGAAAAAGCCCTGGGAAATCTTGCATCAGGATACAATGGACCTTTGGAAATTTGGTGATTACAAGAACTATACTTCGCTTGATCTGCTGGCAGCCGTTTTTGACATTTCGGGCAGTAAAAATGAAATGAGCGGCGATCAGGTGACCAAGGTATATTACGAAGAAAATGATCTGGCCAAAATTTGCCGATATTGCAGAGAAGATGTTGTCGTTCTGGCACAGCTTTATCTGAGATTACATTGTTTCAAAGTCGTCCAGCCCGAAAACATATTAAGAATTGAATAGCCGATGGCTGGCGACCGGCGGCAACCCGCTTTCACACTTGTGGAGGCTTTTATAAAAGAATAAATGAAAGACAAAAAAATAAAAATTAACAAAGGCAATGATAAGAAAGAGGTCAAAACGCCTCATCACATCGTTTCCTACATTGACAATCTGAAAGCTGACATTGCTGCTTTTTTTGATTTAAACAGCGAACACACTTTCCGTCCTTTTGATGTCCATGATCATTTCGGTGTTCAGGACAAGAAGGTTAAGCAGCTTATTAATGAAATTATTCACGAGCTGGAAGAAGACGGAAGGCTTATGCATCAGAACGGCGGCTATTCTGCGGGTCCAAATAAGGAGGTTAAAAAAGGACTTACAGGGCGCGTGGATCGCGTAAACAAATCGTTTGCATTTGTAATTATTGAAGGCCGTGAGGACGATATTTATGTAGAATCTGAAATGTTGAATGGCGCTTGGGATGGTGACATTGTTGCCGTTCAGCCGTTGACAAAAAACAGCCGCAATGCCAGGTCTGGGCGTAATGACTCAGGAAAAAGCCGGGTAGAAGGACGGGTTGCTGAAATTGTGGAGCGTTCAAGTGTGGAAATTGTCGGGATCATTGAAATCACTTCCCGTTATGCAGTCGTACAGCCGGATAACAAAAAGCTTTTCGACCCGATTTACATTGAACCAGAGGAGGTTAAGGAGGCGCAGGACGGTGATAAGGTGATTGTGAAAGTTACGCAATGGCCGACTAGAAGAAGCCAGGCTGAGGGTGAAATTGTGCAGGTTTTAGGAAAAGCGGGGGATAATGATGTTGAAATGCACGCCATTTTAGCAGAATTCGGTCTACCTTATCATTTTCCTGAAATCGTGGAGGCGGAAGCACAACGGATTCCGGATAAGATCTCTGAAAAGGAAATCAAAAACCGCAAAGACATTCGCGAGGTGTTGACGTTTACGATTGACCCTGTTGATGCGAAGGATTTTGATGACGCCCTTTCTGTGCGTTATCTGGATGAAGGAAATGTTGAAGTCGGCATTCACATTGCCGACGTTTCACATTATGTTTTGCCGGGAACGGAGTTGGAAAAAGAGGCGTATCGTCGTGCTACATCGGTTTATCTGGTTGACAGGACAGTTCCTATGCTGCCTGAAAAGCTCTCGAACAACCTTTGCTCACTCAGGCCCAATGAGGACAAACTTTCGTTTTCAGCGATCTTTGAAATGAGTCCGAAAGGAAAAGTGCTGAAACAATGGTTTGGCAGAACGATCATTCATTCGGACAGGCGGTTTTCTTATGAAGAAGCGCAGGGTGTTTTGGATTCAGGTGAAGGAGATCATGTCCGCGAGTTGAACACATTGAACACTTTGGCCAAAATCCTGCGTAAAGAACGTTTTAAAAATGGCGCGATCAACTTTGAGACTACGGAAGTTCGCTTCAAGCTGGACGAAAAAGGGAAGCCGCTTGGCATTTATACAAAAGAGCGCCACGATTCCAATAAATTGATTGAGGAATTCATGTTGCTTGCCAACAAGCGGGTTGCAGAATATGTGTATTCGCTGTCGAAAGGCGAGGATAAAAATACAATGGTTTACCGCGTTCATGAAGCGCCGGATACGGACCGTTTGCAGACTTTCGCGACGTTTGTTGCAAAATTAGGCTACAAGCTGGAAGTGGAAGAGGAGAATAAAATTGCCAAATCCATGAATAGTATGCTTTCCAAAGTGGAAGGAAAGCCGGAGCAAAATCTGATAGAGTCCCTTGCCGTGAGAACAATGGCGAAAGCGCGTTACAGCATCGAAGACTTGGGGCATTTTGGCCTGGCATTTCAGCGCTATTCGCATTTTACGTCGCCAATCCGCCGCTATCCGGACGTCATGGCACACCGTCTTTTGCAACATTATCTGAATGGCGGCGCTTCGGTTCCCAGGGACAGTTACGAAGATGCATCAAAGCATTCGTCTGAAAGAGAACGACTTGCAGCAGAGGCGGAAAGGGCTTCGATCAAATACAAGCAGGTCGAGTATATGAGTATGATGGACAAAGACCGCGAGTTTGATGGCATTGTAACAGGTGTCACGGAATTCGGCATTTTTGTTGAGATTACAGAAGCTGCATCGGAAGGATTGATCCGCATGACGGATCTGGGTGATGACTATTACGAGCTTGACAAAGAAAATTACAGGTTAATTGGCCAGCGCACGAAGAAGATTTACACTTTTGGTGAGAAGGTTAAGGTCAAAGTGAAAGAAACAAACCTGGCGCGCCGAAGCATGGATCTGTATCTGGCTGGGACGATTCCTTCGCCGGTTCGAAATAATAATGGTTCTGGTGATAAGGATAGGCGCCCGAGGGAGTCGCGTGAGTCGCGATCGTCGGGAAAAAGTGGTCGGTCCTCGACGTCATCTTCCCGATCATCTTCGTCGGCGAAGCCGAAAGAGCGTCGTAAGCGGCGATAGTCAGACGGGTTGTCTTACTTTTTTCAAAAGTTCATCCACTCGGTCAGATAAAGCTATCAGGCCTTTTTCAATTTCCATATCTAATGTACCCGGAGCAAACTGGTCTTTGTTCCGGGCCATCGTCTTCCAGAATTCTTTTTTTTCTTCCTCGCTTTGCAATGTTGAGAATTTGTTGAATGCGTTACGCAAAGACTTAGGGATTATCTGTTCGTTCATGTGTCCAGAATTGATTGAAGTTCAAGTAATCGATCCAAAATACCATTAATATGTGCTTCCAGTCTAGGTCCTTTCAAACTTGTTAGTTCGCTTGCTGATCCACTGTAAAAATCGAGAATATATTTAAGATAAATTATCTCTTCTTCCAGTTCTTTCCTTTCGGCAGGTGACATTTATTTTGTTCTAGTGCGTGTTCTAAATTCCAGAGAAATATATACAACACGTCTTGGAGTTTAGCAAATAAATGATCTGCCGGTAAATACGCGCCGTTAAATTTAACGGAGGTATGTTAGATTGATGGGCTTAAAGGCTTTGAGTTTAAAGGCAAACCTCAATCTCCTAACATGCTCAAATTTCTGAAACTCGCAGTTTTTTTACTTATCCTCTCTCACAACTCCCAAGCCCAAAAAGCCGCCGACAAAGAAGAATGGCTATCTCTGTTCAATGGCAAGGACCTGACGGGCTGGGACATTAAGATTGCTGGGCATAAGGTGAATGATAATTACAAAAACACATTCATTGCCGAGGATAACATGATCCGGGTGAACTATAAGTAATATGATAAGTTCACGACCGAATATGGGCATATGTATTACAACAAGCCCTTTTCTCATTATAAAATCAGGCTTCAATATCGCTTCACAGGAAACCAGGTGCCGGGCGGCGCTTCCTGGAATGTAAGGAACAGCGGCATCATGCTGCATTCGCAGTCGGCTGCGAGCTTGGGTCTGGATCAGGATTTCCCTATTTCTTTGGAAATGCAATATTTAGGCGGCTTAAATGCCCGCGAAAGGACAACTGGCAATCTTTGCACACCTGGAACGATTGTTGAAATAAACGGAAAAGTGGACCAGGCGCATTGCATCAACTCCACTTCAAAAACTTACAATGGCGACCAGTGGGTTACTGCTGAAGCAATCGTGCTAGGTGATTCCATTGTTTATCACATGATCGAAGGCGACACCGTTCTGGTGTTTACCAATCCAAAAATTGGCGGTGGTTATGTAGGTAAAAATCATACATTTAAGGATGGAAAAGTGGGCAGCGAGGAAGACTGGGTTCGTAAGGACAACACGCCATTGGGCAGCGGCTACATTGCATTGCAGGCCGAAAGCCATCCGATCGATTTCCGGAATATTCAATTACTGAATTTGAAAGGATGCATGAACCCAAAGGCAACCAACTATAAATCTTATTACAAATACCCCGATAACAACACCTGCACGTTTAATAAGTAGTTTACAACGGTGACGTGTTGGCTCAGTCACGCGTCGTGGTTTTGATTATATTTGGTAACCATCATATTTTCTCAACACATTCACAACATGAGCATTGTTCAGCGTGTCCTCCGCAAAGCCGAGTCAATTAAAGATCATTACTTCCCGATTAAGGAATTTGATCAGGCGACGCTTCCCTGGATTGATAAACCTAATGCCGATATCGCCGGTTTTTTGAAAAAAAATCCGCCACGATACAATGTGCCTTACGACATGGCGGATAAACTAAAAGGCTGGGAACAAAACGGTTATGTAGTTTTGGAGAAAATAATTCCAGAAGAAATGATTGACAAGTTTTGGGGTGATTTTCAAGAGCTCGTTCAAAACCCGGACAAATATGATCTCTCCGTCCGCATTGATCTGGACGAATTCAAACCCAACCAGGAACGGAACATTAAAGAATTTCCCAAAGAAGCACTGCTTGGCAAATACGTAAAGATCAACGACTTCCATAATTCTTCCGTGGCTGGCAAAAAGTTGATGACGCACCCTTACATCGTGTCATTTCTGGAAGCCATTTTCAATCAGCAGGTTGTGGTGATGCAAAGTTTGGTTTTTATGTACGGAAGCCAGCAACCAACGCATCAGGACTTTCCCTGGGTGACTGCCAAAATCCCGAGCCATTTGGCGGCAGCGTGGATTGCTCTGGAAGACATTAAGATTGATTCGGGCCCGCTCTACTATTACATCGGCTCCCACAAAATGCCTAAATTTAATTTTGGCAACGGTATTTTATTCAAAAAAGAGTCAACAAAATCGCCTCTTGAATTTGCTCAGTATCTCGACCAAACCTGCACAGAACATCAATATCCAAAAGAAACTTTACTTATTAAAAAAGGGGACGTCCTCATCTGGCATGCGGCACTCGCACATGGCGGTTCAATGATCACGAATCCCGAACAAACCCGAAAATCTTTTGTCTGCCATTATTCAACGGAGCAAGCATTGCCTTACCACAGAAATTTCATAGCACAAGTGCCTGTCAAACAAGATTACAACGGCGTTTATATCTACGACAACCCGGTTTTCCCGCAATCTGAGGATGTATTGAAGTAATTTATAACCAATTCATTTTTGGTTTTTTATATTTTTGCAAAAAATGGACGTTTATACTGGACACAGCATCGTCCATTTTTTGTTTTATCTAATCTGCCCAAAGGCCGTATCTTCCTGAATGAAAAATACAACACTCCGGTTTGTCTTGATTGTGGGTTTGCTCGCCGGGGTAAACTGGTTGGCTTCCCAGTTCTTTTTCCGGCTGGATCTTACTGAGGACAAACGTTATAGCATCTCGGACGCAACAAAGGCGCTTTTGGGCAATTTAGACAAAGATGTAGTAGTCAATGTTTATCTCAGCGGTGACCTGCCAGCTGGCTTTGAGCGGCTTGAAGCTGCTACGCGCGAGACACTTGACGAATTTAAGACTTATGCCAACGGACACTTAATCGTTAACTATTCCGATCCTTCCGAAGCGACCAGTGAAGAGCAGCGGCAAAAGCAGTTCCTTAACTTGGTTGACAGAGGGTTAACCCCGACAAACATATTCGATAATGAAGACGGGAAGCGAACGGAAAAGATCGTTTTTCCGGGTGCAATTGTTCAGGCGGACACACTGTCCGTTCCTGTCCAGCTTTTGAAGGGCAACAGGTCGGCTACGCCAGAAGAGCAGCTCAATCAATCGTACGAAGGTGTTGAGTTTGAAATCGCGTCAGCTATTCGACTGCTAGGCAACCAGGAACACAAAAAGGTTGGTTTGGTTGTCAGCCATACTAAGATCTCTCCCGCGCGTCTAAGTGATCTTATTGCAACGATCCAGCAGAATTACGATGTATTTCTGGACATGAACAACCCCGAGTCCTATGCCGGATTGGACGCATTACTGATCTTAAAACCAGACAGCGCTTTCTCCGAAGACGAAAAGTTTAAGCTGGATCAATATATCATGGGCGGCGGTAATGCTTTGTTTTTCGTGGACGGCGCACGTGTCGACAGCGTCAGTCTGGACGGAAATTATGCGCAGCCATTGGATCTGAACCTCAGTGATCTTTTTTTCAAATGGGGCGCAAGAGTTAACACCAATCTTGTTAAGGATCTCAAAAGCAGCGCGGAAATTCTTCTAAATGTTGGCAATCTGGGTGACAAACCAGACATTAGACCCGTGCCCTGGCGCTTTTTCCCTTTGTTGAATAATTTTGGTAAACATACCATTACGAGGAATGTTAATTCCGTTTATACAAGATTTCTAAGCTCGATCGATACGGTTGGAGGCGCTGACAACATTAAGAAAACGCCTTTGCTAATGACCTCCGAAAATACCCAAATCCTCAACGCGCCCGTGCTTGTTGGTTATAACGAGGCACGTAATGATCCTGATCCGGCAACTTATACTGGCGGGCCGAAACTGGCCGGTGTTCTTTTAGAAGGGTCGTTCACTTCCTTGTTTGCAAACCGGATTTTGCCGGGTGATCCGAGAGCGGCAAAATTTAAATTAACCGGAAGCCCAGCCAAAGTCATCATTTGTTCGGACGGAGATATCATCGTGAACGATTATGATTATAAAAGGAATGCGCCATTACCGCTGGGTTATGACCGAGTGACCAGGCAAACCTTCGGAAACAAGGACTTCGTGATGCATGCGCTTGATTACATGACGGATGCAAACGGACTGATTAATGCACGCAGCAAACAAATTGACATTCGGGCATTGGACAAAATCCAGATCAGGGAGGATAAAAAGTTTTGGCAAGCACTTAATTTATTGCTCCCAATTGCCTTGATAGGAGTTTTTGGTGGATTACGCTACTATCTTCGAGGCCGAAAATTCGCTTAAAGCACCGTACTTCATCGGTTATTTTTTATACTTTTGTTCCCTACAAAAGGATTTTCAAATCCGCTATTTTATAAATTTATCATCTAAACACTTACGTCACGAATTATGAAGTTTGTCGTTTCGTCATCAGTTCTACTCAAACAGCTGTCTGCTATAAACGGTGTCGTTTCAACGAACCCAATTGTGCCCATTTTAGAGAACTTCCTTTTGTCATTGGAAGGAAATACATTAACCGTGACGGCTTCTGACCTTCAAACAGTGATGATCACTGAAATTGAGGTTGAATCTTCCGAAAAAGGGGCCATTGCTATCCCTGCTAAATTATTGCTGGATACGCTCCGCGGATTGCCCGAGCAACCAATCACATTGCAAGTAAACAGCGAAACATTCGGAACGGAGATCATTTCCGATAATGGCCGCTATAAGCTTTCTGGTGAAAATCCGATTGATTTCCCGAAAACACCAGCCGTAAATCGCGGTCAGTCGGTTGACTTTTCGTCCTCATCATTAGGCGCAGCCATTGCAAACACATTATTTGCGACAAGCACGGATGACCTTCGTCCTGCTATGACTGGGGTTTTCGTTCAAATGGGGACAGAGAATGCAACATTCGTGGCAACTGACGGTCACAGGCTGGTAAGATATCGTCGGACTGACATTAAATCTGAGGTCGACACTTCCATGATCATCCAGCGCAAGGCATTGAATTTATTGAAATCGTGTCTGCCATCCGAAGATCTGCCGGTTAAGGCTGAATTCACGTCCAGTAATGCGTTTTTCAGCTTTGGAAATATCCGCATGATCTGCCGTTTGATTGACGAGCGTTTTCCAGACTATGAAAACGCAATTCCAACGAATAACCAAAATACACTTACCATAAACCGGATGGAAATCCTTAGCTCGCTAAGACGTATTTCCATTTACTCGAACAGAACAACGCACCAGGTTAGGTTAAAAATGTCGTTGAACGATCTGGTTATCTCTGCTGAGGATCTTGATTATTCCAATGAAGCAAATGAACGCCTGATGTGTGAATATAATGGTGACGATATGGAAATCGGCTTCAATGCGAAGTTTCTGATCGAAGTGCTAGGTAACCTTTCAAGCAAGACTATCACATTCGAATTGTCTGCTCCTAACCGCGCTGGTTTGATTATCCCGGTTGATCAGGAAGAGAACGAAGATATACTTATGCTGGTGATGCCTGTAATGTTGAATACTTACGTTTAGTATTTGATTTATCACAGCGTTTAAAGCAATAAATTACCCAACCCCTTAAAGGTTACGCAATAGTTTACCCCAACCCCTTAAATGGGCTTACGTCACATACAAGAATATCGCAAAGTCCCTTTAGGGATTTAGGGCTCTGATACCACGATGATCCGGCTAGACTTAGCCGGATCTCCTTGTTTCAAAGCCTTCTATACCAATCATTTAACTTATTTTAACAATCAACTACGAAAAAAATCGTAGTTGATGCTTGCAAGTACGATTTTTTTCGTAGACATTTGGTACGAAGATTATCGTATAACATTCTCGCCATGTACATCAAGCCGACCGATTCTGAATTAGAAATTTTAAATTACTTATGGCAAGCCGGGCCCAGCACGGTTCGTGCAGTGCACGATGCATTGTCTGCTACCAAAGATGTCGGCTATACAACGACATTGAAGTTAATGCAGATTATGCATGACAAAGGACTTTTGTATCGTACCGAACAAGGGCGTTCGCATATTTATGTAGCGTTGCTGGGAAAAGAGGAAACGCAGCAGAACTTGCTGGGCAAGCTGGTTGAAACTGCATTTCAAGGATCGGCTGCGCAGATGGTTATGCAGGCGCTCGGGAATCACTCCACTTCCAAAGAAGAATTAGATGAAATACGTGAGTTATTAAATAACCTTGAAAACAATCGTTAGCCATGAACCTTATCAAAAGCCTTCTTACTGACGCGACCATCGCTTCTTTTGGATGGACATTAATCCATTCACTTTGGCAGGGCACATTGATTGCAATCCTTGCCGTTGCCAGTTTCTACCTGTTTCGCCGCAAGTCAGCTAAATTTGAAGTACATACTCGGCGTCGGTTTTCTGGCCGCTCAGGTTCTCGTATCCGTGCTGACATTTTCTTATTATCATTTTAAGGCAACCTCAGCGGCAATAGCAGGAGCAACTGTAACGGGCAAATCTGCTGAAATGCTACACTTGGCCAGCTCTACCGCAAACCGTGCGATCAACCTGAAACTTTCTCTTTCCTCTAAAATGCAAATGTGGCTATCCGCTCATTTGAATGAGCTTGTAGTATGCTGGCTTATTGGCGCGGCTTTTCTCCTCCTGCGTTTTTGCTGGCGGTTGGATTTTTACAGAAAGACTGAGGGTAAAAGCGAAAATCGTAATGGACAAAGAATGGCGCGCGCGATTTGGTGTAATGACTGCGAAAATGAACATTACACAGTCCGTGGAATTCCGGGAGACAGCTAAAATCGTCACGCCGATGGTCATCGGTGCGCTGCGCCCTGTGGTATTAATTCCTATCGGACTGCTCTCAGGATTTTCTACGGCACAAATTGAAGCGATTCTGGCCCACGAACTGGCGCATATCAGGCGTAATGATTATTTGATCAACATGTTACAATCATTTGTGGAAGTCGTTTTCTTCTTCCATCCCGCTATCTGGTGGTTATCTGACCGCATTCGCGCCGAGCGTGAGCATTGCTGTGACGACATTGCATTAAGTGTTTGCGGAGACAAAATGTCGTTAGCGCACGCATTGGTGAAAGTGGCCGAATGGCAGCGTACGCCTGGATTTGCAATGGCATTTGCATCAAAAAAACCATTGCTTTTACAAAGGGTTCAGCGCGTTTTGGGATTAAATCCTAAACCAGCCAGAACGCTTGGAAATTTGCCCATTATGCTTTTCGCTTTGAGCTTGGTTATTGGGGTGTCAGTTTATGCTGTGGCGCAAAAGAGTGAAAAGCAAAAGGAAGGGAAAAAGATAGCGAAACCGGTCAATAAAAAGCATAAGCAGCAAACTTATAAAGTTAAAGAGGGTGATGTATATGAAGTTGCCGCCATCGAACCTGCTGAAATACGCTCAGACGACGTTGCCGAAATCAGCATTCCGGAATTTGACATTCCTGAATTTGAAATCCCTGACATTGACCTATCCGGCATGGCGGCCGTTCCATTCATGAACGACTCGACTCAGAAGAAAATGAATGAGATCCATCGCAAGTTGCAAGCGCTTCAAACGGAAATGGAGCCTTATAATCAGCGCATTGAGGAGCTCAATCTTGAAATGGAAAAATATCGTTTTGACGTTGAACGTGTAGAACGAAACATGGAGAAACTCGAATGGAAGAAAGAAGGTGCGATGGAACTGCGAGAAGATTTGATGGAAAAAAGGTCATCTCTTTTGGAAAGAACGCGGTCTAATGATGCTAAAACAAATGAATCGGAACTGGAAAAGCAACTGACTGATTTTGAGCAACAAATCAAGGTGCAAGAGCAAGCGATCTCTGAATTAAACGCACAAATCGCGTCAACAAGAAAAGAAGCATTGAAAGCAGAGGAACCTATCCGCAACCTTGAAAAAGAAGTGGACGGCCTTCGTGAAAAAATGGAGGCGATAAGTGAAAAAATGGCAGTTGAATCGCGGGGTCTTGAAAAATTTGAAGCAGTATCAATTTTGAAAGCAAGGACTGCCAAAGCACCACGTGCGGCAAAAGCCACCACAATCCGGCGTGGCCAAGCACCTCCGCCACCGCCAGCTCCTGCAAGGCCGGCAAAAGCACCAGCAGCACCGAAACCACCGGTTCCTAACAAATGAAAAAAATAAAGCGGGCAATGTGATCATTGCCCGCTTTATTTTTGGTTGCATATCTTACTTATTCTACCTCAATAATCACATCATCACTCATCGGGTGACTGACGCAGGTTAAAATAAATCCTTCGTTCAATTCCGCCTCCGAAAGTGCATCCTCTTCATCCAAATGCACTTTCCCGGATGTACACCTACCTAAACAAGCCGTACACATTCCCGCCTGACACGAATAAGGCAAATCGATGTCCATGTTCAATGCCGCTTCGAGCACTGTTTCATGCGGTTTTACAGGCAACTTGTATTCTGCACCTTCATAAAACAATGTGATTTCACGTGTTTTCAATGTGTCGTCGTCTTCTTCCAAAGTTACTTCGCCAGGTTGGGCAGCGGTTGCCGTCATAAAACTTTCTTTGCGAATCTTATTCTCAGGAACGGCCAGAATGGCTAAGGCCCGATGCGCTTCTTCCATCATATCATCCGGTCCGCAAAGAAAAACTTCGGCTTCGGATTTATTCAATGTGGGGAGCTTCTCTAACATTTTAAGCAAATGGCTCTTATTCAAACGTCCCTTCTCCCCTTCCCAGGTTTCCGACGGCTGGCTTAATGTATGCACCACTTTCAAGCGCTCACCATATTTCGCTTGTAAAGCGTCCAGCTTATTCTTAAATATAATACTTGCCTCGTTCCTGCTACCATAAATAAGGAAAACCTCGCTCTCCGGCTCCACCATTAATATTGATTTCAAAATAGAAAACAACGGCGTTACGCCACTTCCGGCCCCTATAAAGACGACTTGCCGGGTTTGGTCATCACTTTGCTTTGGGAAAAACGAACCCATAGGCTCCATAACTTCCAGCGTATCACCTACTTTGACAGAATCGAGCAATAAATTAGACGCATAACCGCCAGGAACCCTCTTTATCGTAATGGCCAAGGAAACATCCGTATAAGGCGAACTCGACATGGAATAGGAACGCCTGATTTTCTTATCATCAACCGGCAAAAGCAAAGTTAGGAACTGCCCGGGCCTATAAGCAACCACCTCATTCAGCGGATGCCAAAAATGCAGCGTCGAAGCCTCCTCAGTTTCCTTTTCAATTTCTTTGACCTTCAAAAAATAATACTTACTCATTAATTCTGATATTGCGATTAACAGCTGATTCCGTTTGTCGGAAATACAAAAGCCTCACAGGTAACACCTATGAGGCTTTGATGATTTCAATTCTTATTATTTTAAAGTCGCAACCGCGTCCTTAATGCGCTGAACAGCTTCAACGAGCGATTCGTCAGCAGCCGCAGTGGAAATACGGATGCAATCGGGTGCACCGAAACCTGAACCAGCCACTGTTGAAACATAGGAATTGTTTAACAACCAGTTTGAGAAGTCGTCGGAGTCATTGATTTGTGTGGTTCCGTCTGACTTTCCGAAGTAATAACTCACGTCAGGAAATGCGTAAAATGCTCCCTGAGGCACATTTACCTTAAATCCGGGAATTTCTTTCAATAACCCAACAACCAGGTCACGGCGGCGTGCGTAAGCTTTCGTCATTTCAATTGTTGGCTCCGTAGGCCCGTTGAACGCCGCAGTTGCCGCTTTCTGAGCGATGGAGTTGGTTCCTGAAGTGACCTGGCCTTGCAATTTTTCAACACCGTCGGCGATCCACTTCGCAGCAGCCGTAAAACCGATTCTCCATCCGGTCATTGCATAACCTTTTGCAACTCCATTCACTGTGATTACGCGGTCTTTCAACGCAGGAATTGATCCAATGCTAAAATGGCCCTCGTCCGTAAAGTTGATATATTCGTAGATTTCGTCAGCCAAAACATAAACATCTTCGTGTTTTTCAATCACGGCTGCGATCTCTCTTAATTCTTTTTCTGAATAAACTGCTCCGGTTGGATTATTAGGAGAAGCATACATGACGATTCTGGTGCGTGGCGTGATGGCAGCTTCCAACTGCGCAGCGGTCACCTTGAAATCATTATCAAAAGCACCATTAATTATAACCGACTTACCCTCAGCAAGTTTCACCATTTCAGAATAGCTTACCCAGTAAGGCGCAAAAATGACAACCTCATCACCCGGATTGATCAATACCTGGATCACATTGGCCAGTGAATGTTTCGCTCCGGTAGAAACCACGATATTCTCGGGCTTCCAATCTATATTATTGTCGCGCTTTAACTTGTCGGCAATTGCCTTGCGCAAATCAGGATAACCTGCAACCGGAGAATAACCATGAAAACCATCATCAATAGCCTTCTTCGCAGCCTCGCAAATGTGCGCAGGCGTCTTAAAATCTGGTTCTCCTACGCTTAGACTAATTACTTTGTGGCCCTGTGCGGCCAATTCACGCGCCATTTTAGTCATCGCAAGCGTCGAAGATTCTTCGAGTGCGTTGATCCGGTCGGCCAATAACCGGGGTGCAACCTGGGTTTGCTCTGCTACTGCGGACATTGCAACAAATAATTTAGTTAAAAAAGATACTGCGATCTGTATGAACAAATTGCCCGCAAAGGTACGTGTTTTTTAGAAGTTGTATTGTGTAATGCAAAGAAAGATTTGTGAAAAATAAGCGTTACCAAAAGAAAAATCTACGTCTAAGGAGAAACTCATTTTTTAACTAACACTTCTTCCAGATGAAAACGGAGATCACTATTGAGGAAATAAAATTTTTGGCCAACATTCCTGATGATCTGCATACGCCTGTGCTGCGCGTTGCAAACGGCTTGCATCATCGGGCCAAATATCCAAAAGACAAAATTTTTCTACTGCTGGTCAAGATGTTGCATAGCCCAAAAAAGTATGCATTATCGAGGAACAAAATGACAAATCTTGCCAAGATCGCATATGAATATAAAAGAAATGGCAAGGAAATTACGCTTACAGACGACGGCAAGGAGCTGTTATTCAATGAAGAAGCAGTATTAACCTTGGAGGAAAAGGATACGCAGCAAAAGCATTCATTTCTTCTGAGGGAAGATAAGCTGCATTATACCATTTTTGGCAAAGAGCACATTGAAGCCGGCGCATTATTGCAAATGGAGACAGCGGCAAGTTTACCCATTTCCATTGCGGGTGCCCTAATGCCGGACGCTCACCAGGGATATGGGCTGCCTATTGGCGGCGTGCTCGCGACTGAAGCCGACAAAGTGATCCCATTTGCCGTGGGCGTCGATATTGCTTGCCGGATGTGTATGTCTGTGTTTGACTTGCCTGCGGATTACCTGAAACGGGAGCCACATTTTCTTAAAAAGATCCTGACGGAAAATACCAAATTCGGCATGGGTGGGGAAACGACGCGCAAATATGACGATAGTGTTATGGATCTTCCGGAATGGAATTCGGTAAAAATTGTCCGCAATCTCAAAGACAAAGCTTACCGCCAGTTGGGGACTTCCGGCACTGGAAATCATTTTGTCGAGTGGGGAACTGTGGAGGTTTTTGAGGATGATCCATTGCTCAAACTTCCAAAAGGCACTTATCTGTCATTGCTTTCCCATTCCGGCTCACGGGGATTTGGCGGCAATGTTGCTAATCACTATTCGAAAATTGCGATGCAAAAGACCGTTCTTCCAAAGCCAGCAGCCCATCTCGCATGGCTGGATCTGAATACACAGGAAGGGCAGGAATATTGGATCGCCATGAATTTGGCTGGGGAGTACGCCTCTGCCAACCACCACGAAATCCATAATAAGATTGCCCGCGAACTAGGGCATAAGCCATTAAGAATGATCGAAAACCACCACAATTTTGCCTGGAAAGAGCAGCTAGCCGACGGCAGGAATGTCATTGTTCACAGAAAAGGCGCGACGCCGGCTGGGATTAATGAGCTTGGCATCATTCCCGGGTCAATGAGTCAGCCGGGTTATGTAATTCGCGGAAAAGGAAGCGCTGAGGCCATCAATTCCGCTTCACACGGTGCCGGGCGCGTTATGTCCCGCACGAAAGCATTTTCGACGACTACAAGAAGTGAAATGAATAAGGTTTTAGAAGATGCGGGAATTCAGCTCATTGGCGGCGATCTTGACGAATCGCCTATGGTTTACAAAAACATCGACAAAGTTATCGCTGCACAAGCCGACCTTGTAACTGTTCTGGCTAAATTCTCACCAAAAATCGTAAGGATGGCAGACGCCAATCGGAAAGAAGGAAGAGAGGATTAGGTTAAATACCCAATTCGGCCTTCACATCATTCAGTGTATGCCAGGTTTTGTTTTCTGTTTTAATTTTAATTGCTCTTAAATAATCTGCTAGATCTTCGATGCTGTCAAAATCCGACAGTTCATTCAGTAAAGATTCGTACTCAGCGATCGGGAGAACAGCAAATTTTGGTTTTCCCGACTCCTCTATGATTTGTGCATGTAGGTTCATTAGTAAATGTGTTTTCGGTGTCCGATATCGATTATCTCGATAATCCTTAATGCGTCTTCCTTGTCAAAAAGAACGCGATAGTCTCCTATCCTTAAACGAAAAACCGCTATTGGATGATTTTGCAGCCGCTTTACATTTCGTGCATCAATCGGATCCGCAGAGAGTTCTTCCAGCTTTTCCAAAATTTGCGAAGCGTCGCGCTTAGAGATCGCCTTTAAGCTTTTGAGGGCTCTATTAGTAAAAATCAGTTTGTACATTAGATTATAGTGTGCTTTGATAAAATTAAGCATCCCAATCCGAATTGCCAAACATTCAATAACCGAACTTCCTCTAAAAAACTTCCCCCAAATTCACAAACAACCCTCTGGACCCTTTCATGCCGAAACCGTAATCAATAGCAACATTGGCTCTGGATTTTTTGTTGACTTTAATCCTTAAACCAACGCCTCCGCCGGGTGCTACTTTCGTGAAGTTGTTTGAGGGCCAGTTCGATACGCTTTGGGCATTTCCGAAAACTACGGCGCCTATTAAGCCGTTGCGGGTAAGCGACATTCGATATTCAGTTTCAAAATATAACAATTTTGGACTGCGAAAACGGCCTTGAATGTAGCCGCGACCCATGGCGGTTGCAGGGTCCCAACCGGTGCTTGGGAGATCGAGATAAGGAGCTTTACCACTCACAACCAGCCAGTTGTAGTTCCAGAACGCAAGTGTGTTTCTACTGCCTTGCGGGAGATTGAAATATTTTCGAATATCAACAATCACTGAGTTCCAGTTGCTAGTGCTATTCAGTTTTTTCAGGCTTGATCGATATTGCACGCTTGTATAGAAGCCCTTTTCCGGGTTGATGGAGTTTGTACGGTTATCATAAACCAATGTGGCGACTGGCCCGGCTGATCTAGATTTTAGCGTTAACCCGTATTTGGTAACGTCTGGATTACTGTCTTCCTGACGAATATGCCAGCGGTAATCGTAAAAGAACCCAAGTCCAGCATAAAATGACTCGGTAACCTTTTTCAAGACCGTTTGATGTAGTCGAACATGCTTGTAATCAATTTCGGAGGCATCACTCAGCTCACTGTTTGGCCCGAGACCGTAGGTGTCCTGCGGATATTTGAAATAACGCCAATCGGTGAGAATATTAAGGTCATTATTACGTGTCCAGATGCTGGCTTGAAGCGGAACCGTGATTTGTTTGTATTGGGTGTAAATAAAGTTTGCGGTAATGCTCGATAACCTGGTTTTATGCGGATTGCTGGAATAAAATGCGGAATTCACATTCATTGAACCGATAAGGCCCGAGGTCAATGTATAGCCGAAAGCAGGAACGATAGAGAACAGTACTTTGCCCGTTTTCAAAACCGTGTCAATTTTAACCGAATCCTGCCGATTTTTTTTCCGCAGGCCTTTAATTACATCAATGATATCCTTCTGCAAAACAACCTTTTCGACTGAATCCGCCTTTGCTACGGGTTGATCATCAGGGATTTGCATGGTTCGGCTGTACGATTCCACACCTGTGAACGACAGGTAAAGAAACAGTATCAATATGCGTAAAAAATTTCGCTTCAACTTATTTATGGGGGTAACATTTGTAACAAATCATTTTTATACCAAAATGATACCTAAACAAAAACGCCACCGATTCGCAATGAATCAGTGGCGTTTTGTAAACAGTTAAAAGTGAATTAAGCCAATGCAGCTTTCAGATTTTCATCAATTGCATCAAGGAATTCCTCAGTATAAAGGTAATGCTCGCCGTGTTTCACGTCATTTCCGTGAATGTTGACAGCAAGATCCTTCGTCATTTTACCACTTTCAACCGTTTCAACACACACTTTTTCAAGAGCAAGACTGAAATCGATCAATGGTTGGTTGTGGTCCAACTTTCCACGGAAAGCCAAACCACGTGTCCACGCAAAAATGGACGCGATTGGGTTTGTGGAAGTTGGCTTTCCTTTTTGGTGCTCGCGATAGTGACGTGTTACTGTTCCGTGCGCAGCCTCCGCTTCCATGGTTTTGCCATCTGGCGTTACCAAAACAGAAGTCATCAGACCTAATGAACCAAAACCTTGCGCAACTGTATCTGACTGAACGTCACCGTCATAGTTTTTACAAGCCCAAACAAAGTTACCTTCCCATTTAAGTGCGGAGGCAACCATATCATCGATCAGACGGTGCTCATAATGCACTTTTCCTGCGTAATCACTTTCGTAAACTTCCTGGAAAATATCCTTGAAGCGACCGTCGTACTTTTTAAGGATTGTGTTTTTTGTCGAAAGATATAATGGCCATCCTTTGTCCAATGCAACGTTGAAACAAGCATAAGCAAATCCACGGATCGACTCATCAATGTTGTACATTCCCATCGCAACACCCGCGCCTTTGAACTGATAAACCTCGTGCTCGATCACATTGCCATCTTCGCCTTCAAACTTAATGGTAAGCTTTCCTTTTCCAGGAACAACAAAATCAGTTGCTTTATATTGATCACCAAATGCGTGACGTCCAACAATGATAGGAGCTGTCCAGTTTGTAACCAAACGAGGCACATTGCTCATTACGATGGGCTCACGGAAAACGGTTCCATCCAAAATGTTACGGATTGTTCCGTTTGGCGATTTCCACATTTGTTTCAGATTGAACTCTTTAACGCGGTCTTCATCCGGTGTAATAGTCGCACATTTGATACCCACGCCATATTCTTTAATCGCATTTGCTGCATCTATGGTAACCTGGTCATTCGTTTCGTCGCGGTATTCCACGCCTAAATCGTAATATTTAATATCCAGTTCCAGGTATGGCAGAATCAGTTTTTCTTTAATAAACTTCCAGATAATTCTGGTCATTTCGTCTCCGTCAAGCTCCACTACGGGATTTGCAACTTTAATTTTGCTCATGTCTTGTTTATAAACTATGGTTAAAGAATTTAAAATGCGAGCGTGAAAGTACGAACAATAGCATTAAAAAGGCGAAAAAAGGAGAACATTGTTAAGGAGTTAACTTTGGCAGGTTAACCCTAAATTTCGATATTGTCTGCCTAATTTAAACACGCAAAGAATGGACAAAGCGGCGCTGCGCAGGGATTTTCTTTTGAAACGAATGAATTTGACAGAGAACGAAGCATCCAGCAAAAATGACCTGATTTGCAGAAATCTCATCCAGTCAAGCACATTAAGCGGCGATGAAACCATCCACATTTTTTTGCCCCAAATCAATAAAAAGGAAATAGACACCTGGAACATTATCAATGCGTTACAGACATTATTCACGGGCATTCGCATTGCCGCGCCTTTTGTTATTCCAAAGACAAAAGAAATGCAACATTACATATTAGATGTCCAGACTCGGTTGATAAGCAATCAATGGGGCATTCCCGAACCTGACCCACAAACTTCAAAGCCTGTGCAAGTTCAGAAAATCGATGTCATTTACATTCCGTTACTCGCCTTTGATGAGCATGGTTACCGGGTAGGATACGGCGGTGGATATTATGACCGCTTTTTAGACAAATGTCGTGCAGATGCAGTTAAAACCGGACTTTCATTCTTTGAGCCCGTTTCAAAAATTGATGACATTAATCCTTATGACATTCGAATGGATTCCTGTATAACACCTGAAAAAACCTGGATCTGGTGATATGATCTGCTTCTTATCCTGAATTTCAGCGCTTAAAATGTTAAAATCCACATTCATTCTAAAATTCCTCGTAAATTTGCGGCACTTTTCAATTGCTCAGGCAGGAGAAAGTAAATCAAATTTCTATCCACTTTTTATCTTAATGCTAGAATGAAAATCGCAGTAGTAGGCGCTACCGGTTTGGTAGGCGGCGAAATCCTCAAAGTGCTCGAAGAGCGTAATTTCCCGGTGACGGAATTGTTGGCCGTTGCATCTGAAAGATCTGTTGGTAAGGAAGTTACATTCAAGGGTAAACAGATAAAGGTGATCGGATTTGAGGAAGCCATTGCAGCCAAACCTGAGATAGCAATATTTTCAGCAGGTGGAGGCACGTCATTGGAGCTTGCACCAAGATTCGCAGAAGCCGGCATTACAGTAATCGATAATTCCTCGGCATGGAGAATGGACCCAACTAAAAAACTGGTTGTTCCGGAAATCAATGCAGGTGAATTGACAAGAGAAGATAAAATTATTGCAAATCCCAACTGCTCAACCATTCAAATGGTGGTGGTTTTAAATCCTTTGCATAAAAAATATAAAGTCAAACGAGTGGTTGTTTCCACTTATCAATCTGTAACCGGAACAGGTAAGGCGGCGGTAGACCAGCTTTTCTCGGAACGCGCGGGCGATCATAGCAAAGGAAAAGTTTACCCGCATCAGATTGACCTGAATGTGCTGCCGCACATTGACGTATTCCTGGATAACGGCTATACGAAGGAAGAGATGAAAATGACAAACGAAACGAAGAAAATCATGGGCGACGACAGCATTGCTGTTACAGCCACAACGGTTCGTATCCCAACCATCGGCGGTCATTCAGAGGCGGTTAACATCGAATTCGAAAATGAATTTGACCTCGACGAAGTACGTCAGATTTTGAGCGAAGCGGAAGGTGTGATTTTGCAGGATGATCCTAAAAAAGCACTTTATCCCATGCCATTAACGGCTCACGGAAAAGACGAAACGTTTGTCGGCCGTATCCGTCGCGACGAATCTCAGCCTAAAACCTTGAACCTATGGATTGTGGCTGACAACCTTCGCAAGGGTGCAGCAACGAACACAGTTCAGATTGCTGAGTTCCTGGCTAAGCATGATTTGGTAGGCGTTGCGCAGGCTGTTTAAGATTTTTTGGAATATATAATAAGAAGGAGCTGCTGAAAGGCGGCTTCTTTTGCCCCAAAGGGGACTTGCCTCTAACTTGCAGCGCCGTAAAGCCCCTTCAGGGGTTTGGGGCTAAGCACAACGTCACCTATCCACCTCCCCCATTACCACGTCAATAGATCCGATAACTGCAACCAAATCTGCCAGTAATGAGCCTTTTGTAATTTCTCCAATTACAGAAAGATTGTGAAAACAGCAAGAGCGTGCCTTACAGCGGAACGGAATATCAGAACGGCCATCTGTCCTGAAAAAGAACCCCAACTCACCTTTCGGACTTTCGCCACGCACGTAAAAGTCCATTGCTTTTGGACGGATTTTCTTGGGAACAATGGCTTGCGGATCGAAATCGCGAGTTCTCTTATAGTCTCCGGTCAGCTGCTCCAGACTTTGCTCAATAAGTTTTACTGATTCCCAGCACTCTACCACACGAACCCAAGTCCTATCCCAGCAATCGCCGGTTGTCCCCATTGCTCCTTCGCCGATCGGTATTTCAAAATCCAGTTCCGGATAAACTGAATAACCGTCGACCTTCCGCAGATCGTAACGCAAGCCGGAACCACGCAGCATTGGGCCCGTACAACCGTAATTAATGGCAACAGGCAAGGGTAGGACGCCCACATTGGCTGTGCGCTGGATAAAAATTTTATTGTCAACGACAAGTTGTTGCAACTCTGTTAACTTAGGTTTTAAGTATTTGATAAATTCCAGACAGCGTTCTTCGAAGCCAACGGGCAAATCATAGAATAGCCCTCCTATCCAGATATAATTATAAAGCATCCTGGCGCCACAAGTCCATTCCAACAAACGCAGGATCTGTTCCCGGTCGCGCATCATCCACAGAAACGGCGTGTATGCCCCAATATCCATCGCATAAGTTCCTAGCGCTACGAAATGTGAGGCCAGCCTATTCAGTTCGGCAACCACCACGCGGATGTATTCAATGCGTTTTGGAATGTCATTTTCAATGCCCAGCATTCTTTCCACACCCATTACATAGGCGTGCTCCGAATTCATGGCCGCAACGTAATCCATACGATCCACATACGGGATGATCTGGTTGAAAGGTAACGATTCTGCATGCTTTTCAAAACATCTGTGCAGGTAACCCAAGCGGAACCACGTCTACGATGATTTCCCCGTCTGTAACGACTTCCAAACGAAGAACTCCGTGTGTACTAGGATGTTGCGGTCCCACATTCAACACCATTTCCTCTCTACGAAGCGTTTCGGAGGCATATTTTGTAGGAACTGAGACAGCCAGATACTCAGGCTTATATTGGTATTGAATAGAATTGCTCATAGTTAAAATCTCACAAGCTTTTGATCATGGACCTCCACTTTCAACGGCCCGATTGGCCGTCCCTCGTTATGGAGCCGGTCAACTGCCGTCACATAATAGATGTATCGCTTTCCTGATTCGGCCGTCATATCCACAAACTTCTGACCCTCGTAACACATACCAATGATACGCCTTGGATCGTGTGCAGTTGCCTTTTCCTCGGGAGCGAAACGATAAATTACGTAATACCATGCCCGGTCACCATCCGGTGCTGCGTCGGGCATCTCCCAGGTCAGCTCGAGGCCTTTAGATAACAATGTTGCCTTTAAACTTCTGGGAGACAATGGTGCAATCCTGTCTTTCCAGGGCATTGTCGGCACCATAGCAGGATAGCGAAAAAAGTTTGTACGAAGCGAGTCTACAAATCCCAGACTATTCCCACGCAAGGATCGCGAACTGAAAAAAATCGCCCCATCCGTTTCACTCTCCCTTAAATAACGGACCTGATTAGGAATCTCCATAGGATTGGACCAATGCTTGTCCCGATCCTTATAACCTACGCGGTATGCGCCCATTCCTATATATAAATGTCTGTCATAAGAATTCTCCGTCCACCAATCAACCAAATTTCTGTAAGGGACACGCGAGAAACCGGAGGAAAAATAAACCTGCGGCGCAATGTAATCGATCCATCCTTCTTTAATCCAGCGCCTGCTATCCGCAAAAAGGTCGTCAAAGGAAGCCAAAGCGCCAAAAGTTTTTGACCCTTCCGCATCGCGGTCTTTATTTCTCCAGACACCAAACGGGCTGATCCCAAATTTCAGGCGCGGCTTCACAGCCTCAAGTCCATCGTGAATTTGTTTAACTAACAAATCAATGTTGTGCCTTCTCCAGTCCGCTTTATTGGCAAAGCCTTCTCCGTATTTTTGATAGGTTGCTTCGTCCTGGATAACCTGCCCGGGAGCGGCATAGGGATAAAAGTAATCGTCAAAATGGATTCCGTCTACATCGTAATTTTTGGCGACATTCACCGTCATATCCGTGATAAATTGCCTTACTTCCGGAATTCCAAAATTAAAAAGCTTGTAGCCGTCATAACTCAGGATCCATTCCGGGTGTATTTTGCTGATATTTTCAGCGGAAACGCTGGTGGAGGATTTGTGAACGAGTCTGTTCAGGTTAAGCCAGGCGTGGAATTCGAGGCCGCGCTTATGCGCTTCATTAACCATAAAATCCAATGGGTCCCACATTGGATCCGGCTGCCTTCCCTGCCGCCCCGTTAACCATTCCGACCAGGGTTCTGCGCTTTTAGCATAAAACGCATCACCGGCGGCGCGCACTTGCACGAACACGGCGTTCATTCCCACTTTTTTATGGAAATCAAGAAGCGCTGAAAATTCTTCCTGTTGTTGTTCTGGTATAAGATTTTTGCTGCTCGGCCAGTCAATATTATCAACAGTAGCGATCCAAACTGCCCTGAATTCCCTTTTTGGAGGTAGGATTTCTTCAGTGTCGGCACTTTGGGCAATACAACTTTCCATTATAAATAGAAGGAATGTAAAGGAAAGCGCAACTATTTTTATTTTTTTCACTATCTAACCAATGCAAAATGTTAATCCAATCAAAGTAACGTAATTTGGAACAAAGTTAGCCGAGAACGGTCTTAAATTCATGTGGTGACGGTTTGAATTGGCTCTCTTTATCGAGTGAACAACAAAAATGCATTCTTGACTTTGTTATATTTTGGGCAGCACATCGCATATTATGCTTTGTTTAAGGTCGAAGAAACAAACGACGGATTGTTGTTATTGTGAATAATTTTTCTGCATATTTATTGTGTAATTACAAGGATTTTTGTGAATTAAAGAAAACAAAAACGCTTTGCGAATGCAGCTAGTAACGTTTAAACCTACATCCCGTATTGGAACCATTTGTCAAAACCACTAAGAAAAACGTCCTGTTTGAAATTGCATGGGAGGTTTGTAATCAAGTTGGAGGAATTTATACTGTAATACGGACCAAGGTCCCCGCGATGGTAGAGAAGTGGGAAGACAACTACTTTTTGCTAGGCCCATATTTCGAGAAAAAAGCGTCATCCGAATTTGAAATAATTACGGATCTGGAAGATTCTCCCGCCGGACGCGTCGTAAAGCGCATGCGTGACATGGGCTACACTGTTTTCTATGGTTACTGGCTGGTGACCGGCAAACCGCGCGTTATCCTCTTTGATCTGGAAAGCATTGCGCATGAGCTTGACACCATTAAATTTAACCTCTGGGAGCGCAGCCGAATCCCGACGATCAATGTTGAGCCGCTGGTTAACCAGACTCTTTGCTTCGGGGAGTTTGTACGGTTATTTTTAAAGGAATATGCTGAGGAAAATGCAAAACGCGAAGAGATTTATGCTCAATTCCACGAATGGATGGCCAGCAGCGGCTTACCTGATCTGAAACGCGACAATGTTAAAATTGCGACCACATTCACCACGCACGCAACCATGCTGGGGCGTTACCTGGCTCAAAATGTAAGCGGATTTTACAGCAAGCTCCCATTCTTCGACTGGGAACAGGAAGCAAAAAATTACGGTATTCTGGCGCAATGTTCGGTCGAAAGACAAGCCGCATTAAGCGCGCACGTGCTCACGACGGTAAGTGACGTCACGGCACGTGAATGTGAAGTTTTTCTAGGAAGAATGCCTGATCTGGTTACGCCTAATGGTCTTAATGTTGTGCGTTTTCAGGCTGTCCATGAATTTCAAAATCTCCATTTAAAGCATAAAGAACGTATTCACGAATTTGTATTAGGTCATTTCTTTCCGAGTTATTCATTTGATCTGGACAAAACACTCTACTTCTTTACCTCCGGGCGTTATGAATATAGTAATAAAGGTTATGACCTTACACTGGAAGCATTAGCCCGGCTGAACTGGAAAATGGTGCAGGCGAATATGGATATGACTGTTGTGATGTTTATTGTAACCAAACAACCTTATTTTTCTGTCAATCCTGACGTTTTACAGTCGAGGGCTGTGTTAAATGAGTTGCAGGAAACTTGCACGGCAATTGAAAAAGAAGTGGGAGAAAAACTTTTTCTCGCCACAGCCTCAGGCGCTGACCATAAGATGCCCGACCTCAACAATTTCGTAGATGAATATTGGAGATTAAGGCTCAGAAGAACCATTCAAAGCTGGAAAACAGACAAGTTACCCGCTTTTGTGACGCACGATTTGAAAGCGGAAGACGGCATTACAGAATTTTGCAGAACTGCAAACCTCGTTAATAACGAGCGCGACCGCGTAAAAATCGTCTATCACCCGGATTTCATCTCCTCAACCAACCCGCTTTTCGGACTTGATTACGGACAATTTGTGAGAGGTTGCCATTTAGGCGTCTTCCCAAGTTATTACGAACCGTGGGGTTATACGCCATTGGAATGCGTAGTTAGAGGCGTTCCAACCGTAACCAGCGATCTTTCCGGTTTTGGAGATTATATCATGCAAATCATGCGGGACTACGAAAACCGCGGCATTTACGTAATCAACAGAAAATCACAAACATTCACCCAGGCAGCCGACCAGCTCGCCGATATCCTCTTCAAATTCGTAAGAATGCAACGCCGCGACCGCATTATGCAAAGAAACCGCGTTGAGAACATTTCGGACGTGTTCGACTGGATGAATTTGAGATCGTATTATGATACTGCGCATGATCTGGCAGCGAAGCGGCGGAAGCCTTGATTTATAACAATAAGAGAAACGCGCTTATGTCTTAATGATGTGAGCGCGTTTTTATGCTTCAATGAGTTGAATAAAGTCGCTATAAAGCTTGAAATTTAGATCAGCGGAAATGATTGCGATGTTTTCAGCGTATGCCGTTGCAAGGAGAAGACGATCAAAAGGATCTCGGTGATTAGCATATAATGGAATTTCCTTGTATGCGATTATATGCTTTGTTTTCAAAGGAATTATTTGAAACCCATCTCTAACAATAATTGGCTCCAATTCTTCAATTGAAATTTGCAACTCAGGAAGCTTGTTGATCTTTTGTTTAATTGCAATTTCAAGAAGGCTCAATTGGGAAGTGTAGATTTGCTCTGACGATAGACGCTTCAAAACATCTAGGCCAAGTTTGTCAGGGGAAATAAGGGACCAGATGAGAATTTGTGTATCTATTAAATATCTCCCCATCTATATATAGTCATTTAAATCATCCAAAGGATTGTTGAAGTCATCAGGAATTTTCAATCCTTTGTTAGCTAAGCTTCCTAAAACAACACCCGGCTTAGGCTTTTTGCCTGGAAACTCGCTTTCCTCTTGTTTATCCATGAATAAAATCACGACTTCCGACTTTTCGACGGAAGGCGGCGTTTCTGTGAATTTCAAAACACCATTCTCGTAAATTCCTTTAACCGCAGTATACATAACAGATAAGCTTTATCCTAAATTTACAAACAATAGGCATTAGTATCCAAAAGTCAACCATATTAATCTATACGGATAAAAGCCGGATGATATTGCGGCCTTAAAAAAATCAAAATTTAGTCAAACATGAATTACATAGAAGTTGATTTAAAAGTAGACCCGGATTTTTCGGAAATATTGATGGCGGAGTTGGGGGAGGCTGGGTTTGAGTCTTTTGTCGAGACGGAAGAGGGGCTTTTGGCTTATATTCAGGAAAATGATTTTGATGAACAAAACTTGCATGATCTTACTGCCAAATACCTGGAATTAACGACAATAGCGGCCACGTGGAAATCGTTAGAAAGAAGAAATTGGAATGAGGAGTGGGAAAAAAGCTACGAGCCAATAGAAGTTGGTGACCAAATCCGGGTGAGGGCCACCTTTCACGAGCCGGACCCTGCATTTAAATACGATTTGCTGATCCAACCGAAAATGTCTTTTGGCACAGGACATCACGAAACAACGTGGCTCGTCATGAACGAGCAGCTGAGTTTGCCGCATACCGGATTGTCCGTCATGGATGTGGGTTGCGGGACGGGAATACTGTCCATCCTGGCCGCAAAGTTAGGCGCGACACATTTATTGGGTTTCGACATTGACGAATGGGCCGTCGAAAACACCAGAGAGAATTTTTTAATGAACAATCTGGGGACCGAAGCTGAGGTTTTCCAGGGAACAATCACCGAAGTGCCTGACGAACGGATGTTTGGCGGCATTCTGGCCAACATTAACAGAAATATATTATTAAGCGAAATACCCGCCTATGTAAAGCATTTGCAACCCGGCGGCTGGCTGGTGACAAGCGGATTTTATGAAACGGATCAGGCTGATATTGAGCAATGTGCATTTGAAAACGGGTTAACGAAAATCAATTCCAATACACGCAATCAATGGGCCTGTGTTGTATTTAAAAGTTGAGAAACAAAACAAATGAGGATACTTCGTACTGCATTATTTTTTTGCATTCTGGCATGGGCGGGCAAAACTGCGTCCGCTCAAAACCTAAAACTTTCGGATGATCCCGGGCAGTTTATGGTGCAATTGCGCAAGCTGATGGACGGCAGCCGGAATCCCCAATACATTCGCTCCGCCGCGCAGCTCGATAGCGTGTGGATGTCTGCGCTGAATGCTTCCCAGCAGACGAAGTTTATCAACATTGTTAAAACACAGATCTCCAAAGGTCAAAAGGCGGGGCCGGTGATGTTCCTGTTGGTCCGCAATACGCACGCGTTTGCGCGACAGTCGCCCGAAAATCTGGAAGGGTTTCTCGATCTCGCGACCAGCTCCGGTCAGCAATATGATGGTAAGACACTCCAAAAAGTGCTGGAAACGGTCAGGACGATTAATGAAACCAACAAACTTTATGCGGCAAATTATAACTCACTTTACCTTTTAGAAGGAACATATAAATATCGTTTCGACACAACGAATGCTGTAACAGCTAATGCTGAGGCGAACGTCGCCGCGGCCAATGACAGCTGGGACACGCCTGTTGATTCTAACTACGTAATAACACCCAAATCCAATCCGTTACCGGCTATTACCGGCGCTTTACTTGATTTGCAAAACGCAACTTTTGCCATGGTTACGGCTGGCGATTCTGTTGTTTTTGGGCCGGCTAATGGGAGTGTTTCGCTTAAAGATGGAATTTTTGTGGGGAAAAACGGCAAGTTTAACTGGCAGGCTGGCGGCGATTCGTCCATCTATGCTGATCTGGACAGTTACTCATTCAACATTTCACAGCCCAGACTTGTTGCCGAAAATGTAACGCTTCACAGCGACGCCCAACTTGCCGCGCCGATTAAAGGAACATTGGAATATCGCGGTGTCAAGAAAATAAAAGGCCAGCCCGCTCCCTATCCCCGTTTTGTTTCAAACGGAATTGACGCGAAATTGAAGGAAACGCGCAAAAACATTGACTATAAGGGCGGTTTCGCATTGATCGGGACCGAAATGTATAGTTCATCGTTAAGTGATCTGCCATCGACGATTAAAGTAAAATACAAGGACAAGCTCGCTTTCACGGCTCAGAGCAAAAAGTTTGAATTGAAAGATTCGGTCATTGCAGCTTCATTTGCCACCTATTCTATGCCGCTCGGTGGCGATTCGCTGTATCATCCCGGTGTGACATTTAAATACAACGATGACGAAGGGTTGGTAAAACTGGGCCGCGTAGAAAGGACAGATTACGCGCCGCTTCCCTATAAAGACACTTATCATAAAATGAACATCTGGTCGCAGGCCATGCGATGGAGATTTCCGAACGATAAGGTAGAGTTCTTTCGCATTAACGGCAAGCAGGTTGCTCCTGTGAAGCTGGAATCATTGGATTACTTTAAAAAAGAGCGTTTTAAGGACATTAGCAAGGAATATGGATTTCAGCCGTTGATTATGGCCGCGAACTACACGCAGACAGAAAAAAAATCAGCATTCCTGTCGGATGATCTTGCCCGGAAGTTTAAGCAAAAACCTGAAATCATGCGTAACACGCTGCAAAGACTTACGCTTGAAGAATATTTTATTTATAACAAAGCAACTGATGAGTTTGCATTAAGCAAAAAGGGAATTTTGTTCGTCCTCGCAAACCTGGATAAGGCAGATTATGACAACTTCCAGGTTACTTCTCAGTTTACAGCCAACGATGAGGTTGCTAACGCGACCATTTATTTGCCGGATACTATGCTGACCGTCATGGGCGTTTCGCAATTTGTGGTGAGCGATTCCCTTAAAATCTACGCTGTTCCTCAGGACAAAAAACTAATCATTGGTAAAAACAGAAATTTCACTTTGAACGGCCAAATGGTCGCGTCTAACTATCAATTCAGAGGACAGAACATCAAATTTGACTACAACCAGTTTTTTGTGAATGTTGCGCCTTCTGATTCCATCACATTTACGCCGAGAGAAAAATTTGCGAAGGGTCAAAAAGGGGAAGTCGGCGGTCATGTGAAGTATGAAAAAGGAGGAACATTCTATCTGAGTGACCCTAAGAACAAATCCGGCCTTCAAAAGGGTGTCAAGAAGTCGCCTCGGCTGGTTGTGGAGGAAGGGATGATGGTTTATTTTGATCAGCCCGAGCGCGGCACCGTCGTTTATCCGAGAGAGGTTAATTTCAAAATCCCGAAGATTGATATGGGGGGGCTGGATGAGCGCGACGTAATTTTTGAAGGAACATTCAATGCAAATGGCATTATACCGAACATTCAGACGGTTTTGAAAAGCATGCCGGACAATTCGCTCGGATTTGAATATAAGCCGCCGGTTACGGACATGAAGCTTTATGAAGGCAAAGCAATGGCCCGCTTCACAGATACGCTCACGATGGACAACAGCGGTCTGCATTCCAAGGCAATTTTGAAATACATGTCTGCCTCAATGACTGCCAAGGAAGTTTTGCTCACAGCCGATTCCTTAATGGCATCCGGCGAAGTAGCCAGCATCAAGGAGGCGACCATTGGAAAAGGCTATTTCCCGGCGGTTCAGTTGAAGGATTATGCATTAAAATGGTATCCCAATGCGGACAGCATGTTTATTAACACGCAGGGAAAATCTTTCTCTTTCTATAATGGAACTACGAGCCTGGAAGGTGGCCTTTTACTCCGTTCGACAGGTTTATATGGTAACGGAAAGTTGAAAAGGGCGGATTCTGAGTTGTCTTCACCAGATATTAAGTTTAATAAAGATGGTTATCTGGCCAATCGCTCGGAATTTGCCATTAATAGTGTTGATCAAAAATCGACAAAAAAGCTGCTTACCGGTAAGAATGTCAACATTGACTTCAACTTCAAAACCGGCATCGCCAACTTCTTAACGGACGAAACGGGCTTCGGCACGGATTCCTCGGGGATGGAAATTCCCACGGCTTCTTACAAAACCTTGATTGGAAGCGCGAAGTGGGATATGGCCAAGAAAACGATCCTGATGAAAGGGTTTGGCGAAACCTCGTCCTACACTTCCATGGATCCGGATCAGGAAGGGCTTACATTCAATGGTTCTGAGGCTATTTATGACGTCGAGAAAGTAACATTAAATATTAAGGGCGTTCCTTTTATCCAGACTGCGGATGTGAAAATCATCCCGGATGGCGGTTTGGTAAGCGTAGACAGCAAAGGCAAAATCGCTCCTCTGAAAAAAGCGCGCATTGAAATTGATACATTAAATACTTCGCACCGAATGCGTGACGCGGATATCCGCATCGATTCCCGCAACCACTTCGAAGGTTCGGCAACATATCAATACATTACGGCAAGAAAAGACACCTTCAATATCAAAATGCAGAATTTTGAATTGAGAGAAATCGGCGCAGCCGAAGAAGGGAAAAAACAGCGTAATAGCAATCAGGCTCCTGCTGCGGTTAAATATTACACAACTGCTCGGGCAGATATTAAAGAAACCGAAAACCTGCTCCTATCGCCCCGCATTCAATATAAAGGCGGCATTAATCTGATTGCCTACGAACCATCATTGCAATTGGATGGGTTTGTGAAGCCTGTTATCAAATTCAGAAAAGATTTTCAGAGCTCGTGGATTGTATATAAAGATGCGCCCGGCGAGACTGTTGCCATCAAAATTGACAAAGACCTGAAAAACGAGCACGAAATTCCACTTTCGGTGGGGTTACATTATAATGAGGCAAAAGGAATGTATATGTCGTTCCTGTCACCCAAAGATTCGGATGGGGATGAGGACATTTACCAGGCCCAAGGCGCATTAAACTACGACGAGGACGAAAAAGCTTTCAAAGTGATGCCCCCTCCCGGAGCCGATGGCCTGATTGACGAGGCAAATGCTCTGCGATTCGATGACAAAACCGGACTTGCAACATTCTCCGGTCCGCTTAAACTGACTGGCGCGACCTGGTTGCAAGCTGTGGGAACGGGCGAGGCGCAAGTGGATAGCGCCAGATTTTCATTCAATACAATGTTATTAATGAAACTGCCGGCGCTGGATCCTATTTCGCAGCCGTTAGCAGCAAAAATCGTTGAAGTAAACCTGGAAGAGCAAAACAGCACTGCGGCGGATGACGATGCGGAGCAATTGAACAATAAATTATCTGCGCTAATCGGCCCGAAAGCGACGGATGCATATGCTAAGCTTACTGCTGCCGGTTATAAGCCTTTATTTGAGGCCTCACCGGCTTTGGACGTTCCTATGCTTCTGTCCAATGTCAATTTGTATTGGTCCGCTTCGCACGGGGCATATTATTCACAGGGTCCGATTGGCGTGGCCAATTTAGGCAGAAACAACATTAATGCGCAAATGGAAGGTGTGCTGGAAATCAGGCGTTCCGTTGATGGCGACGAGTTTAGTTTATATTTACAGGCATCTCCGGATGTCTGGTATTATTTTGATTACAAACTTGGAGAGCTGGGCGTTGTTTCTTCTCAGGTTGATTTCAATGACCAAATTACAGCGAAGTCCAAGAATGTAAAGTCTAAGGATATGTCGCTGGTGTCGATTGGTTCTGAGGAGAAAGATGCTTTCGTTAACCGATTTGATGACTTTTATCAGCCGGCAATTAAAAAGGCCAAGCTAGCGGCTAAAACGACGAAGAAAAAAGTGGTGCCGACCGAGACCAAAAAGAAGAAGGTTGAGCCAACCGAAGGATTTTGACGTGAATGTCGAATTCGCAATACTTAATGCTACAATTTGAAAAATTGTTTGTATAATGTTAGTTTTGTATGCGTTTTGCTTGTAAAATCCCTCAACTATAGTATTTTTGGATAAAACATTTTAACGTTTAAAATTTTCTGCGAATAGTACAATATGAGTATTGCCTTATTAATAATTACGATTATAGCTGCCTACTTGTTAGGATCAATCCCGAGTTCAGTTTGGTACGGAATAGGATATTTTGGGATTGACGTAAGGAAACATGGCAGTGGAAATGCCGGGGCAACCAACACATTCAGGGTTTTAGGAAAGCGTGCCGGAACTGTTGTCATGTTAATTGATGTGTTGAAAGGATGGACTGCTACTTGCCTTGCTTCCATGCTTTTCTACATGAACGAGATCGGTGAAACGGAGTTGTTAATGTACAAAATCCTGTTTGGGATTATAGCGATCATTGGCCATATTTTCCCTGTTTTCGTCCGTTTTAAAGGCGGAAAAGGAATTGCAACTTTGTTGGGTATGGTGCTGGCCATTCATCCCGAACTGGCCTCCGTTTGCATTACAATATTTATTCTGACCTTACTTGCTTCTCAATATGTTTCGCTGAGTTCCATACTCGCTACATTAGCATTTCCCGTGCTTTCCTGGGTTGGCGTTTTCGGGCATCCCGAGCCGCTGTTAATTGTTTTCGGGTTTACAATGTTTGTTCTGGTTGTTTTTACGCATCAAAAGAACATTGTGAGACTTTTGAATGGCAATGAGAACAGGGTTAACCTTTTTGGCAAAAAAGCGGGAAACCACAAATAAGAAACTAAATTCAAAAAAACAGCCTCTGAGGGACGACCTTAGAGGCTATTTTTTTAACTTGACGCGCCGTTTATCGGTCCGTTTAACAGAAAACACCTCAAAAATGCTTAGCTATATCAATGAAAACCGCGACCGGTTCTTGAATGAACTTTTGGATTTGTTGCGAATCCCCTCCGTGAGTGCAGATTCTAAATTCAAGCCGGAAATGCGCAAAGCGGCGGAATTTGTACGCGACCGCATTTCGGAAGCAGGTGCAGACCGGGTTGAGATTTATGAAACTGCCGGACATCCGGTTGTTTATGGTCAAAAAATCGTTGACGAAAATCTGCCTACCGTGCTTATTTACGGACATTACGATGTGCAACCAGCCGATCCTTACGAACTGTGGAACTCCCCGCCATTCGAGCCGGTGATCAAAAACGAGCGCATTTATGCGAGAGGATCTTGCGACGATAAGGGCCAGTTCTATATGCATATCAAGGCGTTGGAAACGATGTTGGCTACTGGTAATCTCACTTGCAATGTAAAAATAATGATCGAGGGAGAGGAAGAGATCGGTTCGTCCAATCTCGGCTCATTTGTGAGCGCGCATAAGGAAATGCTGAAATGCGATACGATCCTAATCTCGGACACAAGCATCATTGCGAACGACGTGCCCTCTATTGAAACAGGGCTCCGTGGCCTTACATATGTGGAAGTGGAGGTTATAGGAGCCAATCGGGACCTGCATTCCGGCGTTTATGGCGGTGGCGTTGCCAATCCTATCAATGTTCTTTGCGAAATGATCGCTTCTCTCAAAGACGAAAAGGGGCACATTACTATTCCTGGTTTTTATGACGATGTCGAAGATCTGACCGCGGATCAACGTGCAGCCCTAAACGCAGCGCCTTTTGATTTGGAAGAATATAAAAAAGATCTCCAAATTGATGACATCATGGGCGAGGAAGGTTACTCGACCATTGAAAGAACATCCGTTCGCCCAACATTGGACGTAAATGGAATTTGGGGTGGATATATTGGCGAAGGCGCTAAGACAGTGCTTCCTTCAAAGGCCAATGCTAAAATCTCGATGCGCCTGGTCCCGCACCAGACGGACGAAGAGATTCTTGAATTATTTACCAGACATTTCGAGTCCATTGCACCGGCTGCGGTAAAGGTAAAAGTAGCGCCGCACCACGGCGGTTTGCCTTACGTAACTCCGACCGATTCTGTCGAGTATAAAGCGGCGGAAATGGCAATGGAAGAGTCTTTTGGTAAGAAGCCAATTCCAACGCGCGGTGGCGGCAGCATTCCGATCGTGGCGCTATTTGAGCAGGAATTGGGCTGCAAAAGCATTCTGATGGGTTTTGGGCTGGATATTGATGCGCTGCATTCTCCTAATGAGAGCTATGGATTGTTTAATTATTACAAAGGAATTGAGACAATCCCGCTGTTCTTCAAACATTATGCAGCATTAAAAAACCCAGCTAAGGCTTAGCTGGGTTAAGTTCAGATCACCTTTTCCTGCGCTGATCCCGTTTCATCTTTTTCAGGTTAGCGATGGCTGTCTTTGCCTCCCTATCCTGACTTGATTTTTTTTCCGCCTTATCATCCGCTTGCTTATAATAGCGCAGTGCTTCGTCATAATCTTTTCTGATCTCGGCGATTTTACCCAATCCAATCAATGATGAGACGTAGTAACCTGCATTTAATGAGTTGGTTTGGGTTGAATAATCGATTGCCTTCTGGTAATACTGCGCTGCCAGATCGTAGTTTTTGTGGTAAGTCATGTTGTAATAGGCGAGCACATAAGCAGCATTCCTTCCGCTTACCCCTTCATATCCCGGCATTCCGCTGCTTATTTTTTCAATAATATTCTGCGCCGCTTTTTCTGCTTCCGCCATTTTTCCTGTTACAAATGCAGTCCGGCAAAAATATCTTTCAAAATAGGGATTGTTAGGAAATGTTTGCCACATATATTTTGCCATTTCATAAGCCTTGCCATATTCATTTTCCATGCTGTAAATCTGCAATAAAAAATACCTGGCTTCCACGCGCGTGTAAAAGGCATTATTTCCAACCTTTTCCAATTGCTGCTCACCCAGCTTTTTATTTCCTTTTGGAAAAAGTGACATGACGGGTTTCAAAATCGGATATTCTTTGGGCACCCATTCTGCGTAGTAATTGTAAAGTCCGTCACCAAACAGCAATTCCGGGGTTAGGTCCCCATTTCCTTTACATTGTTCAAAATATTTCAAAGATTTTTTGCCTGCAAATGCGGCTTTGGTCCAGCTTTCTCTTTCCGCATATAATCGACCTTTAAATGCATAGGCCGCCGCGAGGAAGAATGCGGGCTCCACTTTATTTTTTTCCTTGTCGTAAAGGACTTCAGCCAGGGTAATGGTCGAATCCATTTGTGCCAAAAACGCCTTATCGTGCATTTCGTTTTCAGTGTTAGGGACTATTTTCCACCACTCGGCAAGGCCCATTAAAAAATGGGGCATCGGATGCTTCGGATAGCGATATTTAAGCCAGCGAAACTCGGTATCCGCTTCCGCAAATTTGTAATTATATAGCATATTTATCGCTTCCGTGGACTCGATTTGTACGCTTGGATTTTTCAGGATCATATCGTAGTTCTTGTCCAGCTCGGAAGAAGAATACAATTGAGCTGATGCAAATTGGACAGAAGCTACGATGAAGAGACAGTATGTGGCAGTATGGATTATTAAACTTTTCATATCAGGGGTAAATCTCCCTATTTAACGCGGGAATCATATTTTACGTTTGCCACAGGCTGGGTTTTTGAAAAAAGAGTTAATATTGATCCTCAGACCATTCCACTGCTTCTGACAAGAACAATTTTTATATTATCCACTTCCAAACGCGGATCCTGGTAAGCTGACACCTCAAATTATGATCAATATTCTCGATAAAAAATTTGTCCCGCTCATTTCCAGGGAAGTTATAGAAAATCGCATTGCTGCTATCGCCTCTGAAATTACGAATGATTATGAAGGGCGTTGCCCGCTTTTTATTGTTGTTTTAAATGGAGCCTTTCTTTTCGCAAGTGAACTGGTAAAAAGAATTCCGCTTTCGTGTGAAATTACATTTATTAAGTTGGCTTCTTATAGCAAGACCCAGTCGACAGGTTCAGTAAGGGAGATTATCGGTCTTAATGATGATATTTCAGGCCGGGAGATTATTATCATCGAAGACATTGTTGATACCGGGCTAACAATGGCCCAGTTGATACGCCAAATTAATGATCACGCTCCCGCCTCTGTAGCGATTGCGAGCTTGTTGCATAAACCAGAAGCGCTTCAAACACCTATCTACATTAGGTATACCGGGTTCAATATTGAAAATAAATTTGTTGTCGGCTATGGGCTGGATTATGACGGCATAGGCCGGAATCTGGACGCAATTTATGTTTTAGCTTAAATTAGGTTTACATTATGAACATACAATTTTTTGGCGCTGCAAGAACCGTTACGGGAAGTAAGCACCTTATCACCACAGAAAAGGGGACAAAAATCCTGTTGGATTGCGGACTTTTCCAGGGCATTCAAACAGATGAGCTGAATGAGAAGTTCGGCTTCAAACCTTCCGATGTCGACTATCTGGTTTTGTCACACGCACACATCGATCATTCCGGACTAATTCCACGACTTGTCAAGCAAGGATTCACCGGACCTATCTATTGTACAGCTGCCACAGCAGATTTGTGCCGGGTGATGCTGCTGGACAGCGCCCACATTCAGGAGAAGGATCTAGAGCGAATTAATCGCCGCCGACAAAAGCAAGAGAGGCCGCTGCTTGAAGAGCTATATACCACTGAAGACGCTGTGCATGCATTGAGCTTATTTAAAACTGTACAATATGGGCAGACATTTTATTTAGGTGCGGACAATGAGGTCGCCGTGCTGCTTACAGACGCCGCGCATCTTTTGGGCAGTGCGGCTGTCCATCTAACTATCCCTGACGCAGGCACTTTCAAGCAGGTGACTTTCACAGGCGACATCGGCCGTCCCGAAGACAGGATTTTACGCAAGCCAGATGTTTTTCCACAGGCCGACTACATTATATGTGAATCAACTTACGGTGACCGGCTACACGAGAAGCAAACAGACATGCAAGAGCATCTTTTGAAAATCGTCCATGAAACCTGCGTTGTGCGAAAAGGCAGGCTCATTATTCCTGCATTTGCTATTGACCGAACTCAGGAGCTGATTTACGCATTGGACCAACTTTCCAGCTCGGGAAAGCTGCCACAAATCCCCGTTTATATAGACAGTCCCCTGGCGATCCGGGCAACCAAAATCATGAAGGAGCACGACGAGTGTTTTAACCCGGAGATCCTCGCATACATTGAAAAAGACGGTGATGCTTTTGCTTTTCCTTATCTCAAATACATTTCCGATGTAAATGAGTCCATAGCGCTTAATGACAAAGATGAACCTTGCGTCATCATATCCGCATCTGGGATGGCAGAGGCAGGTCGAATCAAGCATCATATCAAGAACAATATCGGAGATGCGCGATCAACTGTTTTATTGGTTGGATATGCCTCAGGAAACACACTTGCCGGAGCATTAAAACGGGGTGATCAAAAGGTGAATATTTTTGGTGAGCAATTCGATGTGGTTTGTCAAGTGGCTTCTATGGAATCGTTTTCAGGTCACGGCGATTATAATGAAATGCTCTCTTATCTATCGTGCCAGACACCGGAAAAGGTGAAAAACATTTTTCTTGTTCATGGAGAGTACGAAACGCAAGTGGCTTTCAAATTAAAATTGCAAAATGCAGGTTTTAAGAACATTGTTATCCCCGCGCAGTTCGAAAATGTCACAGTATAAAAAATCGAAATTTTTGCATTGTGCCATCTTATAAAGCAGAAAACATTCTTATTTTTGCCAACCAGTTTTTTATGCCGAAGTGGTGAAATTGGTAGACACGCACGTTTCAGAGGCGTGTGGGGGTTGCCCTGTGTGGGTTCGAGTCCCATCTTCGGCACATTTTCAGCCCGTTAGACTTAGCAAGATATTGCTGTTTAACGGGTTTTATTTGGGAAACCGGGGTTGCGAACAACCTGGGCGCCCCCGGCTTAGCCGGCCGCGCTTAACTTCTCTGTTCCGGGACGCGTAGTCGAGACGGGCCGCGTAGCCTGGGAAAAGGTGAACACTGGTTAATGGGCACAAAAAAAGACCATCCTTTTGAGATGGTCTTTCGTATTTAATGGTATTGTGGCGACTACCTACTTTACCAGGTTTGATCCAAGTATCATCGGCGGTTCTGGGCTTAACTTCTCTGTTCGGGATGGGAAGAGGTGAACACCAGGCCAATAGTCACCAACAAGCTCTTTGAGTTAGAGTTCAGAGTTTAAGAGTTAAAAGTCTTATGAGTAATCTTACTCATGAACTTTGTACTCTTGCACTTTTTACTCTTTTCATGTCATATTGGAAGTAGAAGAGATCAAGATTGTTAAGATGTTAATGTGCAAGCTCTTGGGTAATTAGTACTGCTCAGCTGAATGTATTTCTACACGTACACTTGCAGCCTATCAACGTCGTAGTCTACAACGACCCTTATGTGGAAGATTCATCTTCGGGCTAGTTTCGCACTTAGATGCTTTCAGCGCTTATCTATTCCCCACATAGCTACCCGGCCATGCCACTGGCGTGACAACCGGTTCACCAGCGGTGGGTCCACCTCGGTCCTCTCGTACTAAAGGCAGCCCCCGTCAATCTTCCTACGCCCACCACAGATAGGGACCGAACTGTCTCACGACGTTCTGAACCCAGCTCGCGTGCCACTTTAATCGGCGAACAGCCGAACCCTTGGGACCTTCTCCAGCCCCAGGATGTGACGAGCCGACATCGAGGTGCCAAACCTCCCCGTCGATGTGAGCTCTTGGGGGAGATCAGCCTGTTATCCCCGGCGTACCTTTTATCCTTTGAGCGATGGCCCTTCCATACAGAACCACCGGATCACTATACCCTGGTTTCCCACCTGCTCGACCCGTCGGTCTCACAGTCAAGCCTGCTTGTACTATTGCACTCCACACACGGTTACCAAGCGTGTTGAGCAGACCTTTGGAAGCCTCCGTTACACTTTTGGAGGCGACCACCCCAGTCAAACTACCCACCATGCACGGTCTCCGACTTTGTCGGATTAGATCCCAGGCCAGCGAAGGGTGGTATTTCAACGTTGGCTCCTGAACGCCTGGCGACGCCCACTCACAGCCTC